>JAAYOR010000002.1 GCA_012520235.1 Fretibacterium sp.
AAGTTATCAAGTTTATAAAGTTCAAATTAAGGGTTGAAACATCTTTGAACTTTGAACTTTCTTCAACAAGGCATCTGTAAAGTTTAAGTTAGCTGAGCCAGACGGCGATGCCCAGAAAGAGCAGGGCTCCGGCACACAGCCCTCCTATAAGTACGGCAAGTCTTTGAAACAGTGCCATTTTTTGGACCAGCTCTGCGACGTCCGTGCGCGCCTCTCTGAGCTGAGCCTCGTTTTTTTCTGCAAACTCATGAAGTAAAAGCTCTCTCAGCTCCTGAAGCAGCGCTGCCCGGGTGTCTTTTTGCAGTTCTGAAACTTCCCGGGAGAGGGCATCAAGCTCCTGGGTCTGAGCGCGAGTGGCTCCGCGCAAAAAGCCTTCCCACTCGAGGATATGCTGTTCAATGAGCTCCTGAAGACCTTCGGTCTCTCTTTTTTTGAGGGCGTTTGAAAGGCCTCGGAAGCGACTTGCGGCCAGTAGAGGCGGAGAGAGACGTTTCGGGCGGGGGGCAACGCTGCGGGCAACGGCACGCATTGTGACCTTGGGACGCCTGGCTGCCTCACGAGTGGGGGCGTTTTTCAGTGGGTAGGCCTCCGCTCCTTCTCTCAGGGCGATGAGCAGGGATTCTAAACTGTGCTTGGTCTTGTCTGGCGTGTCCTTCAAGGCTGCGATGCCGTCCTCAATCTTTTTGAGCCTGAGGTGAAAACCCTTCAGTTCTTCGTTGATGCCCAGCCTTGCCTTCCGTTCCTCTGCTGTGTTTTCAGTCAGTTTCTCCACCACAGCAAGTTTAAGAGGCGGCAAAAGGGCTGCGGCCAGCTCATCGACGATCCGTGCTGTCATGTGATCGAGCGGGTCGGGCGGTGAGGAGGCATTTTTTTCAAGCAACGATCTTCACCCCTTGTTCGATTTAAATAAATGCGTTCAGTGCGCGTAAAAAATGCCCTCAATCTCTGTGGGCGTTTGTGTCCGTGATAGAGAATAGTTCAAGGTTCAAAGTTATCAAGTTCAAAGTAAAAGGACAGTTCAAAGGCAAACTTACAAGCTTTCGCGTTTTTCGCGTGCTTCGTGGTTAATTGTTTTTGGTTTTTCGTTTTTTAGTCTGTGCGAAGTTTGAGGTCTCAAGTCCATTTTAGCCGAAGGCGCGTCGGTGCGCAAAATTTCCATTAGGTATGGGCATTGGCTTCCGGGGCAGCTTCAACTTTTCTGCAGCATCTCTTTTGGGATTTTCCAAAAGGCAATCTGAAGGGCGCTCTCGGTGAAGGGGGGACGGAAATCCAGCCCTGTATCTTTCCAAAGTGCCAGAGTTGCTCTCACGTCCTCTTCCCGGGAACGAGAGTCCAGCTGTTGCCCCAGCAGGATGAAGTCTGTGTAACGGGGGTCGTAATTCTCATAGACGAACCAGTCGGGGCTGCTTCGGTAGCCGCGCAACCTGATGAAGGCCTCCAGCCGAGTCGAAACGTTGGTCGCCAGATGACTGAGACGGGTGTGAAAGAGCGCTCCCTGTCCCGAGGCGACGATCCAATGCTGTGCATGGGGCAAAGCCTGGGCGTAGGGCGCTCGCGCCAGATCCGACAGTCCCGAATCGATGCGGGCGATGTCCAGGTGCACCACGGGCAGCCATTCCGCGAAGAGGTCGTTCCAATCCAGAAAGGGGAGCGCGCCTGCCGCTGTGTCTGAGGGGGCGACCAGGACCTCAAGCTCGTTCAAGATGGAGTCGGGAGCTTCAATAGGAACGTAGGGCAAGGACGGCGGAGTCCGACCGCAGAAAAGCCATTCGTCCTCCCTGAACTCACGACCATCCGTGCTTTTGAGAGAATCGATCAGCGTGGCTTCATGGGCCAGGCGGGAGAGGAGGCGCAGAGAGTCGTGACGCCTCAGCCCTAAAAGGACGATGCGCCTGTGAGTCGACAGGGTGGGGAGACTGAAGAAACGACTTTGAAACTTCTGCTCCTGAAAAGCCTCCAACAGCGGTCCAAAGATGCTCTGAGGGCTGCTCTCCTCCGGAGAGGGCGCTGTGTTGATCTCCTGCCCCTCTGGAAGGGTGGAAAGGGGAGAGGGGTAGGTGGTTTCTATCTTGTTCAGAGCGGAACGGAGCTCGCTCTCGCAGTCCTGCAGCCCTTTTATCGCGCTGTCCAGGAGTGCCGGGTCAAGTTTTTTTTCTTCGATGGCGCGCTGCGTCTCGGTCAGAGCTTCGACCTCCCGAGCCAGCTCGTGATAGAGGGCTCCGCAGACCTCCTCCCTCATCTTGTGCTCCCACCAGCTCAGGTGTTCATCCAGAAGCTTCAGGCGCTCCGTCAGGACCGCGCGTCCTTCCTCCAGCATCTTCTCCCGGTCCACGAATTGACGGAACACCGTCTTGTTTTTGGGCCAGAACTGAAGGTCTTCAAACCAGCCTCGCGATCGCATTTCAAAGGCCTGATGGCGGATGTAGCGCTCGAAGTCAGGGAGCTCGATACGAAGATTCGGCTCAAGCCTTGACTTTTCCGATGCGTCAAGCCCGTGGCGCTCTAAAATTTCATGGCAGGCCAACCGGGCCCGATCCATCCGTTCGGTCATGCGGGCCGTCAGGTTACTCCAGTCCGCCCCCCAGCGGAGATAACGATCCCGGATGCCCTTCAGGGTGTGGACGTCTCGGGTGTCTCGTGCCATACGCTCCAGATGAGGTCCCGGAGCCAACTCCCGCTTCCACTCGTTGCGCACGGCAGATATCTCGGCGCTGGCCCAGCGATGAGAGTCCCGGATCTCATAGATATTCTTTTGCCTTCTCTCCTGCTCTCGTTCTAGTTCGAGGTCACGTCCTATGTCCCCTTTTGTCTTTGCCAAGAGCTCCAGGTCTGCGAGGGTGCGCCGCAGCAGGACTAACGCTCTTTTTCCGCGGGCCAGGGTTTTCCATTGGCTCAGATGCGTCCGGAACGAGTCCAGCAGAAACAGCAAAGAGGTGAAGTTGGACTCCTGCCAGCCGGCGGAGTCCCGGTCGTAAAAGTGTGTCACTGCCAGTCTGGACGAGACGGGGAGGATGGCAAACCCCTTCAGTCCTGCCCGGACCGCGTCATCGTGCAACTCCTGTACATAAGCGGCAAGCTTTTGTCGTCTGGAGTGAATCACTTGTCCTCCCTCCGTATCATCCCGCTCAAGGTCCGTCTGAGAGAGCAGGAAGAGGACGCGCTGTCCCTGTTCCAGGACCGCGTTCAGAAGCTCCATGTCGGCAGCCTTAAGGCGGCTTCGGATGGAGGTGACGTAGAGGACGAGGTCCATGGAGGGAAGGAGCTCCCGCAGCACCAGGTCCGTGTGTCCCTGCAGGTCGCAGGCGTCCAGCCCCGGCGTGTCCCAAAGGGTTAACCCCTCCGGCAGGACGGAGCCTGGGCTGGCCCAGGTGAGACGTGTGACGCGGCGTTTATTCCCCGGGTTTGCGCGCTCCGAAGTCAGGGAGTCCAGAAGGTCGGAGGTCAGCCGCCCTCCCATGAAGCTTTCTTTTGTGCCGCCCTCGTACTCTACCTCAAGGATGCGTTTGGGGCCCTTGCGGCACTGGACCACGCTGTTTGTCGTGGCGCGTGTTTCCTCCGGCAGCAGGGGCTCTCCCATGAGAGCGTTGACGAGGGTGGATTTGCCGCTGCTGGTGATGCCCGTGACTCCCAGGGTGAGCTCAGCGTGGCGCGTTGTCTCCAAAGAGGAGTGAAGCTGCTTAAAACGGGAAGGGAGGAGAACTGACAGTCCGCTGTTGGTGAGGATATCCAGACTTTTCCGAAGCACTTCGGAGAGAAGCTCCGACTCGTCATGAGGTGCTGAGCCCAGGGAGGCCGGGAGATCTGGCTGGAGGCTGGGCTCTTCGTCATCTCGCAAACCGGGCCGGGGGGCGGAGAGATATTCGTCCTTCCGCAGGGCACGTCGGAGCCTCCAGGCTTCCTGCTCTCTCTCGCGAAGCTCTGTGACGTCCTGAAGGAGAAGCAACTCACCCCTCTCTCCTCTGGAGAGGACTGAGGCTGAGAAAGTTCGCTGACCGAAGGGGCCTAGCCCGGAGAGCTCGTCGCCGTCCTGGGAGGAGGAGGCCCATGAGTTTAGGCCAGGGTTTTGGGCCAGAGCACGAAAGAGCTCATTGACAAAGGTGAGCTCTCCTGCCGAGCGAAGAGCGAATGGTTGAGGGAACCCATTCAGGATCGAATGAGCCTCCTCAAGCTGCTTCTGGCGACGGTGGGTCTCCTGAGCCTGGAGGGCCAGTTTTCGGCTCAGGAGGTCACGCTCCTGTGCGAGGGCGAGTGAGTGTTTACGAAGTTCCTCCAGAAGCCGAGGGTTGGGAATGGGGGATTGAGGTAAAGAGGCCTTCAGTTCGGTTTCCCAGCCAAGCAGGCGTTTGGGCTGCCCGTCGATGCGGAGGCAGAAGGCCCTGAGGAGGAAGGGGCGGTACACTCCATCCCCACAGTAGAGCCTCCGCTTTAGAGAGAGAGAGGGTTCTTTACTGCTCCGGAGGAATTCAAGAAGTTTCAGATTCTGCGAGTGGTCGTCCGGATGGCAGAGTTCGCTCCATTGGCTCAGGGTGGCAGGAAGAAGCTTTTGGGGCAAGCGCAGAAGAAGCCGCAGGGCTTCAGAGATGCGGAGCGTCTCCAGAGGAAGCTCCGCGTCGAAAAAAGGGAGCTCGGCCTGCAGCAGAAATTCGAGCCAGGGATTGTTAAGGTCCTGTGTCATGATTGAGCTCCTCCTCTTTTCGTTTTGTGCTATCCTGAGCAAGAAAGTCTGCCCTTTCCAAACGGACAGTGCCTTTGGCACACCCCATCCCTTGGAGTATATCACTGGTTGACGGCGTTAATATACGGTTATAGGAAAAGATTTGGGAAGCAGACTTTAAACTGGTATAATTGCAAGGGGTATGGCTTGAATAGGTGAGGGGGAGGGGAATGGTGGAGATGGACCTCCGGCATGTCAACCGCTTTTTGGACGTTATTGAGCGGGACATTGCCCCTCTGACTAAAAAGGGCGTGGCGATGGGCAGTAAGGTCTTTGGTGCGGCGGTGTTGCGCGCCTCGGATCTTTCGCTGGTGCTGGCTGAGACCAATCACGAGGCCATGTCACCTCTCTGGCATGGTGAGATGTGGACCATTAAGATGTTCTACGAGCTACAGGACCGCCCTGCCGCGGAGGAGTGCGTGTTTTTGTCCACACATCAGCCTTGTTGTCTCTGTGCCTCGGCCCTTGCCTGGGCTGGTTTTCGCAAGGTGGTTTACCTCTTTGGGTATGAGAGCACGGAGGAAGATTTCAACATCCCTCACGATCGAAGGATGATCCGAGAGCTCTTCAACTGCGAGGCGCCCCGTCCGGATAATGCTTATTTCTCCTGGTGCTCTCTGGGTGATGCCGTTGCGGTTCTCTCAAACGATGCGCCGGAGCGTTGTCGCCTTGATTCCATCGTGAGGCTTTATGCTCAGCTGTCCGATACCTACCAGAGAGGCGAAAAATTGATGGTCCTGAAATAAATGGCCCTCCTCGGCTTTTTTATGTGAAAAATCGGGCGGATGCCCTTGCGACAAAGAGGAAACGCTATGAACATAAAACTTTTTGATAGACTGCTGGATGTCATAGAACATGACATTGCGCCTCTGACCGAGCGGGCTGTGGAGACAGGGAGCCGCGTCTTTGGGGCTGCGGTACTGCGTGCCTCAGACCATTCACTGGTGTTGGCTGAGACGAACCATGCGGCCTTTTCTCCCCTGTGGCACGCGGAGGTCTACACCATCAAGCTTTTTTATGAACTTCAGGGTCATCCCGCTGCAGAGGACTGCCTTTTTCTGGCTACGCACCGTCCCTGTTGCATGTGCACTTCGGCCCTTGCCTGGGCCGGTTTCAGGCGTATCTATTATCTCTTTGGCTTTGAGAGCACCGAGAAAGATTTTGCGATGCCTCACGACCTGAGAATGAATCGGGAGATATTCGGCTGTGACGCACCCACGCTCAAGAACGCATATTTTGAGATGCACTCCCTTGAGGACTTTGCGGCGGGCACGCCTGAACGGAGCTCCGAGCTTTTGCCGGACGGAAGGATCGGAAGATTGACGGCCCTTTACGATAACCTGGCGCGTCGCGTGGCGGAGCGTGAGAGCGGAGCCATTCCGGTTTGATTGCAGTCTGAAGGGAGCGGAGAGAGGTCTTGAGGTCGAGAGACGGCGGACCTTTCTCTGTTGCGCTGGAAGGAGAGGTCTTGGTGGTGAAAGCGATGCTTCACTTTGAAAACATAAGGAGCCGTATCATCCGGGGTCGAGATCTGACGGAGGCGCGCGACCTCCTGGCGGAGCTCCTCTCTATGCCGGACAGCCGTCTTTTCTCCACGTTTGGCATTGTTCGTTGGACACCTCAGGATGTCCATAGCCTGAAGGATCAGATTTTTATGGAACTCTCCACAAAGATGATCCAAAACGGTTGGAACTGCAACGCTGCCTCTTTTGGCCCCGGTCGCCGTGACACCTTTCTGATGGAGATGGCCCGGCGCGGACTGGCACAGACCGTGAATCGCCTGCTTGAGATGGGGGCGGAGCCGGACTTCAACAGCCAGGGTTATGGGGACTCCACAGCTCTGATGGCGGCTCGGGACCCTGAGATCATGAAAAAACTCCTCTACTACGGTGCCAACCCTCTGGCTGTCAACGCCATGGGGCAGACCGATTTTACCTACAAACTGCTCAAAGGGTTGACGATTGGGGCCCGCTTTTATCTCTACAACACCGAAAAAATACCGTTTCAGGCCCTTCTGAACAACTTTAAAGACTGTGTGCTGAACCATATGGCGGTCCCCTATGATCCGATGTACCCCCTTTGCCTCGTTCCTATTGTGCCGAGGGGGGTCCCTTACGAGAACATCGTCGATCAGGCTCTGGTGGACGCTATGCTGGAGCAGCAATGCTGTCCCTTTTCCTCCAAGGCTCTGAGCTTTCCCTTGGAGGGGGGCCGCACGGTCTGGCAGCACATCCGTTTTCGCATGAGGAGCGCGCCGACTGTTGTCCCCGCCCTTCTCCTTGCCTATATGGCCTGCATGGCCAAGCTGGATGAATGCCGGACATCGACGGACTTCAATTGCGTAGAGACCTATCTTGACAAACCTCTCCCGCGCGAGATAGTGCCTCGCGGGGTCTTCTCCAAGGCGATGTTTGTTTATATGCTCTTCTCCCTCTCCATGCTGCCTACATCAAAACTCTTGCGCTGGCTGGTGCTGATCGATAAGGTCATTCACCGCACGGCCCTCTGGATGGACATTCTGGGAGAGGAACCCTTCCGTGTTACAAACTCCCTCCTGCCCTCAGACCGAAAAGGCTCCCACGTCCTGAATGAATTAACCTCCATGCAGGCCCTTCTTGTCATGCGCGTCAACGTGACGGACAGCTTTGGCGAATTTCGCATCCCTGACGAGCTGACGACGCTTCTGGCATCGGGAAGCACCCCCGGGGTTCTGGAGTAGAAAAAAGAAGAGCGCCTGAGAGCGATGCCCTCAGGCTGAACTTCACAGCATCGGAGGCTGTATCATCGTGTCGCATCTTTTCTGGGGTGGGGTGGACTGCGTAGAATTGGCTCGCACCTTTGGGACCCCTCTTTATGTTTTGGATGAATCGATAATCCGGTCCCGCTGCGCCGAGATTCGAATTGATTTTCTGGGGAAATGGCCGGGCACGACCGCTTGTTATGCCAGCAAAGCTTTTTTGACGCGAGCCATGGCCCGCATCATTGATCAGGAGGGGCTGGGGCTGGACGTTGTGTCGGGTGGAGAGCTCTACACAGCCCTGTCCGCAAATTTTCCGGCCTCACGTATTGAGCTCCACGGCAGCGCCAAGAGCGCTGAAGAGCTGAAGATGGCTTTGGGCTCCGGCGTGGGACGCATCGTTGTGGATGGCCCTATGGAGCTGGCCCTACTGGCGGACCTCGCCTCCGGGCTGGGCTACAGTGCGGATATTCTGCTGAGAGTTGCGCCGGGCGTGCGACCGGACACGCACGCCCACATCGTCACGGGACAGGCTGGAAGTAAGTTTGGCTTCCCTCTGGAAGGGCCCATGCTCTCGGAGGCCGTGAGTTCTGCCATGAATAGCGCCT
>JAAYOR010000029.1 GCA_012520235.1 Fretibacterium sp.
ACCCATGGTAGGCAGTCTCCTTCGCTGTTTGTGGTGTGCAAACTCATTCTAGCGAATTTCTGCCAACTGTGGGCCTTTTTGTTTCCACTACTTTCAGGTGTTGCGTTTAGATTGTAAATCCAAGGTGTTTAAGAACACAAGGATAGCGTGGAAGCTGGTTTTTGGGTTTGGCCTGGTGCTCTTTCTCTTTATCCTGGCTGTGGTCTTCAGCCGAGCCAGGATCTCGGTGGTTCAAGAGGGGAACCGGTTCCTGAGTGAGCTCTCCGACGCGATGCTCCTGACCGGGAGGCTGGAGCGCAATGCGTCGGCTCTCGTGCTGAGCATAAGGGGCTATCGCTATGCGGAGGACGACACCTATCTGAGCGAGGGACGGGAACAGCTGGAGGCTCTGAAGGCTGACCTCTCCACAGCTAAGAAGCTTTATCAAAACGACCCTCAGTTGAGCTCCTTGAAGGACGTGTTGGAGATGGAGGGGCCCATGGAGGTCCTGAAGAAGGGGCTTGAGGAGGCGAGCGTCAAACTGGGCGAGAAGCGGGGGAACATCGCCAAACTGGCCGATGAAGGACTGACGCTTCAAAAGCGTTATCAGGAGATCATCGATCTTCAATATGAGAGCACGGGGGCTGAGCTGTCAAACCCTGAGGAGATCGAGCGGAGGATCGTCCGAATCCGCCTGAGTGAGCAATTGCTCTTCCAGATGACGGAGATACGCCGCCGCTACTTCGCCGGGATGTTCCACCGGGATGTCAAGGCCCTGGAGGAGCTCTACCCTCAGATGGATGAGATGCAGAAAAACGTCGCCGCGCTCCTTGATGACACGCGCCGTCAGTCGGTCCGGGAGCTCCTTGAGGCGACCGTCAGGGAGACTTCCGAATACTTTGAGACGCTCTCCAATGTGATAGCGAACTTCACGGGGCTCGTCAACCTCTACGTACAGCTGGAGCCTTTTGGAAGGGAGCTGGTCGAGAAGTCGGCGGCGGCCTCCATCAAGGCCCAGGAGTGGACCAAAGAGGCAGCCTCGAACTCCGAGCAAGCGCTGCGCTTCGCCGTTTGGGTCCTGACGGCTCTGACCGTGATAGCCGTGCTGGTGGGGGCGGCTGTGGCGCTCTACATCGCGCGTCTTATCTCATCCCCGCTGCGGAGGATCGTCCTGCTGGCCGGCCGGGCCCGAGGAGGGGATCTCACCATCGTGCGCGAGGACTTCCAATACGAGGGACGCGACGAGCTGGGCAGGCTGTCGGACTCCATTTCAGAGATGATCGCGGCGCAGCGCAGTGCTGTGCGCAAGGTCATCACCCTTTCAAGCGAGGTCTCAGAAAGCGCGGACGCACTCCTCGGCGTCGCCAACCGCGGCAGCGAGTCGGCGGTCGAGGTGCAGGGCTCCGTGGAAGGGGTCGTGGAGCTTTGCGATTCCAACGCTTCAGCGCTTGAAGAGAGCAACGCGGGCACGGAGGAGATGTCGGCCGGAGCGATGACGGCTGCCCAGTCTTCCACGGAGTGTGCGGAGTTCATCGTCCAGACCACGAACGTCTCTGACAAGGCCGTCTCCATGGTTCAGAGCGCCATCCGGGACATGGAGTCCCTCCATGGGAAGGCTCAGGAGAGCGGGAGGAAGCTGAGCGAGCTGGTCGGTTCCGTCGAGAAGATAGGTGAGTTCGTGGACGTCATCACGTCCATAGCCAGCCAGACCAACCTGTTGGCTTTGAATGCGGCCATCGAGGCGGCTCGGGCCGGGGACGCCGGGCGGGGGTTTGCCGTGGTTGCCGAGGCGGTTCGCAAGCTGGCCGAAGAATCGGGCGAGGCGGCCCACCAGGTGCATGACCTCATCGAGACTCTGCAGCTCAACGCTCGGGAGGCGATGGATGCCAGCAGGGAATCTGAGGAGCTTCTGGGGACGACCCTCCAAAAGGCTGAGGATGCGAAGGGCGCTCTGACCGACGCGATGCGGCAGATAAACAACGCCAACGACAGGATCCAGAATATCGCAGCTGTGGCTGAGGAACAGGCGGCCGCCAGCCGGGAGATAGCCTCCGGCATCGACCTGGTGACCCGCTCCAACATGGATGTGGTGCATAGGATGGGGGCCATCCGGACATCGGCGGAGAACTCAGCTCAGGTGTCTGAGGACGTGACCGAACAGGCGGAGAGGATGAACAGTCTGGCCGAGCAGCTCATTCAGTCTCTCTCCGGTTTCAAGGTGGGGAGCAAGGAGCTTGCCCCGAAGAAGCAGTGAGGATATTGGTTGAGTGATAAAAAGAGGGGCCTGGTGCCCCTCTTTTTTGGAGGAGGCTTTACCTATGTCTGATTCAGTTCGTTGTCCCGAGAGGACTCTGGGCGTTCTGGGAGGGATGGGTCCGGCGGCTGCGGCCGAGTTTCTGCGCCTTTTGGCCCGCGACGCTCCGGCCGGGAAAGATCAGGAACACCCGCGCCTTTTGATGCTCTCTGAGCCCTCCATCCCTGATCGCAGCGACGGTATTATGGGGCTGGGAAAGGATCCGTCGCCGCTTCTGCGCCGCTCTCTGGAGTGTCTGGTGGAGTGGGGGGCGGAGCTTCTGGCGGTTCCCTGTAACACCGCGCATTATTTTATCGACCAATTTCGAGCGGAGCTTGGGGCTCCTCTCGTCCACATCGTAGAGGTAACAGTGGAGGAGGCGCGAAGGCGCAGCCCTGAGGGAGCGTGGTTGCTGGCCACTTCGGGGACCCTTTTGAGCGGCATCTATCCCTCGTGTGCCGAACGGTTTGGCTACGTCCTTCATCAGCCCTCTGAGGCTCAGCAGGCAAAAGTTCAGGAGAGCCTGCGGTTCGTCAAAGCCGGGGACAGGGCAGGGGCGGGACAGGTCCTGAGAGAGGTCGTCGAGGAGCTTTGGGGCGAGAGGGACCTTACCGTGATCACGGCCTGCACGGAACTACCCTTGGCCTACGCGGCCTCCGGACTCCCTCAAGCGCGTGAGGTATCAAGCCTTCAGGCCCTGAGCGACGCCTGTCTGAGAGCTCTTTATGAGGAGAGGGGATGATCGCGGGCCTTGGCTCTATCACGGATTCACGCGGCGGACCTCGTCACACCTCACCTCTATCTGAGCTCCGGCGAGCGCTGTGGGGGTCAGGGAGCTTGCTCCTCCTGCGGAAGGTCCGGCTCCGGGTCCATAGGGTTCTCTGAGATGAGGGGGACGAAGGGGCAGAGCTGGCCGTCCAGCCAGATCTCCTTGAAGCGGGAGGGGGTGACTGTGAGGGCTTGAGAGGCGAGGGCGTCCGGGGAGATATTCCCGTGGAAGAAGCCGAGAAGTCGCAGGTCGTCGGAAGAGATCTCCAGCACGGCCCCGATGCCCGGTCGGACCAGCAGGAGGTTCTCGGAGTCCGTAACTTTCTGATAACTGAAGGCCAGGCTGGAGGAGTGACGTACCTTCTTGAGGAGCGGGAAGGACGGGTCATCCCACATCCGGACAAGACGCTCAACCAGATGTTTCGGCAGGACCCGGCCTTTAGGGTAAATCGCGGCGCCCTGCAGGATTTCGCGCCGCTGTTTTTCGGGTGGCAGGTTGCTTCTGACACCTTTCCAGTGTTCGCGGGGGGGGACGGTCCGGGCCGCCTCCAGACGCTTTTGGATATCCGCTGAGTTGGGCAGGTCCTGTGCGCGCTCCAGACGGTCCAGAGCGTAGTTGCCGTATCGCCCCAGGTTGAAGCGCAGGTACAGGTAATCGAAGTCTGATGCGGAGATTTGCCCGTTGATCAGGCGGGCTACCTGATTGTTGGCTGCCAAGCGATAGGGGTCGAGCAGGGGAGAGTTCATGGCGATGACGATGACGGACATGATGAGGGTCGCCAGAGTGTTGATCCGCCCGATGGCGGAGGGCCACTGACGGAACAGCACCGTCCCTGCGTAGCCCAGGCCCCAGATCCCTGCCACGAGGACCAGAAAGATGGCCTGAATTCGGTCTACGCTCAGGCCGTATTGCTGCACGCGGAGCCCCAGAGAGTAAAGGCAGAGGGCTGTGTAGACGGGGAGGCAGAGCAGGGAGAGCTGGGAGATGGTGTTGACGGCTTTGCTCGAGAAGGGCGATCGGGTTCCGTCCAGCCAGGCCGCGTTGGCCAACAGGATGGTGGCTAGCTGTAGAAGCAGCATCAATGAGCTGGCTTGCCCGGTGCTCCAGAGGGTCTGGAGTCCCGAGAAGGGGAGGCAGAGCAGGAACACCAGCGACAGAGCGGAGAAGGGCGGCAGGAGCCAGGCGAGGATGGAGAGGATCCATCGGCCCAGGGAATCAATGCCAGGCCGTTTCAGGGCCAGGGTGATGGAGACGGCAATGGTGAGGCTTGTCAGAGGGAGCGCGACGAGAGGGTTGAAGAGGACGTGGGGGACAAAATCCAGCCCGACGATATCAAAAAGCAGGCTGGCTGTTAAAAGGAGTGCCCAGAAGACGAGGGTGACGATGGCTGCCTGAAAGAGCAGGAATACGTTGCGGCAGAGCTGAAAGAACACGTCTGAGTAGGGGACCCGCCAGCTCCAGGTCGCGATGCGGCACTGGAAGAAGGGCAGGACCAGAAAGATAACCGCGGAGATGCGGGACAGGTCCATGTTCTGGGAGGGGAGGTAGTGGAGCTCCCCGTCCGTTGGATACACGGACCAGAGCCTGTAGAGGTAGAACAAGGTCAGCACAAGGGCCAAGGCGCCCAGGAGCCGTTTGAGACGGCGTCCCCAGTGCTCCTGAGTCAGCCACAGACAAAACGGAAGGGGCACCACCAGTATCAGGGGCAAGGCCAGGAAGATCCCGCTGCTCGTGGTGAGGTACTGTCCCAGCAGGAGCCCCTGAGCCAGGGCCGAGAGCCCCACCCAGAAATATCGCTTGCGATCTATGCCATACATGGTGCTATTCCGCCTTATAGCTGTAGGAGATGCCGTCCGGGATGGGCTTGGGCAGTAGACGGGTGCTCAGGGTTGCGGCCCCCTTCTGGAGTTCGATGGAGTGGAGATTCAGAGGGAAGGGGACACGATTGAGATCCAGCAGGGGCTGTATCTGTTTCAGAGCCTTCCAGGTGATGTAGTCCGGAAGATCCAGCCTGTTGATCCGGACCTCCGGGTCTTTCAGCCAGAGCTCCCTGTTTTTGATTATTTCCAGCTCGCTGTCCACCTCGATCAGGATGTCCAGGGTGACGAACAGGACTTTTGCGAGGTAGACTCCTCTGCCCTTCAGGCCTTCGGGATGGATCTCCAGGGCGATCTTCTTCCAGTGATCGCCGCGCCCACGGCCAAAAGTCTTCTCTGCCAGTCCTCTGTTGATATCCTCCTCCGTGATATGGCACAGGGCGTAGGTCTGAAGGGCTTCCAGACACTCTACGTTCCCCTGGGCCCAGTTCTCGGGGGCGTTGAACTGCACGTCATGCATCCGGAAGGTCAGAGTGTCAAGCCTTATTTCATCAATGTTGACGCCGGAGAGGTCCATGAAGATGTCACGAAAGCGCCCCGTCTCGTCGGGCTGTTCTGCGATGGTAAGCTTCAGGGTCTCCGGCGAGAATTTTTCCAGGTAGAAGGCCAGCAGATGTTCCACTGGGGTCTGGGGCTCAATTGAGCCTCGAAACTCGAAATCCGCAGCTTCAGCCAGAAAGGGGAGCGGCGCGAGAAAGAAGAGAAAGAGAAGAGTAACGCAGAAGACTTTCCCAAGCATTTTTATTTTTTCCCGCATTTTTTTTATTTTTTGCATTTTTTCATGTGCCTCCTTGAGCTGGGCTGACGGCCCGCTTGTGTCTTGTGATCACCTGTGAGAGGGCAGCCCACCGTCATTAAGCTCTTGTATATCCTTGTCGCTCAGGTGAAACCGCTCTATGACAAAATCCATCAGAGCTCCTAACAACTGTATACTTTAGCCGCTGACGGGTAAAGCGCAGGCGGAGGGGGAAGCGTCAGCAAGCTCAGGCTATAAGATGCTCTTTAAAACTATCAATGCCGGACCACCTGATAGGCGTGAGAGAATAGTTTTTCAGCGCTGTAAGGGCGCTTGAAGGCAAGCCCTTGTCCTTGTCATTCAAGATGACGTAGAAAACGGTCCCGGATGATCGCATCTCCCTGGTGTCCTCCCACTTGAAAAGGACGTCTGAGATCTTGCCTTTGTCAGGGGCGTTGACCGTCTGGATGAGACGCTCCGGCTCCTTCTTTGACTTTGGGATGAGAAAGTCGAACATATGGTCATACCCGCTGCGCCCAGGCAATTTGATGCGAGAGGCATAGCGGACCTCGTTCATCTCCAGCCATTCGATCACCTCATCCCAAAAAAGGTTGGGAGTTTGAGGGGAGTGGGTGAAAAAAAGATCGCCAACGGAAAGCATGGCCTGGAGCAGGTTATGTTTTTTAAGCGGGAAGTCTGCACGGGAGGCTCTGACTGTCAGCGCGTCACCCTCCCTGGTGACGCCAAATCCCATCAAGGTCTGCTTCAAAAGAGTCGCCCTGCGAGTTCCGTCTAAAGAACACCCGGACATTAAAAGGTCATTGATGACGTAGCCGTCGTCTGTCAAGAGATAGTTGGAGCCGTCGCGGCGGACGTAAATCTGCAGATAGTCATTGTGAGAGTCCAGGCTCGGCGTCACAATCTCAACCCAATCGTTGTCTATCTCGTTTAGGACTGTCTTGTTCTTGAGCCAGGACACATACTCGTCGAGCAATCCCTTGAGGTCGTTAACCAGCAGAGCGGACACCGCAGCCCCCTCCCTTCCTTGCTTGTGATTTTATAACGGAATGGCTAAAAAAGTCCACGGCTGATGACGGGTTTGGTCACGACATGGCAAAAATCCAAGAACTGGTCAAGGGTCAGGAAAGCATCGCAGGGGTTGGTGAAAATTGGGGGTGGCGGGTAAGCCCATTTGTCCCCATACAGCTCATCGTACAAATGAAGGTGCGTTCTGCCAATGTCTTCTCCGTCAGGATTTCTGTGGGGGTTTCCGTCGATATCCAAACGAGCCAAAACCACACTTTTAAAGCCCCTGTTCTGGAATGTGTATTTTGTGATTCTGATGGTGCCACGCGATATGTCCAGGAGAAACTCCAGTCGCGGCTCCCTTGAAAAAAGCTCCAGGCACAGACGCTTGCCTGGGGGTGGGAATGTATGTTCTTCCCCTTGGGGCGAGTGTTTTTCCATCTCGAGAAGAGACCGAGCTTCTTCTGTCGTCACGGCTTCCCTCCAACGTTCTATTCAGAATTTATTTGAACCAAAGCAGTGAAAGACGATGTGGCCGCCGGGCAGCTCCACAAATCACCAGTCCCCTGAGTCAGCTCGCAGCTCCTTGGCCGAGGTGAAGCTCAGCAGCTTCCAGCTTCCGCTATCTCGTTCCGCACAAAGAAGGGAGCCTGTAGTCCATCGCAGCGGTAGCTGCCCGGCATCCCGGGTCAGGAGCAGGGACGCCAGGATGGATAGGAAGGGCTGATGTCCCACCAACAGAAGGTCCTCGTCCTCCTCATCCAGTTCAAAGACCAAGTTCTCCGGGTCGTCCTCCGGTCTTAGTCCTGGGTGTTCGGTCAGGCATTCCTCAAGCCCCAGCTCCCGTGCCACCAGAGCGGCCGTCTCGGCGCTGCGCCTCAACGTGCTGTGAAGGATAAGGGCGGGGCTCTCCTTCATCTGCTCCAGAAATTGCCCGGCACGTCGGGCCTCCTCACGACCTGTCCCGGAGAGGGGGCGAAGGTCGTCGTCCGCCTGATGCACGGCATCGCCGTGCCGCATCAGCCACAGCTTCATTGGAGCCTGTCCCCGAGTTCGTCCAGCGCCCTTTTATGAACCTCAGCGGAATCTGCGCTAAAGCAGACCAGACGCACCTCGTCCAGAGTTTCCCCTTCGAGCGAGCTCAGAAAATAGAGGACGGTTCTGACGGCAGTCCGGGCAGCAGCTTCTTTGGGATACCCATAGACGCCGGTCGAGATGGCGGGGAAAGCCAGAGTGCGCGCCCCCAGCCTTACGGCCTCTTGAAGAGAGCTCCGGTAAGCAGAGGCCAAAAGTTCTTCTTCACCTTGACTGCCGCCGCGCCAGACGGGGCCGACTGTGTGGATGACCCATTTTGCCTTGAGGCGATAACCTCCAGTGGACTTTGCCGCGCCCGTAGGGCAGCCGTTCAGGGTCCGGCACTCGGCCAGAAGTTCGGGGCCGGCGGTACGGTGGATTGCGCCGTCCACGCCGCCGCCGCCCAAGAGGGACTCGTTGGCCGCGTTGACGATGGCGTCCGAGTCCTCCTGAGTGAGATCTCCCTGCACGACGCGGATGCGCAAGAGCGCTTTCCTCATCTTATCCGTTGTCTCCGTCACAGTTCTCACCTCATGTTCAGGGATTGTATTCTACCCACCATTGTACACCGACCGGGAGGGTAAAGAGCTCGTTTTTTGTCTCCCACCTCGGAAAAAGGGGCGGAGTTTGTAACGTATAATAAAGAACGGCGAAAGCCTCAAGAAAGGAGTCTTGCCTTTGGTCCTTTTTTATGAACTTTATGAATTTCTGGAGCTTGGAAGCTGGGGGCTGGACCCCGCCTCCTGGGGGATGTTCTGCCTGACAGGCGCACTGGTCGGATTCTCAAAGACGGGCCTGCCGGGCGTCACCATCCTGACGGTCCCTCTGATGGCCTCTCTTTTTCCGCCTAAGATCTCCGTAGGGGTGCTTCTGCCCCTATTGATGGCAGGGGATGTGCTCTCTACCCTCCGTTACTGGCGCCAGGCAAGATGGCATTATTGTTTCCCTTACCTGTTATTCGTGGGGGGAGGGATCGCTGTGGCCTCCTTTGTAGCCGGGTGGGTGGACAGTCGCGTTTTTTCCGTCCTTATTGGCTGGACCGTCCTCTTTCTTCTGGGCATGAACGTTTTTGCCGATTACTTAAAGCGCCGTCAACTTTCATGTCCGCCGAGCGCCAGGCCTCCTCTGGTGGTCTCCGCCTCCTTCGGGCTTGCCGTGGGCTTTTTCTCAGCGCTTGCCAATGCGGCAGGACCTCTTATGACGCTTTACATGATCGTATCCCGGCTGAATAAATATGAATTTCTGGGGA
>JAAYOR010000030.1 GCA_012520235.1 Fretibacterium sp.
CAGTGAAAATAGTGTCCTCAGCCATCCTGATAGGAATGTCCGAACAGCCCGCTGCATCCAACGCGGCGCGAACTTTTTCGACAGCTCTCGTTTCCTGCTCTTTCCGCCTCTCCTGTTCTGACATCGTTCCCGTCTCCTTATTTGGAAGCACTAGTTAAATCAGCGGTCCCTTATCTTTAAATAGTATTTTACCTCATCAGGGTAAAGTTCGCTGAAAAAAATCGTCCCCTTGCCCTTGCCCGCAAGAAGTCTCAGTGATAAGATACATCCCGGCCCGGAACTCGGATTCGCGTTTCAAAGGATCGACGTCTTTCCTGGTCCGAGGCAACTTTAAGACAGAGGTGAAACATCATGATCCAGAAAGAGAAAAAACAGACAATCATCGCAAATTACAGGACCCACGACTTGGATACGGGTTCCCCCGAGGTGCAGGTCGCAGTGTTGACCGAGCGCGTGAGGGAGCTCACAGAACACCTGAAGGTGCATAAGAAGGACTTCCACTCCCGCAGAGGGCTCCTGAAGATGGTCGGCCGCCGCAGAAAACTGCTCCGTTACCTCAAGGATAAAGACTTTGCCCGTTATAAGAGCCTTATTGAGCGCCTGGGGCTGAGGCGCTGACCTCCACCCCTCAGGCAGGGGTCGGTCTTCGGGTTTCTTTCAGGTTTCACACAGAAATAATTGCGTGAAGCAATTTTAAGTTTTTTGGAGGTGTACATATCGTGAAAAAGGGTATCCATCCCGAATATCAGGAGTGTCAGGTGAACTGCGCCTGCGGTAATTCCTTCGCCACACACTCCACCCAAAAAGAAATTCGCGTAGGGGTTTGCTCTCAGTGCCACCCCTTCTACTCCGGCAAGCGAGGACGCGTTTTCTCGGAGGCTGGGCGACTCGAGAAGTTCCAGAAAAAATACGCCGGCGTCGACTACGGCCAGAAGACCGAAGTATAGGGGCGCAAAGCCCCTATATTTTTTGACCTCCGAACTTCTCTTATGTCTTGTCGGGTAAACCTTCTCACCCACACACCCCGTGCAGATGAGGTTGTCACTGCGGCTGCGCGCCTGTGTTATAGCGACAGCACAGCGGACAACCTTCTGACCGAGGAGCTCGCCTCTCTGTCCGTCCCTCTCCTGGAGCTCTTGCAGCGTAGCGGCCACCATTCACCCTTTGAGCACGCCTCCTTCACCTTTGCCGTGGACGGCCTGAGCCGGGTGACCTCTCATCAGCTGGTGCGTCATCGCATTGCCAGTTTCAGCCAGCAAAGCCAACGTTACGTCCGCATGGAGACACCCGACGTCATCCTCCCCCCCTCACTTCTGACCTGCTCCGAGGCGCAAGAGCTGTTTTTAAAGCAGGCCCGTGAAGCTCACGAAACCTATAAAAAACTCATCTCATTGGGTATCCCCCAGGAAGATGCCCGCTTTATCCTCCCTCACGGCTGGGAAACCCGGCTGGTCCTGACGATGAACGCGCGGGAACTGCACCACTTCTATCATCTCAGGCTCTGTCGCCGGGCCCAATGGGAGATCCGAGAGCTCGCTCGTCTTATGTTGATAGAGACTCGAAAGGCTGCCCCCCTCCTCTTTGCCCTTGCAGGCCCTTCCTGCTTGTTCCGGGAGTGTGAAGAGGCTCGTCCATGCGGCAGACCCTTTAATGATATGGAGGAACTCCTTGCGAAAGATTAACTTTTTTCACTCATTTGCTGCTTCTCTTGCCCTGTGGACGGAGGAAGCCCGTCGTATCCCAATAGGAGGTCAGGCTGTTATTGAGGGCGTCCTGATGAAGGGCCGGGCCCGCTGGGCTCTTTCCGTGCGGAAGCCGGACGGCAGCCTTCACAGGGAGAGCTGGCTCAAGAGCTCCCGGGCCGAACGACGCCCCTGGAAGTTCCCTCTTCTCCGAGGGATGGTCATCATGGTTGAGATGATGGCTACAGGCTTCAAGGCGCTGAACCGCTCTGCAGAAATAGCCCTGGAGGAAACTCAGGAGAAGATAACCCTTAAAGACCTTCTACTGATCATCGCCACCGCCTTCGTGGCTGTAGCCGGTCTTTTTATCGCCCTTCCTCTCTGGCTCTCCGACCTCTCCCAATCCTTTTTCGGGCTCCTCCCCTTCTGGAGAAACCTTCTGGAAGGGCTCATCCGCGGAGGTATTTTCGTGGGCTACGTTGCTGTTATCGGCATCTGGGAAGACATCCGTCAGGTCTTTCGTTATCATGGAGCAGAGCACAAGACGATCAATGCCTTCGAGGAGGGTCTTGAGATGACACCTGAGAAAATCGCCGGGTGTTCGCGCATCCATCCCCGTTGTGGAACCTCCTTCCTCCTCATTGCCGTGATCGTGAGCATCTTTATCTTCTCTTTTCTCGGTGGTGGCGGGTTTTTGCGGCGTCTGTCCCTCAGACTCATCACCCTGCCTCTGGTGATAGGGCTTTCCTATGAGATCATCCGCGCCGCATCCAGATCCGGCGCCTGGGGAAAGACTTTGATATCACCGGCCTTATCTCTGCAATATCTGACAACCCGCGAGCCGGATGCCTCCCAGATCGAAGTGGCGCTGGAATCCTTGAAGCTTGCCCTGGGGACGGACGACGAAACGCCCTCTCCCGCCCCAACTCCGATGGGAGCGTGATGCCATGAACCTGGAAGCCAAACTGGAAGCCATCGAACAGGATTTTATGGAGCTGGAGCAGAAGATGGCAGACCCGGAGATCGCCTCCGACCCCAAAAATCTTCACATGTTGGGGAAAAAGCACTCTCAGCTTGAGCCTGTCGTCCTCAAATACCGAGACTACAAGACCATGCAAGCTCGCATCGAAGAAGCCCGTACCCTCTTAAGGGACGGAGATGCAGAGCTGGAGGCCCTTGCTCGCGAGGAGCTGGACGAACTGGAACCTCAGGTGGACGGTTTCACGGAAGAGCTCAAGCTCCTCCTGCTGCCCCAAGACCCCAACGATGAAAAAAGCGTCGTCGTGGAGATACGGGCCGGAACGGGGGGTGAGGAGGCAGCCCTCTTTGCTTCCGACCTCTACCGCATGTACAATCGCTATTGTGAACGCCAGCGTTGGCGCATGGAAGTCATTGATTTCAACGAGACCGGGATCGGAGGGTACAAGGAGATCGTCTTTCGCATCGACAGCAGTGGCGCTTACAGCAAGCTGAAGTTTGAGAGCGGTGTACACCGCGTTCAGCGCGTCCCTGTAACTGAGGCGGGCGGACGCATTCACACATCTGCGGCCACCGTCGCCGTTCTTCCTGAGGCCGACGACGTGGAGATCGATATCCGCCCTGAGGATCTGAACATTGATACATATCGTTCAAGCGGTGCAGGAGGGCAACACGTCAACATGACGGATTCCGCCGTCCGAATCACTCATCTGCCCACCGGCATCGTCGTCACCTGTCAGGACGAGCGCTCCCAGATTAAAAATCGGGCCAAGGCCATGACATATCTCAAGACAAAGCTCTACGACCTTGAAGTTCAAAAACAAGTCTCTGAACAGGCCTCCGAACGTCGCGGACAGATTGGCTCCGGAGACCGATCCGAACGCATCCGCACCTATAACTACCCTCAGAACAGGATCACGGATCACCGAATCAACCTCACGCTCTACAAACTCGATTCCTACCTGGACGGGGATCTTTATGAGATGATGGACGCCATGACCCTTGCGGACCAGACCGAAAAACTTCAAAACCTGGAGGCATGAAGACCTCTTCCAGCGCGCGCCTCTCATTGTGGGAAGCGCGCGCTATCGTCCGCAGGGAGCTTTCAGGCCTCCCCATTCGTAACGCGACCCAGGAAGCTGACCTGATTTTGCGCCATGTCCTCTCCTGTTCGCAGGCAGAGCTCCTGGCATATCCGGAACGAGAGCTCTCTTCCGATGCAGTCCGCCTTCTTCTCTCCCTCTCCTCACGTCGGGCAAAGCGCGAGCCCCTTCAATATCTCCTGGGGTACGAAGAGTTTTTTGGGTATCGCTACGAAGTTGCTCCAGGGGCTCTCATCCCCCGCCCGGAAACGGAGCTGCTTGTAGAACTGACCCTTGAACTCCTTCCACAGGAATCCTTCACGTTCCTCGACTGGGGGACGGGAAGCGGTTGCATCGGCGCAACGCTCCTTCTGAAACGCCCGCAAGCCCGAGGTTTTCTCGTGGAGAAAAACCCTCTCTCGCTCCGACTGGCCTGGAGGAATATGAAAAAATACGGCTTAATGAGCCGAGGGCTGCTGCTCCACTCCCACACTCCTCAGGACGTGCCTGTCCGGTGCGAGTGCGACCTGGTCATCAGCAACCCCCCATACATCCCAACCGGCCTCCTGGAGACTCTGATGCCCGAAGTGCACTACGAGCCTCCCCTCGCTCTGGACGGGGGGGAAGACGGACTGGACTTTTATCGGCTCCTCTTTGAGCGGGCTCCTCTCTGGCTTCGTCCGGGAGGGCTGTTGCTTTTTGAGCTGGGGGACGCTGGCCAGGCCAGGATTCTGGAGGATTCATCCCCGAAAGCTTTTACCTTTCTAAGAAAAGCATTGGATTTTTCCGCAATTCCTCGTTGCATGGTATGGAAATTTGAGGGATAATAGGGTAATGGAAGCTAACTACACAGAGCTTTTAAACTTCTTTTATACAAAACATCCCAGAACAAAAAGGAGAGAATGACGTATGGAAAAGAGAGAGCTTGTCATCATAGGAGCTGGCCCCGCCGGTATGACCGCGGCCATTTACGGACGCAGGTCGGGACTTGACGTGTTGTTGCTTGAAAAGGGCGCAACCGGCGGTCAGATCAACGTTACGGAGGAGATCGAGAACTGGCCCGGAGTTCAGCATTCCACCGGCCCCGATCTCGGCAAAATGTTCCGCGAGCACGCTCTGAAGTTCGATACGGAAATTCGCACAGCCGACGCCAAGAAGGTTGAGCTCCGAGGCGACAAGAAGATCGTCGTGACGGACAAAGGCGAGATCGAGGCTGAGGCCATTATCGTAGCTACTGGGGCGCACTTCCGCCGTCTGGGCTGTGAGGGCGAGGCTGAGCGCATCGGCCAGGGCGTCAGTTTCTGCGCCGTTTGCGACGGGGCGTTCTTCGAGGACGAAGAAGTCGCCGTAGTGGGCGGTGGCAACACAGCTGTCGAGGAGGGCGTCTATCTCACCAAATTTGCCTCCAAAGTCTACATCATCCATCGCCGTGACGAATTCCGGGCTGATCGCGCAGCTATTGAGCGCGCCCTGTCCAACCCCAAGGTCGTTCCCGTCTGGAATACCGTTGTGGAGCGGATTGAGGGTGACGGCATGGTGGAGAACCTTGTCCTGAAGAACGTAAAAACCGGCGAGATATCCAACCTCAAGGTGCCGGGCGTCTTTATGTTCGTGGGACAAACCCCTGACGACGACTGTGTTCGCGGCCTGGTCGATGCCGTTAAAGGCGGCTGGATCAAGGTCAATGAAAACATGGAAACCTCAGTTGAGGGTATCTTCGCAGCAGGAGACGTCTGTGACAAACACCTGCGCCAGGTCATCACTGCCGCCTCGGACGGCGCCATCGCTGCCATGGGCGCATCTGCTTATATTAATGAGCAGCTGCATCTCCGCACGACTCTTCTTGAGCCGGAGTCTGTGACAGCCTTCTTCTACTCCAGCATTGACGAGAAGCAGGTCCGTCTCTCCACCGCGGTTGAGTCCGCTGCCAAGGCAAAGGGCGTTAAGATCCCTCTCATTGACGGATACAGGAACGCCCGCATGACGGAAAAGCTGAACCTGAGTGCCAGGCTGCCCGTCATGGTGGAGCTTCGCAAGGGTGAGGTCGCGCGGACAGAGACCGTCACTTCTGAAGCCGACATCTCGAAGTTTCTTGGCTAAAACGACATCATGATCCTATCCGTGACACTCAATCCCTCCGTTGATATGGATTTCATCGTCAACGGACTGCGCGCCGGCGGACGATACCGGACCAACGTGTCACGACGCAGCCCGGGCGGCTCCGGAGTCAACGTCTCCATCATCCTGAGCCGCCTGGGACATCCCTCTGTAGCAACGGGTTTTCTGGCCGGCTTCAACGCTTACTACATCCTGGAAGAACTGCGTCGCGAAGGCGTCACGACAAATTTCATCCACACCCAGGGCGAGACCAGGATCAGCGTTTGCATCACCGACCTGGCCGGCGATACAGAGACTCGTCTGCACGAAGCGGGGCTTCAGATCACCAAACGCGACGCGGAGGCTTTCTCCCGCAGCTACGATCGCATTTTGGGCCGAGTCGACCAAGTCGTCCTGGGAGGCTCTCTGCCCCCTGGGCTGAGTTCTGACTTCTGCATCAACCTGCTGCGCAAAGCAAAGGACAGTTCTATCTCCGTCGTAGTCTGTCCCAGAGAAGAGGACAGGGAGATTATGCTGGCCGAGTATCCGACTATCGTTAGTCTCGATCTGGCGACGCTCGCTCCCGGCTACGACGACAAGGACTCGCAACTGCAAAAATTCCTCGCCCAGGCTGTGGAGCTTCATCGACACGGAACCCAGTGGGTCGTCACCTGTGAACCGGGAAGAGTTATCTTCTCAACGCCTCAGGGTACCTGGACCGCAAAGGGCTCTGCGGATGAGATGAAATACTCTTATGCCTCGGAGGACGCCCTCTTGGCAGGTTTGTTGGCTGCTTTAGACGAGCGTATGCCTTTTGAGGAGGCCCTGCGGTTCGCTGCCGCCTGTTTTTGGGAGTGTACCACACATCCTGAAAAATTCCCGGCAAACCGGGAAGCTCTCGATCAATTCCTTCCTCAGCTCGTGATCGATAAACTTGATTAGAGAACCCTTGATTAAACCGGCATTCTCGCTCCGCTCCCGAAAGTTTTGAGGCAAGACAACCGACAATAAAGCTGAGGAAGGGGAGGATTCCAATGGGAAACAACACGAACGTTCAAAGCGCCTATCAGGCGACTCAAATTTCCACGGCAACAAAAGAACAGCTCCTGCTCATCACCTATGACATCGGGATACGCTCTTGTCGCATTGCCGAGGCAGCTCTTGACACGGATCCGAAGACACAGGATCTTGCCTTGGCCAACCAGGAGATCCTGCGTGCGCAGGAAGTCATTCGGGAGCTCATGGTCACGCTGAACACCAACAAGGGCGGTGAGATGGCACAGGGGCTGATGCGTCTTTACGACTACATGTATCAGCTGCTGATTGAGGCCAACGTCAAAAAAGAGCCCGGCAACGTGACAATCGTTCGCGAGATGATGGAAGACCTCAAGAGCACCTGGGAAGAGGCACTCCTGAAGCTGCTTAAGGAATATCAAGATGCCCATCCCGAAGACGAGGAGTTCCGTAACGCCATTTCCGAAATGGAAAAAGCCTCGTCGAAAGCTCCTTCTACCCCTAAGGCTGCCCAACCCCAACCTCGCCCCGGAGGTCTGAACATTGCGGGATGATTCATTTATAAAAGCCAAGGGCTACCTTCTACAGGAGCAGAGCCTGTACAAAGCCTTAAGGACAATGGTCTCGCGCGAACTTGAGGCCATTGTCCTTAACTGTGACATGGAGGAGCTGTTAGCTCTTATTGAGGCTAAAGTGCCTCTGATCGCCCAACTGGAAAGCCTGGCAGAAGCCTGGCAAAACCTTCTCTCCGAACTGGACATCAGGGAGACTTATGGGACTGCTGTGTTCTGGCAGAAGTTTCTCACCCTTTTTCCCCCTGATCAAGCCGATTTCCTCTCACAGCGTCTCCTGGAGAATCGCGCCGCGGCAGAAAACCTGATGGAAGCTGAGGGCAAAGCGGAGTCTGAGCTCAGAAAGCATGTCGACCACCTGAGGGAGAAGATGCGCTCCATGAGCAGAGGACGTAAAGCTTTTATTACGTACACCAAAATGGGAGGAGCGCAGTGTGACGAACTTTAAAGCAGCTTTACGGCAAAAAGTTTCTCTGCTGTGCTGTCTTCTCTTTCTTTTTCAACTTCTTTTCGCCTTCCCCTCTCTCGCAGCAACCGCAGCCAATAAGGTCCAAAAAACGGCCAGCGCCGATGTGAACCTGGACGAGTTAATCGTCGACCCGGAGCTTAAAAAAGAGCGCCAGATCGGACGGCGTACCGTGGAGCAGATAGAGAAGGAATGGCCTCTCATCGCCGAGCCTGCCCGCCTGACTCGTTTGAAGCTGATCCTGAGCCGTCTGAACCCCTACATGGAGCGCGAGATCCCCTACGAGGTTCGCATCGTCAACACAGAGGCGATAAACGCTTTCTGCATCTCCGGAGGGTTTATCTTCTTCACGTCCGGTCTCCTGGATATCCTGAGCACCGATGCGGAGATCGCGGCTATCATGGCTCACGAGATGATCCACGCCGATCAAAAGCACAGCCTCAGGATGGCTGCCAAGTCCAATAAAGTGACTTTAGCCACTTTGGCTGCCATGCTCCTGAGCGGAGGCGCCGCTGCTCCCATAATCCTGGCTCAGGTGGCTCAGGTGGCGATCACCAACTCCTACTCCATTGAGTTCGAGAAAGAGGCGGACTCCATGGGGCTGGACGCCCTCATCAAAGCCGGTTACCCTCCCTCCGCAATGCTGACGGTCATGGAGAAGTTCTGCAACCAGGAGTTGCGTCAGCCCATCATCGATTATGGCATCTACATGACCCATCCAGAGGCTAAGGAACGAGTGCAAAGCACGACGCAAAGAATGGAGGAGCTGGGGCTCAAGATCATGAGGAAACAGCCTCTGGGCGTCTTGCGCACAAAGATCGAGACAAGCAAAGGGCGTCTAACCCTGATGATGGACAAAACGCCCATCTGGAGCGGCAAGAACACGCCCGAAGTGCAAAAAGCTTTTGAGGCGACCCTCGCCATCCTGGACGAAAATTTTCAGATGGAGACAGCACCGTATGACCTGCGTCTTGAAGGAGACTGCCTTTTTCTGAAAAATATAATTCTGGCGCAGAAAACACCCGGTGCTGAAGACCTCTCCTCGCTGCGCACGGGCCTCCTCCAGGCTCAGGGGCAGGCAAAGAGAGACCATCCTATGGCCAAATATTTCCATTAGAAGCGGGCAGATAGAAGAAGCTAAAACCCCCAAAGAGCAGGAGAAGGCCGCAAAAACACATAGCCCTCTCTTGTTTTTTGAGAAATCGTTGATTATCTCCTACGCATAAAGCGACCCATCACAGTTTATTTTTTCGCCCGCGCCGCCAGCGCATCCAGCTCCTGGAGAAGGGGCTGGATACGCTTATCCTGGGCCCTCTGCTTCAGAGCGTCCGAGGCACTGATCTTCTTTTTCCAATACTCTTCGTTCCTCTTGACGCTGATGCTGATAACGGAACCCTCCAGGGAGAAGCCAGCAAAGAGCCCCTTTGACATGGAGTAGCTGTAGATAGAAGCTTTTATCTGGGCGTCCGTAGCTGCCTCTGCCCGGCGTCCCACCGGGCCCGCCGCCACCGCAATGTCCCCACCCAATTTCACCTTGCTGCCTAAAAAGGCCTCAACGCCCTTCTTATTTTTCACGACGAGAACCAGAGACACCTTCTGCGCTCCAAGCTGAAGCCCCAGAGACCCGCCCCCGAGGTTATAAAAGCTGGGCCCATACCATTTGCCCCCCTCACGGCGCAGGATCAGACCCTCCCCGTATGTTCCTCCGACGACAAACCCGGCCTTGACCAGAGATGGCACAAAGGCGACCGCCTGAGCTCCGGCAATCACATCAGCCATGCTCTCCACATCCTCCGCCTTCGTCATGCCCCGCAGCACCTCAACGGAATCCCGAATCAGCTCGTCCACGGAGGCTGCCCATGCAGCCTTTCCTCCCATAGAAAGCACCATGCCCATCAAAAAAAGGAATGCCGCATCCAGCCAGATTTTTGATGCTCTCTTGTACTTCATCCCGCTCTCCCTCTTCTCAAGTTTTTTGAATTTTTTTGAGTTTTTCCGTCCAGAGCACTGTCAAACATCTCCAGCAGAAGCCCATGACGGAGCCCGTTGATGCTCACAGTCAGAGCGGGAAGCTCCAGCGCCTCCAGAATACCCCGAACGATGCAAGCGCTTGCCAGAATAATGTCCGCCCTGCGGGGCGGAAGTCCGGGAATAGCTCTCCGTTGCTCTACGCTGCAGGAGGCAAAGAGCTCCACCTGCCCCTCAACATCCGCTCGGGTCAGCTCCAACCCATTCAGTTTCAAAGGGACAAAGGAGACGGCCCCCAGTTTCACCGAGGCCATCGCGACAACCCCACCCCCCAGACCAATGAGAGAGAGGGAGGAGACCGGGCTCAGTTCCGCCTTCAAAATGGAGTCCACGTAGCTCAGAGCTTCCTGCAGAGCACTCTCCGTCACGGGGTCCATGGACAGAAACCGCTCCGTCAGACTCACTGCCCCCAAGGGGATGCTGAACGACCTTTCAATACTCCGAGGAGTTCCAAAGACAAACTCCGTGCTTCCCCCGCCTGTATCAAATACAGCCAAAGGTGAGTCCAAAGGTCTTGAACAGTCAGCAAAAGCACTGAGCGCCCCTCTCCAGGAGAGGCGGGCTTCCTCGGTTCCGGAGATGATCTCAAGGACAAGGCCCGTCCTCTCCTGAATCCTGCGGGCAAACTCCTCAGAGTTCAACGCCTGACGCAAAGCCATCGTTCCCACGAGGCGAGGACGGCTACCCAGCGCCTCAGCCCTTTTTGCAAGACGCTCGATCACCCTCAGCCCACTTTGCATCGTCGCCTCGCTCAACCTGCCCTCTTGCATCCCCCTTCCAAGCCCCACCACCTCGGTCGTGTCCAAAAGGGTCCGCAGCCCTCCGGACACCCGACGTGCCACCCGAAGCTTGATGGAGTTGCTGCCAACGTCAAGGACAGAGCGGACCTCGCCCTCACGCTGTCGGCATGCCATCCGGTTTTTATCACGTAAAGGGCGACCATGAGGACGCTTAGTTCTACGTCGCTTTGCCATCCTGCTTCTCCGTTTCCGACTGGCGGCTATATCGTTCCTGCAGCACAAAAAATGAGGCTGTAAAAGGGATCGTCAACAACAAGCCCACCGTCCCGGCCAGGCTCTGAACCAGCTCCTCCGCAATGTAAGGGTCGTTGAACAGGCCTCGGATCTCTGCACCGGCGTTGGTGATGAGCAGCACCGTAGCCATGGAAGAGCCGATGTAGGCCAAGATAAGCGTGTTGATCATGCTCCCCAGCATCTCACCCCCCACGTGCATCCCGGCATACCAAAGTCTCCGCAGCGGAATGTCGGGGTCGTAATCGACCAGCTCCGCCATGGAAGCTGTAATCGATATTCCGACGTCAAGGACAGCTCCTATCGCTCCGATGATGACCGAGGCCAGCAGAACCCCTCTGATATCTATTCCCGGCAGAGTGGAGGCCAGGAGAGCGGCGCTCTCACCCGCAAGGCCCGTCAACTTCCACATGAAGACCATGACCACGCCCCACAAAAAGCCGCCGGTCACTCCACCCAGGCTCCCAAGAAGCGCCACAGTGCGATAACGGCTCCTCCGAACGACGCAGGCCACCGTCGCTACGGAAGTTATAAGAGCGGCCGCAAAGCCCAGAGGGATAGGACTCCAACCGGCCACGATCAGAGGCACAACCCCCCAGAGCAGACAGAGGATCGAGATGCCCAACCCCAGAAGAGCCCGGAATCCAGACCAACCTGCAAAGACCAGGAGCAGGGATGACGTGAAGGAGACAATCCCCGCGACAGCAGGGAGGCGAAAGGCGTCGGCAATGGAGTATTGCCTTGCTCCATCCTCAAAGGAGTCCTGGACCAGAAGGTACCGCCCTCCCGGAGTCGGATCAACCCCCGTCCCGGCCAGGCGGGTCACCAGGAGATCGTGCGTCTCTCCTTTCTGCGCCCCGGTCAGCAGCCTGACGGTTAAAGGTCGCTCAAGCATCTGAAAAGTCTCTTCCTCTGCCGTATCTTCACCGGAAGAAGAGGGAACCTTCCGCTCCGCTCCGGCAGCAAGCAGATGGACAACCAAAGACTCCCCGGAATCCCAGTGTCTCAGGGTCCAAAAGTTCACGGCACCGTACACCGCCCAAGAGAAGAGCAGAGCTGCCAGAAGCCGTAGGAGGACCTGTTTGCCAATCAGGGAAAAACCTCTCACAGGACGTCCCCCCCTCTCATCGGCATCAGGCTCACCGTATCCCCGTCGGCCAGCTCTTTCTCAAAAACTCCATGCCGCACGGGAGCGTTGTTGACGAGGATGATAGCCCGAGTATCCTGGTCACCCCCCAGGATGGAGTCCTCAAAGCCTTTGCCGTAGAGGTCTATCAAAGCCATCACGACATCCATCACGCGCCGCTCCGAGAGGAACACCTCAGACGTCCCGGCCAGGTCCGCCAACTCTCCGAACAGCAGCACCTTAACCATCCAGCCTCTCCTCAGAGTAAGAGCCCTCCAGGGGCTCAAGGACCTCCACGTTTGGGCTCCCGAACCGAACCCACTCACAAAAAGCTTCCTTTTGGTCGGGGGGCAGGCGTATCAACCAACGGACGGAGTCCGAGCCCAGACGCGCCATCCCCGCTTCCCAGGAGGCACTGACCACAGCTGCCCAAGGCAGCAGAAGCCGCTTCACCCGTCGCCCGAGGACACAGGTCTCCTGCTCCAGCCCCATTTCGCCCAGAATAAAAGCACGTCGATAGGTAGCAATGGAGAGACACAGCACCCCGAGGATCACGTAAAGCAGAAAAGCGCTCAAATCCCTCTGCCCGGCAGGCAGCAAAAAACGCCGTAAACCGTCACCCAACAGGAAGACCCCAAATCCCAAGCCTCCCCAGAGGAAGAGCGCAGGTTTTCTGTACTCCTCTCTGAGGGGTAGAAGTCTTCCGGCTTCGTCTCGCATCTCTCAATCCCTCTCCTCTCGATGGAAGGGGATCCCAAGGGCAGCCGGAGCTCTCAAAAGGATGCTGCGTCCCTTGCCCACGGCAATGATAAGCAGAACCAGGATCGTCATCGCATAGGGCAACATCATCAAAAGAGGTGCAGGAATAGGGGTTCCAGCGGTCTGAAGCCGAAGCTGAAAAGCCTCAACCCCGCCAAAGAGATACGCCCCAAGCGCTGCCTGAAAGGGGTTCCAGAGGGCAAAGATGACCATCGCAACCGCGATCCAGCCTCTCCCTGCAACCATGCCCTCAGCCCAGAACTTGTTGTAGACGACCGACATATAGCCACCCCCCAGAGCAACCAGCCCCGAGCCGACAATGCAATAAAAATAACGGAGCCGGGCTACGGGGAGACCCATCGCATCAGCCGCTTTGGGGTTGTCCCCTATGGCGCGCAAGTTCATCCCCGGCCGCGTGAAGTTCAGATAGACATAAAGGACCACCACCAGAGCGAACGAAAGGTAGACCATCGCATCCTGATTGAAAAAAACCCGTCCCAGGACCGGAAGCTCCGCCAGACCAGGCAAAGGGAAGGAATGCAGTCCTGATATCGCGACCCCGATGTGATTACGCCCCATCAGAGCGCTGGCCCCGGAGCCAAACATCGTCATGGCGAGACCGCACACTACCTGATTGCTTCCCAGGGACACGCACAGAAAAGCGTGCAGCAGGCCCAGGCATCCCCCAAGGAGGAAAGCGAACAAGAGCCCCAGCCAGGGGCTGCCGGTCGAAAGCGTCACGACAAAGCCTGACAAGGCTCCCATCAGCATGATGCCCTCAAGCCCCAGGTTGGTTATCCCACTCTTCTCCATGAGGATCTCGCCCAAGGTCGCATACAGGATGGGCGTTCCACTGCGCACCGCTGCGGCCAGAATAGGCGTCAAGGTTTCCATCTGTTATCTCCCCCCGTCCCAGGAAATTTTGTACTTGTAGAAAAACTCCCCTCCCAGCACAAAGAACAGGATCAACCCCTGGAGGATCGTGCTCGTCGCAACGGGCAACCCCATCATAATCTGGAGCGCATCGCCTCCGGCCATCAGAGCTCCCATCAGGAACGCCACCAGGAGACTGACCAACGGGTTGAGGTGCGAAAGCCACGCTACGATAATCGCCGTATAACCATACTCCGCCGTAAAACCGGCCTGAAGCCGTCCCTCCAGCCCCGATACCTCACACATCCCAGCAAGGCCTGCTATTGCCCCGGAGAAGAACATGACAAGGACCACACTGCGTTCGTAGTTCATCCCCGCGTAGTGGGCTGCACGCGCGTTGCTGCCGATGACCTGTATTTCATATCCCCAGCGGCTCCGGCGGAGCAGGAACCACATGAGAAGCGTCAGGAACAGGACGACGTAAAGCCCCAGGTGGATGCGCGTCCCCCACAGGGTGGGCAGACGGGCCGAGTCGATAAAAGGCTTCGTCATCGGGAAGCCCAGCGAAGCGGGATCCCTCCAGGGGCCGTAGACAAAGTACTCCAGCCCTCGGATGGCAATGTAATTCAGCATGAGAGTGGAGATGATCTCATTGACGTTCCAGCGCGCTTTAAGGACTCCGGCAAAGCCGGACCAGAGACCGCCCAGGAGCATTGCGAACAGGGCCATGAGCCCCAGCATCGCAAACGGGTTCTCCATAGGGAAATACCGTACCGCTGCTGCGGCAGCCAGAGCTCCCATCAAGGCCTGTCCCTCAGCTCCGATATTCCAGAGCAACATTGTGAAACAGGACATGGTGGCCAGCGAGACCATCGCAAGAGGAAGAGCCTTGACAATAGTCTCGCTGAGGTCATAGGCACTCCCAAAAGCCGAGGAGGCCATCACCGTGTAGGCCTTGAGGGGAGAGACCCCTTGGAAGTAGAGAAAAAGGCTCCCTATGGCGAAGGCCATGAGGACGGAACACACCGGCACAGTCACTTTCAGCCAGGCAGAAGGGACCAGTCTCTTTTCAATTTTAAGCCTCATGGCAACATTCCTCTTCTTTCAGGACTTCCGATGCCCGGGAACCAGCCATCATCAGCCCTATCTTCTCGAAAGAGACAGCGGATGGCTCAGCCAGGACTCCCATAAACTGCCCCTTGAAGATGACAGCCAACCGATCGCTCATGGCCATGAGTTCGTCAAGGTCCTCGGAGACCAGGAGGATGGCGCAGCCCTGTTCACGCGCGCAGAGGATCTGCTCCCTCACGTAGCGCGTTGCAGCGATGTCCAGGCCCCAGGTGGGGTGCATGGCTATCAGCACTCTGAGATCTCTTGAGAGCTCCCGGCCCAACAGCAGCTTCTGCAGGTTGCCCCCGCTGAGATTGCGGACGGGGGTACGGCCTGAGGGAACGGAGACGTGGTAATTGTCAATGATGTTGCGGGAGTGCTCCTCACAAGAGCTCCAGTCGATGACGCCATGCCGGGAGAACGGAGCCTGCCAGTAGCTGCGTAAAACGGAGTTGACGTTGACGTCCAAATCCGCCGCCATCCCAACCTGCTTGCGGTCGGACGGGACGTAATGAACTCCCCGATCGATGAAGGCACGCGGGGAGGCGTGAGTCATGTCCTCTTCCTGAAGATAGATTTTCCCCTCCGTCACAGCCCTGAGGCCCACCACAGCCTCGCAAAGCTCTCTTTGTCCGTTTCCGGCTATCCCTGCTACGCCCAGTATCTCATGAGGCCTCAGGCAGAAGGAGAGGCCCTCCACCGCAGGGAGCCCCCTATCATTCAGCACGGAGATGTTCTCCACCTCAAGGAGCTCCGGCCCCGGCTGAAGAGGGCTCTTGAAGAGGTCGATGGGCACCTTCTCTCCCATCATCATTTCGGCCAGGGCTTCCGGAGTCGTCTCGTTTGTCATCACAGTCCCCGCATTCCGTCCCTTGCGCAGTACCGTGACGCGAGAGGTCTCGTTCATCACCTCATGCATCTTATGGGTGATGAAGACGATCCCATGCCCCTCCTCCTTCATCCGGCGCATCGTCTTGAAAAGATACCCCGCCTCCTGGGGCGTGAGAACAGCCGTCGGCTCGTCCAGAATCAGAACCTCAGCGTTGCGATAGAGCATCTGCAGAATAGCCACCCGCTGCTGTTCTCCCGTGGAGAGCTGCCAGACGAACGCGCTGGGGTCGATTTGCAGACCGTAATGTTCTGATATCTCGGCTATTCGGTCCTGAATTTTTCTGCGAGGGAGAAAGAAACCCGTCCCCTCCAGCCCCAGGATCATATTCTCCCAGACCGTCTGAGTCTGCACCAGCATGAAATGCTGATGGACCATCCCAATCCCGGCTGCAATCGCATCCTTGGGCGAACGGAAAACTCTCTGAGTCCCCTTGATAAAAATCTGCCCTTTCTCCGGAGCGTAAAGACCATAGAGCACGTTCATCAAAGTGGATTTTCCGGCTCCATTCTCACCCAGGAGCGCGTGGACCTCTCCGGCTTTCACAGAAAAATCAACATCATCGTTGGCAGTCACTCCCGAAAAAAGCTTGGTGATCCCCCGCATCTCCACCAGCGGAGTTGTCCGAGCTTCCCCTTGCATTCGGCCTCTCCTCCTTTTGCAAATTGAATAATGCACAAACTCCAGTTTGTTAAAGAGGCGCAAAAAACTATCGGTCAAAGAGCCTCTATGTCATTCCAGCCCAAGGACCGGAATACTCCTGCCATGTCCCCCGGAACAGGGGCCTTGAATGAACGGCCCGAGAGCTCAGCCAGAGAGGGATCAAGCTCCTCGGGAAAAGTCAGGGTCCATGCGTGGAGCATGGGGCGCTTCACCTGTTTCCATCGGCGGTTAGCCTCAAAATTTCCATATTTTCTGTCCCCCAATATGGGGAGTCCGGCATGAGCCAGGTGTACGCGCGCCTGATGGGTCCGGCCCGTCAAAAGCTCGACACGCACCAGAGACAGAGAAGACTCCTTGCCCCCTGCCAGACGATAAAAACGCGTATGGGCCTCTTTGCCCTCAGGGTCCACTCTCACCGTGTTGAGGGCCGAGTCCTTGAGAAGGGGGGCGTCTACCTCTCCGCTCGGTGGAGCATCTCCCACAACCACCGCCAGATACTCCTTCAAAAGATCCCTCTCTTTGAAAAGCCGCTCCAGCGCTCTCAGGCTGTCTCCCGCCAAAGCCACGATCAGGACTCCCGTGGTGTTGCGGTCCAGACGATGCACCGCAGCCGGGGCAAACCCTGCGGAGGGGGCATCCCCGAGGCTCCAGACGCGAGTGATCACACTGTCGCCTCCGGCTGTGTCCGGTTGGACCAGAAGGTTCGCCGGTTTGTTGAGGACCAGGGCCCCATCACCACGCCACAGGATGGAGAGAGCTCCTCTGTGACGCGGCAATGCCTTTGCTTCCGGCTCATCCCAACGGACATAAAGCTCCTGTCCCGCTCTCACCCGGGCAGCCGGGTCCCGCACGCAAACCGCGTCCAGACGCACATACCCTTTCCTCAGGCCCTTCATGACGGCAGAGAGGGGAAGATTGGGCCAAATGGAGCGCAAGGTGCGATCCAAACGCCTCCCGTCATGATCCTTTGTCAGGACAAGGCGGAAACTCATGAGATGGTCCGGGCCTCGTCAGAAACAGTCCGGTCCGGACGCCAGAAACGACGCTGCAGGATCGGGTTATAGTCCGAGATGCTGCGCTCTGCCTCCAGCAAGCTCGTCTGGTCCTTCCAGAAAAAGAGCTTGAAATCCAGATCGTCAGAAGCTGCGACGATCATGGCCTCAGGCGTGGCCGGCAGAGTGGGAGAGCCGAACTCCCTGCTGCCGTGGTGGCTCACCAGAATATGACCTATCTCAAGCGCAAGGCCAGGGTCCAGCTCCTCCTGCTCCGCCAGGTTCATGAAACGGCGATAACCCAGGACGATATGGTCCACGACCGTACCAGGAAGCGTCATCTGAGGGGCCGGTGAGAGGCGGTAAGTTTCAAGCTTGCCCAGGTCATGCAATAGAGCCCCGGCCACGACAACCTCCTCCTTGAGTTCCGGATACAGGGCCTCGTATTGCCGGACCATCAGCCTGGCAGATTTTGCCACAAAAAGAGAATGCTCAAGCAGACCTCCGACATAAGCATGATGCATGGAGACAGCCGCAGGGCAGATGCGAAACTCCTCCCAAATGCCAAGCTCAAAGAAGATCCGATTCAAAAAGCCTCTGACGGGCTCCCGAAGCCCGGCAATGAGGCCGCGTAGGTCCTCCTCCATCTCAACAAGGGGGATGGGAGAACGGCGCACAAAATCGTGGGGGGGATATTTTTCCTGATCCACGTAGTAAACGACGCTGAAATTGTACTGATTCTGATCCCGAAACTCGACGACCTTCCCCTGCACTCCCACGCTGTTTCCCTCAAGCTTTAAAACCTTCTCATCCGTCAGGGCGTTGAGGCGGGTTCTTCCGTCCCCTTCAATATCCCACCATTCAGAGCTGCTCCATATTTTGCCGTCGAGCTGTCCCGTCTCATCCATGATAGAGATGTCCCAGAAAGGATTGCCGTTCTTGTCCTTTCGCTGAACGAAGCGGGAAGCCACCCCCACGAGAAAGAAACTCGCGTCCCTCGGAAGTTGTCGGACCTCAAGAACAGAGCTCCTCTTCCTCTCTTTGTTCTGTGCCTTTTTCACGTCAGCAGGGTTCTCCTGCCCGACGGTCTCCTGCCTTCGCTCCACAAGATCACCTCAGTTATCGTATTAGAAATCCTTCTCTCATCCTGAAAATGATAACCCAACAGGCTCATGCCGTCCATGTCAAACCGCCTTCTTAAAAAAAGTTCCCCATGACAGACAGAGAGGAACTCCCTATAATAAGGGCAGAAAACGAGACGCACTACTCGAACGATGATGTTATGGTCATTAAAAAATCATTGAAAATTTTTTGGAGGGTTTGGGCATGATACTCTCGGGCAAAGAAATATTAAGTCACATCGGGCAGGAAATTATTATTGAACCCTTCGACCGGAAAAAGCTCAACCCTAACAGCTATAACCTTTCCCTGCATAATGAGATGCTGGTCTACTGCGAAAAGAGCCTGGACATGAAAAAAGAGAACGAGACGGAGACGCTCCTCATCCCCGACGACGGGCTCCTCCTGACCCCCGGGAGGCTTTACCTGGGTCGGACAGCCGAATACACCAGGACCGAAAAATTTGTACCGATGCTCGAAGGGCGCTCCTCCATCGGCAGGCTGGGTATCTGCGTCCACGTCACAGCCGGCTTTGGGGACGTCGGCTTTGCCGGATACTGGACGCTTGAGATATTCTGCGTGCAGCCCGTCCGCATCTACCCTCACGTGGAGATATGCCAAGTCTATTATCACACGATCCAAGGCGATTACGACCCCTATCGGAGCGGCAAATACCAGAATAATACAGGAATCCAGCCCAGCCTGATATACCGGGAGTTTCAGGATTGATCCCCCCGAAGCTGCTATAATGAGAGAAGGCGCAGCCTTGCAACAGGCCGTCTCATGGAGGAACACGATGAAAAAACTGGGCATGATCGTCAACGCGCACAAGCCAAAAGCCATTGAGATGGCTCAGCGTCTGCTGCTCTGGAGCCAGGAAAGAGGCGTCCCCCTTCTCTTGCCGCACCACGAAGCCTCCGTCCTATCCTCCGTCGGGCTCTCTGACGAAGAGTGGCTGCAGACTGTGGAGATAGCTCTGGTCATAGGAGGCGACGGCACTTTTTTACGCGCAGCCCGCTATGTCCTGGACGCCGGAGTTCCGCTTTACGGCATCAACCTGGGGCATTTGGGCTTCCTCTCCTCAGGCAGGCCGGAGGATGTGGAAGAGGATCTGGAGGCCCTTCTGAGCGACACCTTCAACCTTCTGGAACGCCCTCTGCTGCGCTGCGTGCTGTACCGTGACGATATCCCCCTTCACACGCTCTTTGCCCTCAACGACGTGGTGCTGAGCAAAAACGCCATCGCCCGCCTGCTGCACATCGAGGTGCGTTTCAACGACAACTTCTTCGGTGTTCTGCCGGCTGACGGTGTGATCGTCTCCTCCCCCACCGGCTCCACCGCCTACGCCCTGTCAGCCGGAGGCCCCATCATTCCCCCTCACCTCAACAGCATGCTGCTCGCCCCTCTGTGCGCTCACACCCTCTATTCCCGGCCCCTGATGGCCGCTCCGACGGACGTGATCTCGCTCATCCCACGCGGCAGCTCCCGCGACATGACACTCACCCAGGACGGACAGCTTGCCTACGAAGTACTCCCCAACGACAGGCTGGACATCGCTCTGGACCGGGAAAAGAGCATCAGGACCATCTCTATGCCAAACCGCTCCTTCCTCGATCTCGTTCAGGAAAAACTGGGCTGGGGTAAGAGCTCCGCCTATGCTGAAAAAGAGTAGAGCTCAGGGCCGTGTTGGACGAACTCTCCTTTTGGAATGTCGGAGGCGTGAGCCATTGTTCCCTGACCCTCTCCCCGGGACTGACCGTCCTCACCGGCGAAAGCGGGGCGGGCAAGAGTAGCATCGTCCGAGCCATTGAACTGTTGGCAGGAAAGCGCGCTCAAACCGCTGTCATCCGCGGGGGTGAGGAGGAGGCAGGCGTCGAGGCCGTCTTTGTCACCTCGCTGAACTTTGACGACCTGGACAAAACGCTCCGCCCCGAGGAGCAGAGCCTCTTTGCCCGGCGCACGATCTTCCGTACCGGACGGGGAAAGGCCGCGCTTCAGGGCAACTCCGTCCCCCTTGGCGTCTACGCCCGAGCTGCGAGCCGGCTGCTCCACATCCAAAGCCAATACGCCCAGATGGAGCTCCTGGACCCGGAGCGCCAGCTGGTGATGGTGGATTCAAGCGGAGGCAAAGAGAGCGCGGAGCTTTTGAGTTCTTTGCGCCGCGCCTTTGAGGCCGCTCGCCTGCAGGAGAGAGAGCTGCGCGCTCTGACCCAGCGCAGGGCTGAAATAGAGCTGCGCTACGCCAACGCCTCGGAGATCCTCCCCCTCGTCCGGAAGGTCAACCCTGAGCCGGGGCTGGAAAACGACCTGACGCGGCAGATGTCGGACGCGCGAGACCGTTCGTCAATGCTGGGGAAAGCGCGCCAGAACCTGGACCGCCTCACCGGCGGGCTCTCCGAACAGGGCATCCTGGACGCCCTTAAAAACGCCAGCGAAGCGCTTCTCTCCATTTTTTCAGGCGAAGAAAGGGACCACTACGCGCAATTGCTCCACGAAGGGATGCAAAGCTTCAGAGAGATCACTGAGGACGCTGAGCGCTGCCTGAACGCCGTCGAGGACGTGAGCCTGTTCAATGGGCTGGAAACACGCCTGGGCGCACTCCGGCGGCTCAAGCGCCTTGCAGGAGCTGAGACGGAGGAGGCGCTGCTGGCTTATTGCGCCGACGCCAAAGAGAACCTGGAATGGCTGGAGGGAAGCTACAAAGAGCTGGAGGAGAAAACACGGCAGGCACGGGAGCTCCGCAGAGAGGCCAGCCGGTTGGCGCTCCTCGTCCGGGAGCATCGCAAGGCGACCGCCGCAAAGCTGGAGCGCGGGGTCAACTCGCTTTTGAAGGAGCTGGGCATGGAGCAAATCACCTTCTCCATCCGGCTTCACGAGCTCTCAAAGCTGAGGGCCAACGGTGCGGACGAGGTGGAGTTCCTTCTGACCTCGGAACAGCGCTGCGGACGCGTCGATAAGATAGCGTCGGGTGGGGAGCTGAGCCGCCTGCTTTTAGCGCTCCAATTAGCCCTTCCTGACGAATGGCTGCCTCCGACCCTCGTGTTTGACGAGGTTGAGGCAGGCCTGGGAGGGCGCGCTGCTGTGCTCTCTGGCCTGAAGCTCAAGGAGCTCTCCCGACGCTGTCAGGTTCTGCTTGTGACGCATGAGGCCTCCATCGCTGCTCTGGGGGACACGCACATCGTCGTCAGGAGAGAGGGCGGCGAATCGCGGGTGGAGGTCGTCGAGGGGCAGGCACGGCAAAGGGAGATAGCCCGGATGCTGTCAGGCTCGCCCGACCTTGAGGAAGCTCTGGAGCACGCGCAGAAATTGCTGGAGGATGGAGGCAGAGAGCTACCGGAAAGTTAGGAACTCACACTTCCCACAGGCTAAAAAAGAACCACGGATAAACACGAATAAATACAAAAAAAGAACCGCGAACCACACGAAGGACACGAAAAAAACACGAAAAAGAAAAAACGAAAAAAGAAAAATAGGGCATGCAAACTTTCGCGTTTTTCGCGGTTAATTCTGTTCTCAAGATATTATGCCGTTAAGGCAGCTGCGAAGTTTGGGTCAAAAACCGTGGGCTCCGCCGTGGCTACCGGCCGCCTCACGGCGACCGATAGGTTGCCGACGGCGTTGCCGGTGCCTTGCCGCAAGGGAACAAGTTCCCTTGACCCTTTTGAGGGACCCAGAGTCCCGTGTCAAAATAAAAACGTTGACTCGTTCCCATTTCTGAACTAAAATCTAAAATAGAAAAAAATATTATGTCATCTTCATCTTTCTCGCCTATCCTCCCGCTCGGAAAGGAGTGACCACCCCAGGCCAGCTTCTGAACTTTGCAGGCGCTTTTCGTTCCTACCAAACTTTATTTTTATGAGAGGAGTTCTTTGTGATGCCGAGAAGATTTCTGAAAAAAACGTTGAGATGGACGCTTCTGTGGGCTGCGGTGCTGGCCTTCGCTTCCATGGCCTGGGCGGAACCGTATCTGTTCAATTATCACGGTTCCAACGCGGACATCCTGGACGGCAAGGCGGTGTACGACGCGGCGGAGTTTACTCATGTCTGGATGTCCGTGGACGACGATACGGTGGCGACGGACGAACACTGGAATGCCAAGGGAAAGTTGACGGTTCTCGGGGGAAATTACTCCTTCTGGAACGGCACGAAGGATGAGGACGTTGCAGGCACCATCAGGACCTTCGATCTCCTCCCCGACTTTAAGGTCGGAGACGACTTCGTTTCCTACTTTCCGGCAGACGAGGAGGGTGAGGATATCGATTTCCGTGGGGCCGCTGACGACGGACTCAACGGCAAGGAGGTCCGGTGGGAGTTCCCTTCACTGCCGGCCCTGAACGGCAAGGCCAAGATCCCCACCTTCCGCAGCACGGCCAGGCAGCTTGGGAGCTACGTCCCCTACGTGGAGCTGGTCAAGTCTGGCTCTGACATCACGGGGGTCAGGTGGCGCATTGTCGACCCCAAGAACCCTGCCAAGGCTCTGCCTCTGAGCGTCAGGTCTAAGGTCCGGATCCGTGTCAACGACCGCAGCAACAACAGGCATCATATAGGCGACTGGAAGGAATTTAAGGCGAACGAGGCCCCTAAAGGGATGGCGACGTTTGCGGCGCCCCTGGCCGAGGACAAACTGAGATATGTGCAAGTACGCCTTATCGTCTACGAGGGGGACTCCCAATGCCAGTACCGCTGGTCCTTCTCCCCCCGTACTCAGAGTGACGCGGGCGTGGCGGACTGGGGCGACTTGAAGGAGAAGCCGTTCAAGCTGAAGGCGGGCGAGACCAGGACCATCAAGCTGCGCATGAAGGAGAATTTCACTGCGTGCTTTGGTTGGAAGAGCACCATCGTACACGACGAGACCGTTTTGAGCGCAAAGGGAACGGGGGTGGAAGTGATCTCTGGTGTTGAATGGCCGCATTTTGAGCTGAAGGGGCTGAAGCCCGGAAAGACGAAGCTGAGCGTCATCTACGTCGATTACATTGGTGAGGCCAGCCCCCGCTACAGCTCCGTCCCCGTCGACGTCTGGGTGACGGATGAGAAGGGCAACGTGCCGGTGGTTCCGGTTAGTCCGAATCTGCCTCAGACCTCGTCCGATGTTGAGGCGCAGCTCCCCGAGTTCACGGCCGTCTCTGCGGACGCCACCCCCGAGCAAAAGAAGGAGGCAGTTGAAAACACTGCCAAAGAAGTCCTTAAAGATAAGCTGCCTGCTTCCGACCTCACGGCAGACCCGGAAACCGGCGCCGTAACGGCCTCGGAGAGTGCTGTCAAGGAGGCAGGAGAAAATGTCGTTCAGGATGATCAGGAGATCGCTGAGGTCAAGCCTCTGCCCATACTGAAGGTCTCCGTGCATACCAAGGGGAACGTCGTGGCTGTGGGTTTCTCTCTCAAAGGTTCCGACCTCTTTGCTAAGAAGGCGTCCGATGTTCAGCTCCTCAAGATCACCGGCCCCGGAAAGGGAGAGCTGCTGGCCTACACGTCAGGCTCCAATGCGGACGGTCATTTCACGGTCTTGGACGATGAGGGAATGATCGTCTCGGACATCGCTTCGGAGAAATTCTACGTCCTCACCCTCTTCATCCGGGACGGAGGCAAGTTTGACCTTGACGGGGAAAAGAACGGCAGCGTGGCCGACCCGGCAGCGATCCTCTCTCTGAAAGCCAAAGACAAGGACGAAGGCAAGAGCGAGGACTCAAAAAAAACCGGCTCAAACGGCGGCTGCAACGCGGGCTTCGCGGGGGTTGGAATTGCTCTGCTCTCCGGAGCGGCGCTCCTCCTCCGCAAGAAGAGCTAAACCTGAAACACCCTTTCCTCAATCCGCAAAACGGTAAAACGAACCGGACCCCGCACGGGGTCCGGTTCGTTTTAGGCAAGAATAAAAATGGGACGGGCTGCACGGCTCGTCCCTGGACTATCCGTTATTTAACAAAGGCAACGGGGTTTCTCCGCTGCTATTCCTCTTCGTTCTCTCCCGCCGTGACCTTGCGTCCTCTGTAAAAGCCGCAGGAAGGGCAGGCCCTGTAGCTCATCGTCATCTCTCCGCAGTTCGCGCAGACATGCGTCTCGGGAGCTTTAAGGGCTCCAAGCCATTGGGCTTTCCGCTGCGCGGTCCGCGCGTGCGAGGTTCTACTCTTTGGCGTCGCCATCTCGTCCTCTCAACCTCCTTCAAAAATCAGAAATTTTCAGCTTGCATAGCTTGTTCTAAAACTTCAGGGAAAGCGACCTCCTGGGAAAACAAGGTTTGCTTCCGAAAGCTGCCGTTCGCGTTAGTCAGAATCAAAGATAAAGGAACCCAATACAGCGAAGCGCGGATCCCCATCCTGCCTCTCGCAGCCGCAAGGGCCTTGATTCAAATCCGCCCCGCACTCGGGGCAGAGCCCCCTGCAGTCCTCCTTACAAAGCAAACGTATCGGTAACAGGAGCAAAAGCGTCTCCCAAACCTGATCCGCCAAGTCAATGGTGCGACCAAAAAACTCCACTTCGACCGGCAGAAAACCTTCGTCTGACTCCAGACGCGTATCCTTGCCCCATTCCAGATCGCATAGATGATAAAGATACATCAAATCATCCTGAATTGCAAGCGAAGCTTCGGCCAAACACCGAGCACACTCCCCTACAACCTCAGTCCTCAAAAAAAGCTGAACGGTCAGGAGAGCGGGTTCAAGCCAGTGCAGGGCCACGGAGACAAAACAGCCCTCCGGAAAAAGAAACCTCTGTCCTTCAAAGAGGATCCCCTCGGTCAAATGGATGTCCCAACTCTTCTCTACAACCGTCTCACAGTCGCTGCGAGGCGGCAATTCAACGATAAAATGCCAGTTCTTCGGCATCAGTCCCGACTTCAAGGACCTCACCCCTCAGCAAGGAAACAAGCCTCCCTCAAGAGAGGGAGGCCTCGTTCGAGATTAAACGCGGCTCAGCGGTTGGCAACCAGGCGTTTGGTATCGCGGGCGATCACCAGCTCTTCGTTCGTGGGGACCACCAACACTCGGACCTTGGAGCCCACTGTGCTGATCTCAGCCTCTTTGGAACGGACATCATTCTTCTCCTGATCCAGCTCCACCCCAAGGAACTCAAGACCATCACAGACTCTGGAGCGGATGGTAGCGCTGTTCTCCCCAATCCCCGCCGTGAAGACCAGAACGTCAAGCCCTCCCATAGCTGCTGCATAGGCGCCAATGTATTTTTTGATCCCATAGGCCAGCACAGCTATAGCCAGCTTGGCACGGGGCTCTCCACGAGAGGCTGCATCCTCGACGTCACGAAGATCGCTGCTGAGCCCCGAGAGCCCCAGCATGCCGCTTTTTTTGTTGAGCATCCCGTCGATCTCCTTCACGTCCAGATTCTCCGCTTGAGCAATAAAGTTGATGAGGGCAGGGTCGATATCGCCGGAACGGGTCCCCATGATCACTCCGGCCAGAGGGGTAAAGCCCATGGAGGTGTCCACGGAACGCCCACCCTTGACCGCAGTGATGGAACTGCCGTTACCCAGATGGCAGGTCACGATCTTCAGCTTCTCGACGGGCTTCTGCAGAATCTCCGCCGCGCGATGCGAGACGTAATAATGGCTGGTGCCGTGAAAACCGTAACGGCGCACCCCATATTTTTCGTAATAACCGTAGGGAAGTCCATACATAAAGGCATAGTCGGGCATGGTCTGATGGAACGCCGTATCGAACACGCCCACCTGCGGGATGTTCGGCAAGGCTGACGTGACGGCCTCTATCCCCATGATGTTGGCCGGGTTGTGCAGGGGCGCAAGAGGGATGCATTCCTTAAGAGCGTCCATGACCTTGGGGTCCAGCCTGACCGAGGTGGCAAACTTCTCCCCCGCGTGGACCACTCGGTGCCCCACCGCAGTCAGCTCGTCCAGCGAGGACAGCACCCCGTGATCTTTATCAAGCAACGAGTCAAGGACCAACTTGATTCCCACCTTGTGATCCGGGATGGCCGTGACCTGGACAACCGGCTCCATGCCTGTCTTGGTGTGTTTGATTTGAGAGCCTTCGATACCGATGCGCTCCACCAACCCCTTGGCCAGGACATTTTCCTTTTCCATGTCAAAAAGCTGATACTTGAGAGACGAGCTGCCGCAATTGATAACCAAAATCTTCATTTACGCATACCTGCCCTTCAAATGAAGCGCCTCCGCAGGGAGGGAGCTCCTGTAATTTTACCCAACACTTTTTCAGATGCCAAAAACCGAAACACCCCCATGCCCTATCAGAAACGGCCCATGCGCTATACTGATGCCATGGAAAATCTGCATGACCCTGTCGTCGGTATCATTGCCGAGTACAATCCTTTCCACAACGGACACCTTTGGCACCTCACCGAAGTCCGTCGGCTGATGCCTCATGCACCCCTGGTTATGGTCCTGTCGTCCAACTTTACGCAGCGAGGACTTCCCTCTCTCGTGGACAAGTGGACTCGCACCAGGATGGCGCTCGCCCAGGGAGCAGACCTCGTGCTGGAGCTTCCGTTCGCCTTTTCCTGCAACGCTGCCCCCGAGTTCAGCGCCGGGGCTGTCGACATCCTGGCCCAAACCCGCTTTGTGACGCACCTGTCTTTTGGCATGGAGAACCCTGATTGGGAACTGACTTCAATCCTTGATATTTTAATCCAGGAACCTCCGTCTTTCAAGCGAAACCTCAAAAAAAGACTGAGCTCAGGTCACTCCTATCCCAAAGCTCTGGCCAGGGCTCTTGAGTCAGAGCTCCCGGGAAGCGCCTCGTTCCTCGCCTCTCCCAACAACTCTCTGGCCCTCTCTTACCTGCTTCATACGCGAAAAAAAGGATACGCCCTCATCCCGCTCCCAGTTCTCAGGAGAGGGGCCGGTTACCATGCTGAGCTCCTCGGCCCTCTGCCCAGCGCGACAGCTGTACGGAAAGCCATCGCGCACGGAGCAGGCAAGGACGAGCTCGACAAAGCCCTTCCTTCAGCAACTTTAGCTCTGCTGGCCCAGGCGCAGACGGAGGGGCGGCTCTGCCTCGGGACGGAAAAACTCTGGCGTCTTCTTCAAAGCCTTCTGATGAGGACCTCCCCCCTTCAGCTCCGATCCGTCGCGGGTATGGACGAAGGGCTGGAGCATCTCTTCCTCCGCCACGCGGAGGCTGAGTCTTACGAAGCCTTCATCGGGCGCTGTCTCTGTGCGCGATACACAAAAAGCCGTCTGCAGCGGCAAGTCGCACGTCTGCTGGTGAACGTCGAACGCTGGAATGCAGCGGCTCTCTCTCGCCTGGGGCCCCCCTACATCCGTGTGCTGGGTTTTGGAGAAAGGGGACGGCACCTTCTGAGAGAGCGGAATAGCTCCTCCACACCCTTTATCTCCAGACTTCCTGCGGCCCAGAAACTGGGACCACTGGCAAAAAGCGCTGCCGATATGGAGTTTCGGGCCTCGAAGCTCTACGAATTGCTACTGCCCACCCCAGACCCGAAGCGCGAAGAGCGCTCCATTCCCCTTTCCGAGTCCACAACGCAGATGCCTTAGTGGCATGACATGTTGAAAACAGAACTAACCGCGAAACACGCGGAAATCGCGAAAGTTTGCATAGCCTATTTTTTCCGTTTTTGTATTTACCCGTGTTCATTCGTGTCCATCCATGGTTCTTTTTTAGCGGATTTTTCAATTTTTTCGGCTTTTACCCTGTGCGAAGTTTGAGATTTTACAATGCCGCCTTGCTCCTTGATTTTTTTGTTGCTGAATGGCATGATTTCAAAGCACATTGCTGTGGCACAAAAACGAAAAGGGAGGGATTCGCCCATGCCGACTCCACAGACATCGAATAGAGAAACGGCTCTACAACTAATCAACGCCCTACCGGAAAATCGTTTGCCCTACGTCATTGATCTTTTGAAAGGAGTACGTGGAGGAGAAGAGCCTCCCGACGATTGGGATTTGCGTCTACTGGCTCAGGCAGAACAGGAAAACGATGGGTCGACGATTTCCCTGGAAGAACTGGCTGGAGATCTAGGCGTTGACCTATAGAATTGTCTTTGAAAAAACAGCGGAAAAATATTTGAGACGGCAGGAAAAAACCACACAGACCCGCCTTTTGAAGGCTATCAGCGTTTTGCCGGATATAGGAGACGTCAAAAAACTTGTGGGCAAAAGAATCTTTTCCGTTTACGTGTGGGCAGTGTCCGGGTTATTTTTTCCATGAACCCTGCCGAGGGAGTTCTGACTGTTATCGCCATCGGTCCCCGCAGTGACGTCTACAAATAGCCCCCACCCTAAGACCCCAGGGACATCTGATATTCCTTTTTGGCTTCCCAGTATCGAAGGAGCCGGTACTTTTGTCCGGACAGATCTACCTAGAATCCCCGGTCATCTCGGAATCATGCAGGCTTGTCTTTCGCCTTAGCGCTTTTAGCTTGCAAATCTGCTATTATGGAGCTGTAATCCTCCTTCTTTGCAGGACCGTAGAAGAACACTCTGCCGGGTGACATTCTTCTACGGTATCTTATACGGTCGAGGCGTGGCCTGCACGATTCTAAACGGGACTTTACAGGACTAAAGACAACAAAAAAACCCCGTCACAGACGGGGCTCTTGGACTTTTATAAACTGTTTGAAATGTAGTTTTGGAGGCGGCACCCAGATTCGAACTGGGGATAAAGGATTTGCAGTCCTCTGCCTTACCACTTGGCTATGCCGCCTTGAGCGCCAAAAAGGCACCTCATTGCAACAAAATTATAGCCGGAACCACGACCTCCGTCAAGTTTAGCGTCACATACAAGTTTCATTCTGGAAAAAGGGAATAGAATCTTTTAAAAAATGTGCTTGACGCTTCTCCTTCAAGGTGGTATTTTAAGAGAGCCTTATGAAGGAACTGTTTTTCATCTCAACAGGATCGAAGAGGGATGACGGACATGGACGACATCTTGAGTACTGCTACAGATAAATCGCTCTTTTGGTGGTGGCAGCTCTGAAGCTGCCCTCTGTCCGTTTGCTCAAAACGCGCTGACAACGCGAGAGGCCGGAGGGATTTATAAAAACCCTTCGGCCCTTTTTTATGCGCTTCCTCACTTACCGACGCCCGGGGCCCTTCCGCCCCGGGCGTTTTACTTTTTCAGTCAAGAGAATAACAGGTTATCTCAAATACTTTCACTATTTGGAGGAGAATACAATGACAACAATGACGATGAAACAGACTGGAACGGGCGTTGGCTTTTTTGGAGAGTATGGCGGGCAATTTATCTCGGAAGCGCTGAAAAAACGCCTCGACAAAGTGGCTGTCACTTTTCAAGACGCCCAACAGGACCCTGTTTTTCAGGAGGAATATCTGACTCTGCTCAAGGATTACGTGGGACGTCCTTCGGCCCTGACAGAGTGCTGCAGCATCAGCAGGGAGTACAGCCCAGCCGGGGCCCGGCTGTTCCTCAAACGCGAAGACCTGAATCACAGCGGGGCGCATAAAATAAACAACTGCATCGGGCAGATCCTCCTGGCCCGCAGGATGGGAGCCAAAAAAATTCTGGCTGAGACTGGAGCAGGCATGCACGGAACAGCGACAGCCATGGCGGCAGCGCTCTTTGGCATGGAGTGCACTGTTTACATGGGGGCCGTCGACATCGAACGGCAACAACCCAATGTCGAACGGATGCGTACTCTAGGAACACGTGTTGTCTCTGTGGAGCATGGACAAAAGACCCTGCGGGAGGCCGTAGAAGCAGCTTTGGATGCTTATGTCCAGGATCCTGACAGCTTTTATCTCATGGGCTCCGCAGTTGGGCCCCACCCCTATCCCACCATCGTGCGGGAGTTTCAGAGCATCATAGGACGTGAAGCCAGGCAGCAGTTCATGGAACGCCTGGGTCATCTTCCGGACTATGCCGTGGCCTGCGTAGGCGGAGGCAGCAACGCTATAGGGCTCTTTGCAGGATTTTTGAACGACCCCGAGGTCCAGCTCGTAGGCATTGAGCCCTCTGGACGGGGAACCGGAAAGCTGGGCGATCACGCAGCCTCTATGACATTTGGCAAGCTCGACGTGCTCCACGGCTTTAAAAGCTACGTCCTCCTGGATGAACAGGGCGAGACCGCCCCTGTCTATTCCATAGCCGCAGGGCTGGACTACCCCGGCGTGGGACCAGAACACGCTTATCTCAAGGATTCCAAACGAGCCCTTTACGAAACGGCTACGGACAAAGAGGCCCTTGATGCCTTCAGAGTTCTCTGCCGAAAAGAAGGCATCATTCCAGCGCTTGAAAGCAGCCATGCCGTAGCCTACGCCTTAAAACTCCTGCCCACGCTCAAAAAGGGAGAGACAGTCCTTGTAAACCTCTCCGGCCGCGGGGACAAGGATTTCCATTCAATTCCTCAGGAATACAAATCCTGAAAGCCCCTCTCCTAAAAACTCTTCCCCGCTGCAAAGCCGGATCTGCGGTATGATAATGTCATCTCAGGCCTTACCTTACGGGATTTTTATTGTGGAGACGATACAAAGGAGAGGGTTGAACACATGTTGTCTGAGGCGCGAAAGCAGGAACTCATCACCTTTTGCCAGGAGGCAGTGCGCTGCAAAAGTCTTTCCGGTCAGGAGGGGCTCATGGCCTCTTTGCTCGCCGAGACCATGAAGCGCTCAGGTTTTGATGAGGTGAAAACGGATCGGTATGGAAACGTCGTAGGGAAAATCGCCTTTGGACCAGGTGAGACGCTGCTGCTGGAGGGGCACATGGACCACGTGGACGTCTCGGATCCTTCTGCGTGGAAGCATGATCCCTACGGCGCCGAGATACAAGACGACCGCATTTACGGACGCGGAACCAGCGATATGAAGGGGAACCTGTGCGCCATGCTCCTGGCTGCGGCCTTCGTCAAACAGGACGGAAGCAAAAAAAACGGGACAATCCTGGTGGCGGGCTGCGTCCATGAAGAATGTTTCGAGGGCGTGGCCTCTGAAGAGATTGGGGAGATATGGAAACCGGACTGCGTGGTCATCGGAGAGGCTTCAAACCTCACGGTCAAACGCGGGCAGAGAGGGCGCGCGGAACTAACCGTGGAGACCCTGGGCAAACCGGCTCACTCCTCCAACCCAAAGATGGGAATCAACGCAGTCAAAAAGATGGCTGTGCTGCTGAATGCCCTGGAGCGGGATTTTGTTCCTGAATCGCACCCCATCCTGGGAGATGGCATCCTGGAGGTGACGGACATCATCTCATCCCCCTACCCCGGCGCCTCTGTGGTCCCGGAGAGATGCAGAGCCACCTTTGACCGTCGGCTCCTTGTCGGCGAGACCCGGCAGGACGTTCTGGGCACTGTCGAGGCTTTATGCCACTCTCTTTCTGACTCGGACCCCGAGTTCAAGGCACATGTTTCCCTGGCCATAGGACGCGAAACCTGTTATACGGGTGAGGAAATAGCGGCGGAACGATTCGCTCCCGGATGGCTCTTCGAGGCGGAGCACCCATTTATCCAAAAGGTGCTCTCCGGTCTGCGCTCCATAGGGCAGGAACCTGAGCTCTCGCACTATTATTTCTGCACCAACGGGTCGTACTACGCGGGCAAGGCAGGCATCCCCACCGTGGGCTATGGCGGCTCGCTTGAAACTCTGGCCCATATCACAGATGAGTACATTGAGATTGATCAGCTTGTGAAGGCCTGTGAGGGGTATATGGGCATCATCGGCGCTCTGTAGAGGGATGAAGCTAAGCACCCTTAGGAGAGCTCTGCCGTGGACATGAGCAGCAAAGATGGGCAGCAAACATCCAAACATCTGGATGTTTTTGCCAGCTTATTTTGGGGATGGTCATGGTGCTCCAAAAGCTCCTCCCGAACGGGAGGAGCTTTTGACAGGGTTAAAAATGGCTTTTATCCCATTTCTTCCGTCGTTTTTCAAGGGAGAGCTTCATCCTTGCAAGACGCTCTCTTCCCTCCGTAATTTGAAGTTTTACAGCTTCAAACCCTGTCCCGCCATAAGTGTTCCGTCGTTCCACGCTCGCCTCCAAAGAGAGCAGTTCCAGGACCTCCGGGCCCGATTCCGGAATAAGCTCACGCCATTCGTCAAGGGAAAGATCCTTCAGATACTTATCCTGGTGCAGGCAGTACTTCACCAGCTGTCCCACCTTCCAGTGCGCGTCTCGGAAGGGAACCCCTTTCAGGACAAGGTGCTCAGCCACATCTGTCGCCAGAGCAAAACCTTTCTCCAGCCCGGCTCGGGCCGCCTCAGCGTCCACCTCCGTCCTGGTCAGCATGGGAGAGAGCACCGTCAGGATAGCCTCCACCGTATCCAGCGAGGCCCAAAGTCCACGCTTGTCCTCCTGAAGGTCTCGGTCGTAAGTCATGGGAAGTCCCTTAAGGGTTATCAGTAAATCCATAAAATGGCCCAGGACCTGACCGGTTTTGCCACGGATCAGCTCCAGGACGTCCGGATTCTTCTTTTGGGGCATCATGCTGGACCCTGTGCAAAAAGAGTCGGGAAGCTTCAGCCAGCCGAACTCCTGAGAGGACCAGATGATCAGGTCCTCAGCCAGTCGTGAGGTGTGCAGAGCAAGCATAGAAGCGAAGTGGTGGACATCTGCCATATAATCCCTCTGCCCCACCGTGTCCAGACTGTTGCGGGTAGGGCAATCGAACCCTAATAATTCAGAGGTTATCTGACGGTCTATGGGCAGGGTTGAACCCGCCAGAGCTCCAGCCCCCAAAGGACATTCGTTTGTCGCAGAGAGGGCAAAGTTCAGCCTGTCACAATCTCGGGCAAAGGCCTCAAACCAGGCCATCCAATAATGCCCCATGGAGATGGGCTGAGCCTGCTGTAAGTGCGTGTAGCCGGAGACGATGACGCGCAGTTGTGCCTCTGCACGGTTCAGCAGGACCTCCAGCAGAGTCAGTAGAGACAACTCCAGGGCAATCAACCGATCACGCAGGAACAGGCGCACTGTCGTCGCAGTCTGGTCGTTTCGGCTTCGCGCCGTGTGAAGTTTTGCGCCCAGAGGTTCAAGTTCGGTCAATCGACTCTCAACGTTCATGTGCACGTCCTCCAGAGCCTCGGAGGGCACAAAACGACCTTCCGCAATCTCATCACGGACCCGCCTCAGCCCCTCCTCTATTTTCTCGGCCTCCTGTTCCTGTAAGAGTCCAACCTTCGCCAGCATCCGCACGTGCGCGATGCTGCCCCGGATGTCGTGCTCGGCCATCCTCCAGTCCAGGTCCAGGGATTGGGTGAATTGCTGCACCATCAGCGCAGGCTCCTCCTCAAAACGTCCCTTCCACATCCGCTTACGCCTCCGTTATCAAAAAATACGGTTCAACAAACCACACAGCCCTGTCCTTTGCAATCTTCAGCCAGCCCTTTTTCTTCAAGCCAGGCAACCCCGGGATGACGTCCCAAAGCCAGCCATGAGGCTGTTTGAAGATGCAGACATTTCACATTGACCTCAAAGCCATAACTGATGCCCCCCACCCCTGCAGTCCTCAGGCGTTCCCAGACCTCAGGCTTGAAAGCGCTGAGATAAGCGCGCCTCTCCCGGCTCAGCAGAGCCAGGCGCAAGCGTTGATGCTCCCGATTATAGCTCCTCCAACTCTTTACAGAGCGATGCGTCAACCAGAGCTCCAGTTCCTTCACACCGCCAGACGCTTCAAGAGCTCCTATGACACGAACCAGCCAGGGACACGAGAGCCAAAAGGTGGTAGGAAACGGAGCAAAGCCCTTCCCAAGGGGAGAACAGACAATCACGCGCGGGCGGCCAAAGCGACATCGAGCTGTCGTCCCCAGCATTAAAGCGGAGTCAAACCGACGGCCAGCCATCTGTCGATTCAAACAAGCCAGAGCTTTAGGCGTCCTCTTCTCATAAAAAAAAGGAGGCATGAGCCCCCCAAAAAAAATGCCCTGATTCATTCTCCGGCGTTCTCCTTCTGTTCCGGCAAAAGGGAGCATAAACTACAACAAGAGACACCTTCAGAAAAAAAAAGAAGCTCCCTGTTTTTTCTAGTGATTTAACCCCTGGATTTGCCACCCGTTTTTTTTCTACCGGACTTCGAGGCGTTCAACTTGCTGTTGAGGTCCGCAATTTTAGACTCGCTGGATTTGAGGAAGGCAGCCATCTTCTTCTCAAAGTTATCCTTTTCGTCCCTTGTCACAGGTGCCTGAATGAGAGGACGTTCTTCCACCTTCTTCAGGGAAAGATCAATGCGTCCTTTTTCATCAATTTTGATCACTCGGACTCTCAGTTCTTGCTGCAAGGAGAGGATGTCCTCCACCTTTTTAACGAAGTTGAACGAGAGCTCCGAGATATGGATCATCCCCCTCTGCCCTGTCGACAACCTGACGAAAGCACCATACGGCATGATTTGCTCCACCGTACAATCAACCAGCTCCCCCACTCGAACCGAAGAAGTCTCGACCTTCTTCTCCTCACTCATGCGACTTGTGAACCTCCCAAGCAATTGATAATGATTCAGAACTCTATTTAGAAGAAGCCTTTCCGCAAGATGGGCAGTTCATACACCAAAAGAGCGCAGAATGTAATGCAGCTGCTCCGCTTGGGTTGCCCCCCGTGCCGAGTTGCCCCCCGTGCCGAGGCTTAAAGAGAAGCTCTTCTTGAGGTTTACCTCCAATCGACCCATTGCCACCCCGGCTTTTGTCTCGGCCCCAGCCTCCTGTAAAGGTACAGACTTCGAGCTAAAAAGTGCCTGCTATGGGGATTATACCAGATCAGGAGCGTACCGCGCTGTTTGTTCAATACCAGCTTCACGAGCGCCTCCTCAATGATGGGACCAAACCAAGCCAAGATGAGCTCCCCCGTTTTTTGGGGACGCTCCTTCAACCAGGCCAGACGGTTTTCCTTCTCCAGCGGCAAAAGCATCGCCCGCTTCAGATCCTGAAGAGCGACAACTCGCAGGGGTGAAAAGCCCCGGACAACGATCTCACGAGGAGCGTAAGAGCGTACCTTCTCTCCGTACACCCGCACCATGTGAGCAGGGAAGCGAAACTCTTTATTGTGACAGCGCAATCCCTCTAAGGGAAGAAGTGCAGCCGAAAGAACCCTGATGGACGTCCGTACCGGATGCGTCTCCACAACCCGGCGCAAAGATACAGTTTGGGGTACTTCAAAAGTCCACAGGTATGAATAGACCTTCACACGCCCCAGGAAATGGCGGGAGAAGTAATCTTTAAGTCCCTGGAAAGACACGTTATTCTTCTCCCAGAGAAGTCAGGGCCTTTTGAATTCGGCCAAACGGCTCCAGAAGCTCCATCGTCTCCGCCGCCTCCACAAGAATCCTCGACAGCTCCTGCATCTCCTCAGGGCGGGAACCGGAAGGCAAGGAAGCTCTCAAAGGTGCACTGAGAGAGTCCGCCTGGAGCATGTAAATCCCGGCCTCTCCTGTGGCTTCGACCTCTCCAGCTGCCTCCAGCGGCGCCGAGTTGGATGGCGCCAGGAAAATGGCCTTTCCCTTCCCAATCGTCTTGAGGGGCTGTAAAAGGTCGCCCTCTCGGCATACCCAAACAAGCGGCTTTGTCTCTACTGCTGAGAGGAGGCTCTCCAGGATCAACTCCTCCCGCAGATAGACGTCCAGTGCGCTGCCATATAAGATTCGCTCCAGTTTGGAGGGGCGTATTGGATCCGTGTAGCGGAAGTCCATTGGGATTCCGCGAAAGTCAACCACCAGAGAGGCCCCTCGAAATTGCCCCTCCATTCCCTCGACGATGACATACCCCAAACTGTTATTTCCAGCCATTTGACTCACCTTTCGTCCAATCCGACGCTCAGACAACAATAAGGCTCCCCGCCCTGCTCACCGTATATCCCCATGACAATCTGCCATTGGGAAAGCGCCAGAGAACCGAGAGGTTGTTTTTATCTTTCCGGCACACAAGTTTCAGGCATAAAGGTCAAAGGGCATCAAGAGCTCTTCGTGAGAGGCTTCCAGGAGTTCTTCCTCCTGCTCCTGAGGACGCGGGGAGTACGTTGCCCGTTCCTCTCTGCGCTCTCTGCGGCGCTCACGCTCCTCGTCTTCGTTCCTGCGGTGCACCTTCTGCATCTCTAGAGGCCTGATTGGCCTGAACCGTCTGAGTTCGCCTCACACTTTCCTGGACGACCTGCTGTCCCTGTCCCGTCTGCTGCGCCGCCGCGATCGCGTCCTTGGAGATTTGGGCACTGTGCTCAACGTTAAAATGAGCCATCAAAAGGCTTATGGGTTGAACCATAGGAACACCTCCCCTGCCTTGTATCGTTTGCCTTGTTAAGAGGTCACTGACTTAGTTGACGCTCTCTTAAGGTTTGTAATCGAAAGGTTTTGGACGCACTTCTCCCTCCTCGAAGACAAAGGAAGAAAATTTGAAATTCTCCCGCACGACGTAAACAACCCCTCGAATGAAGATGTGTACCCCGGGATAACATATGTCCCTCACACGGACGATTCCCATGGAGCGGCTCATTTCAAGGCGTTGGTTGATCTCCTCAATCTCTACTGTGATGGGTTCCAGCGCGGCTTGGAGCTGGAACTTTGTCTTTGTCGCAAGCATGAGAAGCGCACGCTTCTTCTGGTCCAGCTGTCCGGCCATCTCCAGCTTTTTCAGGAATGCCAGATTTGCGTTCACCTTGGTCAGATTATCGCTGTGCTGAGTAGCCTGCTCCTGAAGCTCTCTTTTACGGGCAAGCAAGGCAGGAGGAAGGCCCACCAGGACTTCGGTTTTTGTCCCCATCTCGCTGCCAAGTATATGACAGCTCACCTCCAGCCCGGCCTCTATCTTGCCGCCGGCTATCTGTGATTTTTGGCCTCCCATCACAGTTACAGAGTTCTGAGCCGAGACAGTGCTGTGCAGGAGAGCATTCTTAGCGTGAACATCAC
>JAAYOR010000031.1 GCA_012520235.1 Fretibacterium sp.
CAGCTTCAAGGAACACCCCTACGTTACCAACAAGTATCAGGACTCGGGAGCTGCGTTCCCTTTGAGCACTTAGGAGTGACATTTTATCTGAACAATTAGGGGTGACATTTTCTCTGGCTATTGACAGTTGAGCGTTGCTGAATTATCTTCAGGTATCTGCTGATGGGAGGAAGAGCGTTGTCGGGATGAAGGAGAGAGCAGCCCAAGTCTACGGACTCTTTTCCTCTACGCCCACACAAAGGACAAGGAACGCACGCGCTTAAGAGGCGCGTGCGTTCCTTGTCCTTTGTGTGGCTGAGGCGCGTTGCGGCTCAGAGAAATCTGGCGACCTCGTCCATGGACTTGCGGGGGCGGGGTTGAGGCTGCTCTTTGGCATATCCTATCGGCATCAGACCGACGACCTCTTCGCCCTCCGGCAGCTTCAGCAATGCCCTTGCCTTGGCCTGGTCAAAGTTGCCGATCCAGCAGGAGCCCAGCCCCAGCTCCTCAGCCATGAGCATCATGCAGGTTAAGGCGATGGAGGCGTCCAAAAGGTGGGCGGGCTGTCCGCAGGCCATGGTGCGCGGCTTGTAGGTCGTCACAAACAGGACTGCTCCCGCTTCACCGCAGAAGGCTTGCCCGTTGCAGATGTCCTTCATCTGGGCGCGGTGCTCGGGGAGGGTTGCGACGAAGAAATGCCAACCCTGCTCGTTGCGGGCCGAGGGTGCCAGGCGGCCGGCCTCAAGAATGGCGTTCAGCTTCTCCCGTTCGACAGGCTTAGAGTCAAAGGAACGGATGCTGCGTCGTTTTCGGATCAAGTCTAATAAAGAGCTCATGAGATACCTCCTGAATGATTTAATTTTCTAATTCTGATCTTATCACATCACAAGGACATCCACCCTGACGGCCGCGGGTTAGGCGTTACGGAGCTACACCAGCAGTCTGGAGTTGCCGTCGGCGGAGGAGACGAACGTGGCCAACGCGGCCTCATCAATCACGCGCCCGGAGCGGTTGTAAAGGAGGCAGCCCTGGATGTCCGCGATGACCTCCAAACCGCCGAGGACGTCATAGGCGGAGAAGCCGGGCGTGGAAGACCCGCACCTAAAACTTGACCACAAAAGCGTCAGAATCAAAATTGTCAAAATCCCCTTTTAGTTCTTTCTGCCAAGCCTTCTCCGTCACGGGAAAGTTCTTTGAGCCGGTCCCTCCCGCGACCCAGACGTTGTCTGCCGTGTCCACCGCAAGGGCGTAGGCTATGTCCCAGTTATTCCCTCCAAGGTAGCTTGCGTACAGGAGCTGCCCTTTGGGTGAGAATTTGGACACAAAGGCATCAGTTTCTCCTCCATGATTTTTCTGCAGAGCGTTCTCCGTGACGGGGAAGTTTTTCGAGCCAGTATGTCCCGTGACCCAGACGTTACACGCTGCGTCCACCGCAAGGGCTTGGGCCCTAGCACTGTTCCCTCCGAGGTAGGTAGAGTACAGGAGCTCCCCCTTGGGTGAGAATTTGGCCACAAAAGCGTCATAATCCCCTTTTAGTCCTTTCTGCCAAGCGTTCTTCGTCACGGGAAAGTTCTTTGAGTCGGTCCCTCCCGCGACCCAGACGTTGCCTGCCGTGTCCACCGCAAGGGCGTTGGCTTCGTCCGCGTCATTCCCTCCGAGGTAGGTCGAGTACAGGAGGTTCCCCGAGGGCGAGAACTTGGTCACAAAGGCGTCAGAAGATCCTCCAGAGTTTTTCTGACAGGCGTTCTCCGTGACGGGGAAGTTTTTCGAGCCGGTATGTCCCGTGACCCAGACGTTACACGCTGCGTCCACCGCAAGGGCGAGGGCCACGTTCCACCCATCCCCTCCGAGGTAAGTCGAGTACAAGAGCTCCCCCTTGGACGAGAATTTGGACACAAAGGAGTCACCATCTTCTCCGTGGTTTTTCTGCCAGGCGTCCTTTGTTACTGGAAAGTTCTTTGATTCGGTATTTCCCGTGATCCAGATGTCGCCCGATGCATCCACGGCAAGGGCGTGGGCCACGTCATCACCGTCCCCTCCTAGATAGGTCGCGTACAGGAGCTCCCCTGAGGACGAGAATTGGGCCAGAAAGACATCGTAGTTTCCTTCAAGGTTTTTCTGCCGGGCGTTCTTCGTTATAGGAAAATTCTTTGAGCCGGTCCCTCCCGCGACCCAGACGTTGCCCGCTGCGTCCACGGCAAGGGCATTGGCCTCGTCATCACCGTCCCCTCCTAGATAGGTCGCGTACAGGAGCTCCCCTGAGGACGAGAACTTGGCCAGAAAGGCATCGTACTCTCCTTCAAGATTTTTCTGCCGGGCGTCCTCCGTCACGGGGAAGTTCTTTGTTCTGGCTCTTCCCGCAACCCAGACATTGCCTGCCTCGTCTGCGGCAAGGGCGTAGGCTGCATCATAAGACAACGATCCCTCATCGCTCCCTCCGAAGTAGGTCGAGTACAGGAGCTCGGAGCCGGCCGACGCCCCCCACGCCGCCCCACAGGCCAGCAGCAAGAACAAGAATACCCCCAGCAACGATCCCGCCTTCATCCTCAACCGCATCACAACCGCTCCCTTCATATTGGTCTTGACACATAAAAACCGCCCGCTCCGCGCACAGGGCGCGGGGCGGGCGGAGCGCTTTCTTCTATAGAAAAACCGACCTCAGCTTTTCGTCCTTCAGGAGCGTGGGACACAAAAGATGCAGGCAGATGATAATGCTGCCCTTTCAGGAAAAAGCCAAGGGGAAAAGAACCGTATTCAAGGGTAAAGGCCGTCCGCACAAGTCATCCCACCCACTCGGGAAAGCTATTTTTAAAAAACATAAAAAACAACCCTCTCGTTGTGTCGTTATTATAAGTGCCCCGCACCGCAGGGTCAAAGTGCCAGGAGGCTCAGTGCGTTACTCTGTGATAGGGAGACTCAAGGGGGGAGTTTTTCTCTGGCTATTGACAGCCTCTTGAGTCTAGAGCCTAATCGGAAGGGGCTCGGTTCGCCTTTCGAGGCCTTCAAGCCTCGCCTGCAACCCAACCCGTGCTCCAGCACACCTGGAGGTTGAACCCGCCGCTTGGGCCGTTCAGGTCCAGCACTTCGCCCGCAAAATAGAGGTTGTCACAGAGCTTGGAGCGCATCGTCGCAGGGTCCACCTCTTTGAGAGAGACGCCTCCCCGCGTCACGATGGCGTGATTGAAGCTCCAAAGCCCGTTTATTGTCAGGGGGATGTCCTTCAGGAGCGCCGCGAGGGCGGCTTTCTCCTCGGTGGAGACGTAGGAAGCGGGCTTGTCTGAGGGGACGTCCGAGAGCTCCAGGATCAGAGGGATCAGGGGGCCGGGGACCAGGTTGCGCAGAGCGCCTGCAAAAAGCCGGTCCTTGTGCTTTTCAAAGTCCTGAGCCACGCGCCTCTTCAGGGTCTCCATGTCCAAGGCTGGCTTGAGGTCCAGATGAAATCGCAGCACGCCCTGCTTCATCCAGTCCGGGACCTGTGCGCTGAGGTCCATCACGATGGGGCCGCTGACTCCGAAGTTTGTGAACTCCATCTCGCCAAAACGCTCGTCAGTCTTCCGGCCGTCCACGGTCACGGTCAACCGGACGTTGCGCAGATTGAACCCTCGGGCCAGCTTCACCCAGGTCTCGTGGGTTTTGACTGGGACAAGGGCAGGGGTTGGCTCCTCGATCGTGTGTCCGGCCTGGGCTGCAAAGCGGTATCCATCTCCGGTCGAGCCCGTTTTGGGGTAGGACTTGCCCCCGGTGGCGATGATATAACGTTCCGCCTCCAGCTCCTCAAGGGCGGAGATGAGACGTTCGACGCGCCCGTCCCTGAACTTCAGGGCTCGGATGGGGGAGGAGCGCAGAATGTGCACTCCGTATTTTTTACACTGCAGGAGCAGCATGTCCAGCACGCGCTGCCCTCCGCCCTCGGTGGGAAAGACGCGGCCCCCACGCTCTGTGACGGTCGGAATTCCGATCTGATTGAAGAACGTAAGGGTCTCAGCGGGCCCAAAGCGGCTGAAGGCCGAGTATAGAAACCGTCCGTTTTGCCCGTAGCGCTCGATAAACGCCTCCAGGTCGGGTTCCGCGTTTGTGATGTTGCAGCGACGCCTCCCCGCCAGCAGCAGCTTTTCTCCAAGGGATTGATTCTTTTCCACCAGCAGGACGCGCTCGCCCTTAGCGCCCGCTCGTCCCGCCGCCATCAGGCCGGCGGGGCCGCCCCCTATCACGATGACGTCAAAGCGCTCCACAGCTATCGGCCCTTTTGCTTCGAGCTCAACTGATCGCGGAACAGGGCGCCTATCGACAGGTCCACTTCTTCCCGTTTTTCTTGAACTGCTTCCCGCCCTCTTTTACCTACTCCCCCTCTCCCTCCGGCGGCGGTTTTTTTTGAAGCGCCTGAGACGTCGGTTCCGGTTCCTTCACCGAGGTCGCGTTTTCTCATGGAGAGCGAGATGCGCTTGCGGGGTTCGTCCACCTCCAGCACCGCCACGCGCACCGTTTGCCCCGGTTTGAGGTGGGCCTGCGGGTTTTCGACGAAGGTGTCGGAGATGCGGCTGACGTGCACCAATCCGTCCTGATGGACTCCGATATCCACGAACGCTCCGAAGGCTGTGACGTTGGTGACGATGCCGGGGAGGATGAGCCCGGGCGTCAGATCCCGGAGCTCGCGCACGTTGGGGTCGAAGGCGAAGGCCTCGAAGGTGGCGCGGGGATCGCGCCCCGGTTTGTCAAGTTCCTCCAGGATGTCCCTGAGGGTGGGGAGCCCCGCTGTGTCCGAGACAAAGCGCTCCGGCTCGATGCGCTTTCGGAGCTCCGGGTCGGCCATCAGGTCCGAGACGGAACAGGAGAGCGCGTCGGCCATGCGGGCGACGGTCTTGTAGTTCTCAGGGTGGACGGCGCTGGCGTCCAGAGGGTTCTCCCCTCTGTGGATCCTCAGGAACCCGGCGGCCTGTTCAAAGGTCTTGGGCCCCAGACGAGGGACTTTTTTTAGCTCCTCCCGGGTGGTGAAAGGGCCGTTGGCCTCCCGGTACTTCACCAGCTGCGTCACGGTCTGTTTGTTCAGCCCGGACACGTAGGAGAGGATCTCCGGGCTGGCGGTGTTGACCTCCACGCCGACGGCATTGACACAGTGGACGACCACGTCGTCCAGCGCCTGTTTCAGGTCCTTCTGGTCGACGTCGTGCTGATACTGGCCCACCCCGATGGATTTGGGGTCTATCTTGACCAGCTCGGCCATGGGGTCCATCAGGCGGCGGCCGATGGAGACCGCACCGCGCACCGTCACGTCATGGTCGGGGAACTCGCGCCGCGCCACCTCGGAGGCGGAGTATATGGAGGCGCCGCTCTCGTTGACGGAGGCGATGAGGATCTTTGGGTCCAACCCCAGACCCCGGACAAAGCTCTCTGTCTCGCGACCTGCGGTCCCGTTGCCGATGGCGATAGCCTCGATGGAGAATTTCTCCGTCAGCTTCCGGATCGTCTCCGCTGCTGCCTCCCTTTGCCGGTCCGAGGTGTGAGGGTAGATCACGGTGTCGAAGAGCAGTGCGCCCTGAGGATCCAGACAGACCACCTTACAGCCGGTCCGCAGCCCCGGATCGATGGCGAGCGTGGCCTTCTGCCCCATTGGTGCGGCCATCAGAACCTCCTTGACGTTCCCGGCAAAGATGCGGATGGCCTCAGCGTCAGCGCGCCTTTTGAGGGCGTTCCTCAGTTCGTTCTCCATGGAGCTTTTGAGCAGGCGTTTGTATCCGTCCTCCACGGCCTCCGCCACGAGGCGCGAGGAGCTCTCTGAGCTGAAGACGAACCGACGTTTCAACAGGGCCAGAGCCTCTTCCTCGGGAGGCGCGGCGGACAGGGAGAGGAAGCCCTCCCTCTCGCCCCTCAGGATGGCCAGGACCCTGTGAGAGGGCATGGAAGCGGCAAGCTCGCTCCATTCGAAGTAATCGCGGTAGTTTGCCCCGTCCTCCTCCTTGCCCTTGACACAGGCGCTGGTCAGGACGGCCTTGCGGGCGAAGAGCCGGCGCGTCTCCTGCCGGGCCTCCGCGTCCTCGCTGAAACGCTCGGCCAGGATGTCCTTGGCTCCGGCCAGGGCGTCTTCAGCGGTCTTTACGCCTTTTTCCGGGTCGATGAAGGTCTGAGCCGCGTTCAGAGGGTCAAGGTCAGGCTTCTGCTCAAAAAGAAGGTCAGCCAGAGGCGTTAGGCCCTTTTCCATTGCGATGGAGGCGCGGGTCCTGCGCTTGGGACGCCAGGGCAGGTAGGCATCTTCCAGGGCGGTCATCGTCTGGGCTGCTTCAATGGAGGCCTTCAGCTCGTCGGTGAGGAGCTCCCGTTCAGCCAGAGACTGCAGGATAGTAGCTCGGCGCTTCTCCAGATCCTGCAGCCTTACGCTGCGGTCGCGGATGGCCGTAATGGCGGTCTCGTCCAGAGAGTCTGTGGCCTCCTTGCGGTAACGGGCAATGAAGGGGACGGTGCAGCCCTCCTCCAGAAGTTTCAGGACGGATTGCACCTGTTCCGTCTTCAGGCTCAGCTCTTTTGAAATCGCCCCAGGGATGTCAAGGATCCGGGGCGTTTGCGTCGTCATCCCCATTTGAGTCAATCCTTCCTTAAACGTATCTTACAAACATTATATCTTAAAGAAAAGTTCAAGGTTCAAAGTTCAAAGTGAATTTGGATCTGTGTTCGTTCGTGTCTGTTCGTGGTTAAAAAATGATGAATCACGGAAAATACGGAAGGACGCGGAAAAAGAAGAACCACAAATGAACATGAAAAACGAGGCGGGACCGGGACTGCGTTTCCTCCCGGTGGGTGTGCGTTCAGATTTGTAAATCCAAGGTATAATAACAATTAAGGGGGGAGCAGTATGTATCGAGTAGTCATAGAATTAAAGA
>JAAYOR010000003.1 GCA_012520235.1 Fretibacterium sp.
AAACTATTTCCGTAACCCAATCGGGGACGCCCGCCTCAAAGAGCATCGGGATCTCCGCGACGACCCACCGGTCTGAGGCCTCAACAAGGCGGCACATTTCACGCTTCACCCTTGGGTGAATCACGCTGCAGCCCCATTCATATTCTGACTTTGTGCTAAAAAGACGCTCCGCTACATGGCTCGACAGGACATGCCCCTTCCCGTCCAGGATTCCAGGCCCCCATCTCGCAACGGCTAAAGCGACCAGCTCCTCGGACTTCCAGAGCTCCGCCACGATGCTGTCAGCATTCAGCAGAAGAGCCCCCAGCTCCTCAAAGAGGCGCGCGACCGTTGATTTACCAGCCCCTATTTCGCCGGTAACCGCCAAAACCACCTTTTTTACCATAGAGGCCCCAATCATCCCGCATCTCGCCCCCTCGATCATCCACCCGTTTGAATTTGTCAGGGATCTCGAACAGAAAGCGCGAGAACCCCCGTCGAAACTCCGAGCCGTAGAGGCGCCGGCTGCGTGCAGCGGTCAGATAAAGGCGCTCCTCGGCCCGTGTCATGCCCACATAGCACAGACGACGCTCCTCCTCCATCTGTGAGGGGTCATCCTTAGCACGGGAACTGGGGAATACATCCTCCTCCAGCCCGACTATAAAGACCACGGGGAACTCCAACCCCTTGGCAGCATGCAGAGTCAGGAGGGCCACACAATCCCTGCTTCCTTCCCTCTCCGAGTCGGCGTCTGTGAAGAGAGCAGCCTCTGCCAGGGCCTCCGCCAGATCCCCGTCCGGGACAATGGAGCGGAGCTCCATCACGTTGTCGAGGCGATCCTCCCAGTCCTCGGGATTTTTATCCCGCAGAAGCTCCTCATATCCCATCTTGCCGATGATATAGTCGATGGCAGGGCCGATGCCGCGCTCAGAAGCCCTCAGGAGCTCCCGCATATTTCCGCCAAACTCAGCCAGAGCCAGACCCGCTTTCCCTTTGAAGGGGCCTGCTCCCTCTGCAACAAGACCCCAGAAGTCCAGGGGCGTCCCCTCCCAAGGGCTCGCCCTCAACCAGGCATCCCAATCCTCTCGTTTTTTAGGGCCAAAACCCTTGATGGCAAAAGAGCAGACCCTTTCAAAAGAGGTGCTGTCGTCCGGGTTGACAGCGAGCCGAAGGACCGACAGGACATCGCGCACCTCCTTGCGCTCGTAGAAGGCTGTGCCCCGCACCACGCGATAAGGGATGCCCAACCCCAGCAGCTTTTGTTCGTAAAGGCGGCTCATGGCGTTCTGCCGGTAGAGAAGAGCGATGTCGCCATATCGATATCCTTCACTTAGCCTCAGTCGTTCGATCTCGGCTGTGATGAAGTCCGCCTCCTGAAAATCGGAGTTTGCCATCAGCGTGTAGAGGAGCTCTCCATCCCCACGCGCTGTGCGCAGCTTCTTTTCCTTCCGGGCCGAGTTGTTCCGGATCAGGGCGTTGGCCGCCCCCAGGATATTGCCGCTGGAGCGGTAATTCTCGTCCAGGATGATGACGCGCGCGCTCTCCCCTCCATCATGGGAGAGAAAGTCGTGCTCAAAGTTAAGGATCATGCTGATGTCCGCCCCTCGCCAGCCGTAAATAGACTGGTCGGGATCCCCCACGACGGTGATCTGACAGTCCGGCCCCACGAGATGGCGCAGCAGGAGATACTGGGGACGGTTGACGTCCTGGTATTCGTCCACCAGAAGCCATCGGATCCGCTCCCGCTCCCTGCACTTCACCTCCGAGTCCCTGGAGAGTATCTGCAGGGGCAGCACCATCAGGTCATCAAAATCAACCGCGTTGCGCTCCCTCATCTGTCTGCGATACTCTGAAGCGACCTCCAGATAGGCCCCTTCAAGGATGGACTCCCGCCTCTCCGGAGACCAGGCGGCCCGGTCACGGGATATGGCCTCAAGGACCGACGAGGGGTCCGTCTGTCTGGTGTCAATCCCCATCTTCTCCATGATCTGTCTCACCAGAGAGCGACTGTCACCCCGGTCGAAGACGGCAAAGCCCGGCTTCAGCCCCGCCACTTGCTCGGCGGCCTCGCGATAACGAAACAGCAGTCGCAGCCCAAAGGCATGGAAAGTGCTGACGTTCACATCATGAGCCTCCTCGCCCACCAGAGCTTCCAGACGATCGCGCATCTCTCCTGTGGCTTTGTTGGTGAAGGTCACAGCCGTTATCTGCCAGGGCCTCGCATGGCCCTCTGCTATCAGCCAGGCTATTTTATGCGTCAAAACCCGGGTCTTGCCGCTCCCCGCCCCGGCCAAAATCAAAAGAGGCCCGTCTGTGTAAGTCGCCGCCTCTCTTTGCTTGGGGGACAGCCGCGCCAAAATGTCTTTTTCTTTCATATTTTATGAAAATCTCCTGACTATGAAATTTTCCCAATTAAAAAATAATTTTTTTAAGAGCCCGAAGAGGCAACATGGAGCCAGTGAGGCTTTTCAAAAGGAGGACTTCATGTCTGCGAGGGGTCTCGCCTTCCTCCGTCTTTTTCCACCACCTCGACATCTATCAGCTCAACTCCCAATTCCAGGCCCGAGAGCAGTTCCACGTCCGAGCTCCCACAAAGAGGGCAGAGGAAGGCCGTGCTCTCCGACATAGAGTCCCGGCCACAGGACTGACATCGGAAGACGATGGGGAACTCTATCACGGAGAGGGCGGCTCCCTCGGTGACAGTGCCTCGGGAGACGACCCCAAAGGCGAAGGCCATCAGTTCCGGGTCCACCTGCCTCAACCCACCTATCTTCAGGATAATCCGGTGAACACGCGCCCAGCCCGACCGCTTGCACAGCTCTTGAATCCCCTCATTGATAGACAGCGTCAGAGCCAACTCGTGCATCCACCTCACCTCCATCCAAACCTCGCAGAGCCCGAGAGCCCGACCGAGGGTTCCGTCCCCCGGCAGAGATACCGTAACGCAAACTGCCGACATTCTCAAGCTCTCAGGGGCCCACCGGCCAAGTTATTTTCTTCCCCTGTCCCCACCCGGGACTCCAAAGCCACACGACGAGGAAAAAACTCCCGCTCACGCCTCCAACTCCTCCAGGCGCAGCGACAACTCCTCCCACCTGGCGTAGTCCTCCATCAGGGTTTTTTCCAGCTCAGCCCGCTCCTTCATCAGGAGCTGAATGAGCTCGGAGTCCGCAAGGACCTCCGGGGAACAGAGGTCCCGGTCGATCTCCTGCGTCCGAGTCTCCCCTGCGTCGATATCGGCCTCAAGGGAGGCCAGCTCCTTTTTGAGGGGCCTTGTCTCAGCCAACAGTCTCTGACGCTCAGCAGCCTCGGCCCTCCTGTCTTCCCGCCCTCTCCCCTCCCGTCCCTGTGAGGGCACCTCCGATGCCTCCTCGGCCTTCATGTGTTCCTCGCGCTTCTCCAGGAACCAGGAGTAGTTGCCGGGATAGTCATAGAGGCGTCCTCCCCGTATCTCCAGAACCCGTTCGGCCAGGACGTCCAGAAAATGCCTGTCGTGCGACACGATCAAAAGGGTACCGCCATAGGCCAGAAGGGCGTTCTGAACCAGCTCCTTCGTAGCCATATCCAGATGGTTGGTGGGCTCGTCCAGGATCAAGAAATTCGTCTCCGCCAGCATCAGTTTGAAGAGCGCCAGACGTGCCTTCTCGCCTCCTGACAGGACGGAGATGGCTTTATGGATGTCCTTTCCCGAGAAGAGAAAAGCCCCCAGGAGACTGCGGCATCCGACATCGTTCAGGACAGATGGGGCAGAGCGGGCCTCCTGCCAAACGGTGTTCGAGTAGTCCAGATTGAGGGAGCTCTCCTGAGA
>JAAYOR010000032.1 GCA_012520235.1 Fretibacterium sp.
AGTGGTCGCCTTCTTTACAGGAATAGTCCTTGTGATGCTGATAGATAAGTTCGTGCCCTCCACGGAAAACCCGCATGAGGCGCATCGGGTGGAGGAACTGAACCCCTCTGCAGTCCCTCAGACACAGAAGAAGGACGGGGACCTGATGCGCACGGGGGTCCTCACGGCTCTCGCCATCGCCATCCACAACTTTCCGGAGGGTATCGCCACGTTCATGGCCGGGCTCCAGGACCCCGGGTTGGGCGTGCCCATCGCCGTGGCCATTGCGATGCACAACATCCCGGAGGGCATCGCCGTCTCCGTCCCCATCTACTACGCCACCGGAAGCAGGAAGAAGGCCTTCTGCCTCTCCTTCCTTTCCGGGCTCGCCGAACCCATCGGGGCACTCCTGGCCTTCCTCGTCCTGACCCCATTCCTGAGCGAGACCCTCTTTGGGCTCCTCTTCGCTGGCGTGGCCGGCATCATGGTCTTTATCTCGGTCGATCAGCTGCTGCCTGCCGCCCGCCAGTACGGAGAGCATCACATCTCCATCTACGGCCTGATCCTTGGCATGGCTGTGATGGCTGTCAGCCTGTTGCTTCTGGAATAAAAAAAAAGCCTGAGGGAAGGTCAGACCTTCCTTCAGGCTTGGCTCCAGCACACGTACCCTGCTTCATCAGGTGGGCCGGTTACGAAACTCCGCGTAAAGGGCCACAAGCTTGAACTGATCTTCCGGTTCGGCGTTCAGAAACTCAACCCCCGCCGTGAAACTGCCCCCTTCTTTTACGTAGACCTTCAGAAAACATCCGTCCAGATAAAAAAACTCCCGGTCCAAAGTAAAGCGAAAACGGGCTCCCTGCCACTCGATGTCCGCCTCAGAGAGAGTTCTGCCCCCCTGCCTCTGTCGAAAACGAAGCTTGACCCCCGCAATGCTGAGGTCCAGAACCTCCGCATCAATCCAGTCCGTCTCCCCTTCCAGGAGAAACGCAGCGGAGAGTTGGCATTCCACTCGCAGGAATCGCCGCTTTTCCACGCTTCGTTCATTTTTGTTCTCTGCCATCTTTTTGACCCCGTCCAGTGTAAAATAAAGAAGCCTACGCTCTTAGGATACCATGTTGGAGAAACATAGGCTATACATCGACCATACATCTTGAAACTTTTTTTATTTTTTTTCTTTTATGAAAGGAGCAGCCATGTCCTCCCGTTTTTCATTTTTCGGTCCAAAAAAGGACACGCTTTACCTGATGCAGGCCCATGAGGCCGCAAAAAGATCCCTGGCTGACGGGAACCATCCCTTTGGAGCAGTGCTGGTGAGCCAGGACGGAGAAGTGCTTTTGTCCAGCGGCAACGTGGAGGTGACCGAGCGAGACTGTACCGGGCACGCAGAGACAAACCTCATGCGGCTGGCCTCAAAACGCTTCTCCCCCTCGTTCCTCTGGGACTGTTCGCTCTACACCACCGTGGAGCCCTGCGCCATGTGCAGCGGCGCCATGTACTGGGGTAACCTGGGGCGTCTCGTCTACGGAGTTGAGGAGAGAAAGCTCCTGGCCCTGACCGGGGATAACCCCCTGAACCCCACCTTCGACCTGCCCTGTCGGGAGGTGTTTGCCCGCGGACAGAAAAACATCGTCGTCGTGGGGCCAACCTCCGACTCCAAGCTGGAGGCGGAGCTCCTCTCCCTGCACAGGGAGTACTGGAAGAGAGATTAAACGGCTCCGCACCGGAGCCGCGGCAAGGAGGCCATTCTATGATTTTTTTATCCCGTGCCCTGCAGCTTCTCGTGAGGCTGCTCCTGTTTTTTGTGCTCTTTTGTCCCGCCTGTCTTGTCACGGAGGCGCGCGCTGCCCCAGCGGATTTTGAGCGCCTTTGCTCCTCAGGCTCTCCTGAGGAGCTGGCTGAGGCGCTGAAGTTCTTCTCCGCTGACGTGGAGTTCCCAAACGGCAACCGCCCTCTGCACGTCGCCGCCGAACATGCCTCCAACCCGGAGGTCGTGGAGCTGCTGATCCGGGAGGGTGGCTCTTTGACGGCCCTGGGGCTGGAGCGCCGCACCCCTCTGATGATGGCGGCTGCTTACAACCCCTCCGACTCCGTCCTCCAAGCCCTCTTGGACGCGGGGGCGGACCCTGACGCTCCGGATGAATCCGGGCGGACGTCCCTGCACCTGGCCGCGGCCACCAACCCCTCCCCCAGACCTTTGGCCGAACTGCTGAGCCGGGGCGCCTCCCCCAACGTCCTTGACGGGGGCGGTCGGTCCCCGCTCTGGCTGACAGCCTCCCTTGGCGATGCGGACAAGACGCGCCTCCTGCTGGAGGCCGGGGCCCGGGTGGATGAATTCGACTCCGAAGGTCTGACGCCCCTCCTCGCCGCCGCAGAGGAGCCGGACGCCGAGGTCTTCCGTCTTCTCCTCCAGGCGGGGGCAAACGTCAACGTACGCGCTCCCAACCGCCTGACACCACTGATGAGCGCCGTCCTGAGGGGCGCCGACGTGCCGGCCCTCAAGGCTCTGATAGAGGGCGGAGCCGACATCCGGGCCGAGGACGACCAGAACCGCAGCTCCCTCTTCCTGGCCGCCTCCCGCGCTGCGTCCAAAGAGGTCCTGGAGCTTCTGGTCGCATCCGGGAGCCGAGTTGACGGGCGCAACTCCTCTTTCATGACCCCTCTGATGGAAGCCTGCCGGGCCAACGCGGAGGGCTCCGTCCGGGCCCTGCTGGAGCTGGGCGCGGACCCCGAGGCACAGGACAGCAAAGCCCTTACCCCCATGATCCACGCGGCCAGGTCCGGGGCCTCCAAGAGCCTTCTCGGCCTTCTCATAGAGTTCGGAGCCAAGGTGGACGGGACGGACCGTCGGGGCTTCACTCCCCTCATGCGCTCCATTGAGAACAAGACGGCGCCCGAGACCACCGTGAGCCTGCTGGAGCTGGGTGCGGACCCCAACCACAAAAATCTGGACACCCTGACGCCCCTTATGGTCGCGCTCTCTGAGGGCAACAACGCAGCCCTATCGGCGCTCCTCTCCGCAGACGCCGATCCCTCGCTCGCCACCTGGGATGGCCTGACCCCCCTGATGATCGCTGCCCGCAAGGACGCTACCGAGAGCGTGTTCACAGAGCTTGCCGAGGCCGGGGCATCCATAGATCAGACCAGCAACCAGGGGATGACAGCCCTCATGGTGGCAGCAGCATCGGGCTCCGTCACAGCCACAAAAGCCCTCCTGGCGCTGGGGGCAGACCTGACCTTGTGTGACCTGGACGGCGTCGCCGCCCTGACCCAGGCCATCCAGTCCCCGGCGGAGAGCGCGGAGCTGCTGGAGCTTCTGTTGGAGGCGGGCGCGGACGTGGAGGCACGTAACCTTCAGGGTGCCACCCCTCTGATGATCGCAGCTCTGGTCGGGAAGCCGGCTGCAGTCCGTCAACTCCTGGAGGCGGGCGCAAAGCCCGAGGCCCGCGACGTGGCGGGCTGGACCCCTCTGCACTTTGCCGCGCGCAGCGAGCAGAGCCTTGACGCCCTGGCTCTCCTGGCCTCATCAGAGACGCTCCCCGAGACGGACCTCCCGGACTTCGGCGGCACGACGCCCCTGATGATCGCGGCGGCCTACAACAATCCCAAAGGGCTCTCACTCCTTCTCAAGGCAGGGGACAACCCTACGCGAAAGGACGACACGGGGCGCAACGCCCTGGATTACGCCCGACTCAAGAACGCCTCCGACTGCATAGGTCTGCTTGAGGCAGCTGCCAAGTCGACTGAAGAGCCCTCGGTCGTCCCCTGAGGGCGGAGCCAAAAAATCGTCATCGCTCAACGATATAGCGATATATTCTAGCTATGGTCTTCGCCCTTCGGTCCTGTTTATGTCGAAGCGGAGCCCCCACGGCTTCGCCTTTGGCTGATGTCTTAGTGGCATGGCATGTTGAAAAGAGAATTAACCGCAAAAATCGCGAAAGTTTGCATGCCCTGTTTTTCTTTTTTCGTTTCTTCTTCATATTTTTCTCATGTCTTTTTCGTATCTCTTTTCGTTTTTTTGTTCTTTCTGTATTTTCCGTGTATTCCGTGGTTAATTATTTTTCCGTGGTTCCTGTTTTTATGTCTCAGATTCTTGAACTCGGGGACCAAAAAAACTTGTGTTTGCCCACAAAATGTGTTATAGTTGCCTCCGCAATGAGATTCGTACAAAGTGGAGGGACCCCCTCTCGCCTGAATCGACTCCGAGCAGCTACGTGAGTTAAGTAGGTATGCGCGGATGTTGGCGGGCACGAGAAATTCGAGCGGCTGTGCGTTGACGTCCAAAGTCAAAACTGTCCATCGAAGGGGGGCGGCGAGAGCGTCGTCCCCTTTTTGTTTTTGTGTTTTCCTGTCAGGAACTCAGGTTCAAATAATTTCAGGCTTTTTATCACAATCGGAGGTGAAGCGTTATATTCAGAACTGATAGCGACGCTCCAAAAGTCAACCGTGAGATCATTGCTCCCAACGTGCTTCTGGTAGACGAAGAGGGAGTCAAGATCGGACAGGTTCCTACAGCTGAGGCTGTGAAGATGGCTGAGGAGCGTTCGTTGGACCTCGTGGAGGTAGCCCCGCTTGCAAAGCCGCCGGTGTGCCGCATTATGGACTACGGCAAATATCGCTACCAGCTTCAAAAGAGAGAAAAAGACGCGAGAAGGAAACAGAAGGTCCAGACCCTTAAGGAAATCAAGATGCGCCCGAAGATCGACGATCACGACTTCAACTTCAAAGTGCGGGCTGTCAGGAGCTTCCTGGAGGACGGGCATCGGGTGAAGGTCTCCATCTTCTTCCGCGGCCGTGAGATGGCCTTTCTCTCCCGAGGGGAAGAGGTGCTGAAGCGCGTCGTAGCGATGTGCGAAGACCTGGGCAAGAGCGAGGGAACCCCCAAGATGGAGGGGCGCTACATGCGCCTCATGCTGACCCCTGTCGCTCCTCCTCCTAAGTCCGCAGGAAAGTCGGTACCCCGCTCGTCCAGGGACAGCGAGGGGAAGGAGAAGCCGGCGTCGGACGCAAAGCCTGCAGCTCCGGAGTCTCCTGAGAAGACAGAGGTCCCTGTCGAGGACAAACAAGCCTGAGCCCAAGCTCCTTTGGGACAGTTCCAGGGTTTAGCGGAAGGTCCTGCTGGAGAGAAACAAACCTGACCAAGGCTTCCACTGGAGGCAAACAGTCCTTTGGTCTGACGTCCTTTGTTGGTTTTCATAAAATTCCATAAAAAAGCTCATGGGAAATTCCAAATGGGGCTGATGCGCCCCGTTTTTGAGAGGAGTCCGTGTTTATGTCCAAGGTCAAGATGAAATCGCATTCCGGCGCCAAGAAAAGGTTTTCGCGCACGGCGTCGGGGAAGTTGTCCTATCGTAAGGTCTGCCGTTCCCATATCCTGGTCAACAAAAGCGCTAAACGCATGCGCAGGCTGCGCCGGAAGGGCTACGTCACCAAGACGCTGATGGATCATATGAACAAACTGCTTCCCTATGCCTGAGGAACTTTTGGATTCACAAGAAAGAAGGATGATGAAATATGCGCGTTAAGTCAGCGTCCGCCAGCGACAGAAAAAGGAAAAAACTTTTTTCGATCACCAAAGGCTATTGGGGCCGGCGTAAAAACGTCTTTCGCCGGGCCAAGGAGGCTTATCTCAAAGCTTTGTCCCGGGCCTATGGGGACCGTAAGCGCAAGAAGCGCGACTATCGTCGGCTATGGATCACCCGCATCAGCGCCGCGACCCGCGCCGAGGGTATGAGCTACAGCGCATTCATGAACGGGCTCAAGAAGGCCGGCATCGTCATGAACCGCAAGATGCTCTCCGAGCTGGCCATTCATGACATGGAGGCCTTCCGCGCTCTCATGGCTCAGGCAAAGATAGCCCAGAATCAGTAAAAAACGGGGCTACCGGTGGGAGGCATCGGTCCCTCTCCCCCACTCCATCGCCATGAAAACCTACAGCTCTCAAGGTCGAACAAGCGATCGTCATCGGGTTCCTGTCGGTCATATCGGCAGGAACCCTGTTTATATGGACACATGGGCTTTGGACCACTTCGCTTCATAATAATGGGCCCAAACCAGGACCTTGAAAGGCTGATGACCTGCATAAAAGGCGCGGACGAGACCCGTCCGGACCTTGGCAACATCGATTAAGGAAGGGAGCAACGGAAGATGAAGTCATTGCTGGAACAGGTGGAAGAGGTCCGACGCTCCTTTGAGGAGAGCGCCGCAAACTCCACCGAGCAGCTTCAGGAGCTGAGGGTCCGATACCTCGGGAAGAAGGGGGCTCTGACGACCCTCCTGAAGACCCTGGGCACTCTGCCTCCGTCCGAGCGGCCGACCGCCGGCGAGAGACTGAACGAATTCCGCGACGAGTTGGAGCGGAGGCTGGAGCAGAAAAGGCTGGAACTCCGAAATGCGGAGAACGCGCGTCAGGAGGCAGCGGAGCGGATAGACGTCAGCCTGCCTCCGCGGGGACGCCGGGCAGGCGCCTTCCACCCCGTCACCCAGACGCTGCATGAGATCGTGGGGATCCTGAAAGGAATGGGCTATTCCGTGGCTCTGGGGCCTGAGAAGGAGGAGGAGTTCTACAACTTCGAAGCCCTCAACATGCCTTCCTGGCACCCGGCGCGCGACATGCAGGACACGTTCTACTTCCCGGACGGCTCGCTGCTGCGGACCCACACCTCTCCCGTGCAGGTCCGCTCCATGCTGGAGCATGGCGCTCCGCTTCGCATCGTGTGCCCCGGCAAGGTGTATCGCCGGGACAGCGACCCCACCCACTCCCCCATGTTCAACCAGATAGAGGGACTTCTGGTGGATAAAGACGTCTCCTTCTCCGTCCTCAAGGGCTCCATGGAGGAGCTGATGCGCGCCTTTTTCGGGCGCAGGCTGAAGAGCCGTTTCCGTGCCAGCTACTTCCCTTTCACCGAGCCCTCAATGGAACTGGACGTAGAATGCGTGGAGTGCGGGGGCAAAAACCCCAGCTGCCGCGTCTGTAAAGGCACGGGCTGGCTGGAGGTCTGCGGCATGGGCATGGTACACCCCTTCGTCATCCGGTCGGGAGGCATCGACCCGGATCGCTACAACGGCTTTGCCTTCGGCATGGGGCTCGACCGCATGGCAATGCTGAAGTACGGCATCAACGATCTGAGACTGCTGTTTGACGGCAATGTCTCCTATTTCCTCGCGGGGAGGGACGCTTAAATGTTGGTATCCTGGAATCTTTTGAGCCAGTGGCTTGAGCTCTCCGCCACGCCTGAGGAAGCTGCGGAAAGACTGACGATGTCCGGTGCTGAGGTTGAAGGCATTGAGAGGCCTGCCGGCACGATGAAGGGCGTCCTCGTGGCGGAGGTGAAGAAGCTGGAGCCCCACCCGACGCGCGACCAACTGCTGCTCGCGGCCCTCGACCTGGGGGGCCCGGAGGCCCGCTGTGTCACAGGCGCTCACAACCTGAAGGTCGGAGACCGCGTCTTTTACGCGCCTCCCGGCGCCGTGCTTCCGGATGGGACCTCCCTGGGCACACGCGACTTCGGCGGGGTCGCCAGTCAGGGGATGCTCCTCTCAGGGGAGGAGTTAAGCCTCTCTGAGATAGACGACGGTTCCGGCATCCTGGTCCTGCCTCAGGACGCTCCGCTAGGTACCGACGCCCGAACGCTCTATGGGCTGGATGACGTCGTCCTGGACGTCTCCATCACTCCAAACCGGGGCGACCTCCTGAGCCTGGCGGGCATGGCCCGAGAGCTGAAGGGGCTCTTCCCCGATTCCGTCCTGAAGACGGTTCTCCCCCCAACGCCCGGCAGCCTCAAGGAATGGCCTGTAGAATTTCAGTTCCAAAACATCTCCCTGCCCGACCCAGGCTGCCTCTGCTACCACCTGGGGCTGGCCACAGGTGTCCGCATCGGGCCGGCACCTCTGGAGGCGCGCGTGGCGCTGCTTCGCATGGGCATGAGGCCCATCTCCAACGTCGTCGACGCGACCAACTACGCCATGCTGATGCTGGGGCAGCCCCTGCACGCCTTTGACCTCAACACGCTGCCGGCCCGGGAGATTACGGTGCGGGGCGCGGAAGAGGGCGAGAGAATCGTGACCCTGGACGGCAAAGACAGGCTTCTGACCTCCGAAGACATGCTGATAACCAGCGGAGGGACCGCCATCGCTCTGGCCGGGGTCATGGGCGGGGACACCACGGAGATTCGGCCCGACACCCGCATCGTGGTCCTTGAGAGCGCCTGCTTCTCGCCCCGGCGCGTGGGGCACACCTCGCGCCGTCTGGGTATCCCCTCCGAGGCCGCGTTCCGCTTCTCCCGCACCGTGGACGCCACCCTCAGCTCCACGGCCGCGGACTACGCCCTCTCACTGATAGCCCTCTGGAGCGGTGCTACGACCGGCTACAAAAAGATATCCGCCGTCAACTCGCTCCCAAAACCCACCCCTGTGACCCTCACGAAGCGGAAGCTGCGGGTCTATCTGGGCTGGGACGACATGGACGCGGCGAGTGATATCCTTGAGGGCTTCGGACTTCGCTGCACCGAGGGCGGAGAGGAGAGTCGGACCTTCCTGCCGCCCACAGCGCGCCCCGACATCTCCATCGAGGAGGACCTCATTGAGGAGATAGGCCGCTTCCGAGGCTACAACGACACCCCGGCCTCGCTCCCGGGCGAACCGGACCGTCCCGGTAACGAGGGGCCCAAGACTCGCCTGTCCGCAGAGCTGCGGGCTCTTCTGATCGCCAGAGGCTACCTGGAGGCTATGACCTACAGCTTCCTGCCCCTCTCGTTCCCTCAGAAGCTGTTCCTGCCGGAGGACGACCCGCGCGCGCATCCCCTGACCCTGGCGAATCCCATCAGCAAGGATCAGATAGCCATGCGCACGACTCTGATCCCAGGGCTTCTGAACGCCCTGAAGACCAGCGTCGCCTCCGGCTGGCGCGGGCCCGTCCGACTCTTTGAACAGGGCAGAGTTTTCCTGAGGACCGACGACGGGCATCAGGAGCACGACTGCCTTGCGGGGCTCGTCTTCAACGGCTCGGACCCGCGCACCCCCTGGAAGGAGAACGCGGAGGACTTCCTGAGCGTTAAAGCCGACGTCTGCGCCTTGCTGGAAACGCGTGGCCGCTTTGCCCGCTTCGTCCCCGGCTCGGAGCCCTTCGGGCACGCCGGCCAGACGGCACAGATTCAAACTCAAACTCAAAAAAACTCCGCCGGCGGAGCGCCCCAGGCCGTAGGGTTTCTGGCACGCCTCAAGCCCTCTCTGGAGCAGGACCTGGACGTGGGGAGCGCCGTGTACGTCTTTGAGCTGCGGCTTGAGGGCCTTGAGGAGAGCCTCCGCCCCGTCCTGAGACCCGCCAGCCCCTTTCCTGCCTCCTTCCGCGACATCTCACTGCTCGCGCCTCGGGAGAGACTTCAGGAGGAGGTCGCGTCCGACATCCGGGCCGCGGCAGGCGCGGACGGCAAGCTTCTGGAGAGCGTGACGCTCTTTGACGTCTACGAGGGCAAGAACATCCCCGAGGGCTCCCGGAGCCTGGCCTTCTCCCTGGCCTATCGGGCCCCGGACCGAACCCTCCAGGACGCAGAGGTGGAGAAAATCCACCTTCAGGTGCGCGACACTCTGACCGAAAAAGGGTACAATATACGTTGAAGCATCACCCCTGCCGGGGCCTCAAGGAGGGTTAGGACATGGCGAACCTGGACCACCTGATAGAACAACTGGCGGAGCGCGTTGACACCATTCTGGAGGAGCGCGACGAGCTGTGGCAGGAGGTTGTCCGTCTCTCGGCATGTCTCGTCGAGTTCGATGAGACGTGCGTGCGACAGAACCGGGAGGCGTGCATTCTCCAGGAGAGAGCGCGGGAGGAGGGCCTGCTCCAGGCGCGGGAACAGGCCTCCATTGAGTCCAAGATCCAGGGGCTGAGCGATCGTCTGATTGCCCTCGTGAAGACCCAGAGACTGTGAGGGAGCCATGAACCGGCCCCAGGACGTTCGAATCCGCCTCGGAAAGCGGACCTACAGCGTCAAGACTCCATTGGATGAGCGGACGATGGCGCGCCTCGAAGCTCTGATCCACACCGCCTCTCCTAAAGCGGAGGAACAGTTTATCGAGCAGGAGCATCTGCTGATGCTGACTTGCCTGAAGTTGGCCTATGATCTGGACACAGCTTCCCAATCCCTTTCTGAGCTCCTATCACGCCTGGAGGAGGAGCCCCGAGGCCAAGATAAGGAGAAACACTCATAGGGCGCGGGCTTATCCCGCGCCCCTTTTTGCCGCCCAACCCCTTTCCCTGGAAAAACTAAAAAGGTGGATGGGCAGTAGTAAAAACCGATAAAAATGCCATGATAAAAACATGGCAAAAACACGATCAAGGAGGCCGGTTGTCATGAAAAGATTGAATTTGATAGGGTTTCTGTTCCTGGCGCTCCTCGCCACGCTGCTCTTCCTGGGAGGGTGCGGCGGGAGTGGGGACGGCAGGCCAGTAGGGCACGCGGCTGACCCCTCGCTCAACGAGATCGCCGGGACCTGGGAGGCGTCGGATGGGGCCGGAGAGATCATACTGGGCGAAATCGTGGTGCCCGTAACCTCCGTCCTGGTGAAGATGACCCTCTCACCGAGCGAGCCCCCTCTTCTCTCCTGTTCCTACGGTCTCAAGCCCTCTGACCTACCCCCGGGCCTCCTGCCCGACGCCCTCCAGAAGGAGCGGGAGTACCAGCGGGAGGATTTTTCGAAAATAGAAAAGGCCAAAGAAGGCGTCTTTATCTTCACCTTCAAAAAGACGTCCCAGCGCTCCGGCTCCATCACCTTCACCCTCCGTGATCAAAACACCCTTGACGTCGTCGAAAAAGGGACCAGGAGCCTCGGGGACGAGGTGAGGGAGCTGAAGTACCGCCTCTCTCGCATCTGAGCAGCCCCGTTTTTCTTCCCCCTCGCCCAAGGCGCCCGCCTCAAGAGCTGACGAGTCGCTGATGGCCAGGACGGCCAGAGATGAGCGTAAGAAGAATGTAGGCTTCCACAGAACCCCAGTAATCCTGCAAGGCTAAAAAAGTCTTAGCGAGCAAGGCTCTTTGTGCAGATGCATCATTCAGGGAGGCTTAATAAGGTGTTCAGGAACATGAGGATTGCTTTGAAGTTATCGATGGGGTTCGCCCTGGTTTTGCTGGTGTTCATCATTGCCGTCGTGTTCGGCTGGTTCAGAATGACCGCGGTTCAGGAGGACAACCGTCTTCTGAGCAAGGTTTTAGACATACTGAATCTTTCGGCCGAGCTGTCCGATGAGGTATTTCTGACGCGCCTCAATATGAGCGAATATCAGAACACCGAAAAACCGGAAAGCCTCAAGGTGATCCGTGGCAGCCTGAACTCGTCGCTGGAACTCATCGCCAAAGGGGAGAAAATGTACGCGGAGGCTCCCCGCCTGACAGGGCTGAAGTCGCTGCCGGAGATAAAGGGCTTCCTCGCGGAGTACTCCCGGAACGTGGACGCCATTGAGAAAGTGGCGGAGGAAAAGGGCAGGACCGTTCAAGCTCTGCAGAAGGACTCAGAAGCGTTTCTGTTCTCTCTGGGAGAGATGATTGCCTCGCAGCATAAACTCATGGTAGAGGAGAGTGCAAAGGCCGAGCTTAGGATGATCATGAGGGCTGATCTTAAGGCTATAATGCTGAGAGCCGAACAAATCTACATGGCCGAAGGACTGGTGACGCAAACGGGAGAGATTCGATACAGATATTCCTCAGCCATGCTCGACCGGGACACCAAAAAATTGGAAGAAGTCCTTCCTTTGGTGGAGGCAATCAATAGGGATTGCAAAAAACTTCACAGCATGACTTATCAGATAGATATCAAAGAGAAGCTGGATGAGGCGATAAAACTGCTGGACGTCTTCTCCGCCGGGATCAAGGTTCTCGTGGAAGAGTACACCCAGATGAGCGAGCTGCATCAGGTCAGCCAGGTCTGCGGCGACAATCTGATGGCCTCCGTCAATAAAATGTACGCATTCTCGGAGGAGCGGGTTCGAACCCTCAGCGAGACCTCGGACGCCTCCCTGGGCTCCGCCATCCTGACCCTACTCGCTCTGACACTCGTCTCCGTCGTCGCAGGTCTGGTGATCGCGTACCTGATCTCGCGAATGATCACGAAGCCGCTGGGGCACCTGGTGACTCTGGCGGGGCGTGCGGGGCAAGGCGACCTGACGCTGACCCGCTCGGACCTGGACTACCGTAGTCGCGACGAGCTGGGGACGCTGTCGGATGCACTGCTGGAGATGATCGACGCTCAGCGCGCAACCGTGACGGAAACGATTGAGATCGTCGGGTTGAATACGGAGAGCGCGAACGCGCTGCTGGAGTCGGCGAGCCAAAGCCAGGAGTTCATGCAAGACGTGAAGGGCTCGGTAGAGAGCGTGGTGGCTCTGGCAGAGTCGAACTCCGCGTCGCTTCAGGAGAGCAACGCGGGGACGGAGGAGATGTCCGCGGCGTCCATGACGGCGGCTCAAGCCTCTACCGAGTGCGCGGAGTTCATCTCGCACACGACGGAGATCGCGAACAAGGCCGCGGAGACGGTGCATGGGACGATCCAGGACATGGGGCTGCTTCAGAGGAAGACGCAGGAGAGTGGGGAGAAGCTCCAGGAGCTGGTGAACGCCGTGGAACAGATAGGCGGGTTTGTGGGCGTGATCACCTCCATCGCAGACCAGACGAACCTCCTGGCTCTGAACGCGGCGATTGAGGCAGCGCGCGCGGGTGAAGCGGGTCGCGGATTCGCTGTGGTTGCAGAGGAAGTTCGCAAGCTTGCGGAGGAGTCGGGCCGCGCGGCAAACAACGTGAGGAGTCTGATCGATACGCTCCAAAGCGACGCGCAGGAGACGATGACGTCGAGCACGGAGACCTCGGAGCTTCTGACTCTGACGGTGAGCAAGGCGGACGAGGCGAAAAGCTCTCTGTCTGAGGCAATGGCAGAGCTCGACAAGGCGAACGACCGGATCCAGAACATCGCGGCGGTCGCGGAGGAGCAGGCGGCATCCAGCCGTGAGATCGCCACGGGGATCGACAATGCGACGAGGTCGACGGCGGATATGCTCCGGAACATGGAGCACATCCAGAGCGCGACGGACGAGACGACGAAGCTCGCAGATGGCGTGGCGGGACAGGCAAACGAACTGGTGGAGCTTGCCCAACGCTTGAAGGACGTGCTGTCGCGCTTCAAGGTGACGGACGAGGCCGCCAGGGCAGCCAAAACCACACCCAAAGCGCTGAAAGGTTGAGCACAGCGATAGAAAAAGCGACGATGAGCGGGCCACAAAGGCCCGCCTGATTTTGATCTGGACTCAAACTTCGCACAAACTACTAAAAAAGGACTCATTTCATGAACCGCGAACCACGCGAAAGACACGAAAAAAAACAAAAACTATAAACCACGGAAAACACGGAAAAGGAAAAACCACGGATGGACACGAATAAACACAGATCCAAATCCACTTTGAACTTTGAATTGTGATTTTGAAGTTACGATATCGACGGGGTGTCGCCGCAGTGCTCGGTCCAGAGGCTGCGTAAGAGATCCGGAAGGTCCTCTCCGCCCCGGCAGATGACCACCAACCTGTGGCGTGCAGCCGGGCTGACGCTCTCCTCGGCGGCCTCTCTCAGCTCCGTCCCGCCGGAGGTCCCGTCCACATGCACCCAGCCCTCCATCCCCGGAGAGCGCAGGAAGCCCTTGATCCTCCAGATGTGTCCTTGTACGGCCTCGCAGAAGGCGCTCAGGGCCTCAGGCTCGTACTCCCCTTTGGCCTGGAGCACAAAGGTGTTCATCCGATAGGGAATCCCGCTGGTGGACGACTCCCCCTGATAGCCGTGGTTGCTGAGGCGCGAATCCAAAAGCTCCAGAGGGATCTCGGCGTAGGATGTGTCGTAAACGAAGGCGCCCGGGTTCAGCTCCCCTATCTTCTCGTGGATCTCCTCAATTTGCTCCGGGGGGACCAGGTCGGTCTTATTGACGAGGATGAGATCGCTGCTCCGGATCTGGTTCTGGGTGGGCATGAGCAGCTCCACATAGTCCAGAAAGGTCTGGCTGTCCACCAGGCAGATGGAGCCGCGGTAGTCGTAAGGACGTTTGAAGTAGGGCGCCATCCGCTCCAGGATGCTGTTCATGGACGAGGGGTCCGCCATGCCCGAGTTCTCGATGATCAGGGTGTCGATAGGCTGTTCGGTGAACGCCTTGAGGGTGCGCATGAATCCGTCCTTCAGACAGGCACAGAAGATGGATCCGTTGTTGATCTCCACCATCTTGACGTCCTGATCCTTCATGGTGCCTCCATCGATGCCGACGCTCCCGAACTCGTTGACGAGGAGGCCCAGACGCCGCCGGTCCGAATAGCCATCGATCAGGCGCTTGAGTAACGTCGTCTTGCCTGAGCCCAGAAATCCGCTGAGCAGATACAGTTGGATGGGTTGTTGTTCCATATTGTTCATCAATACCTCCCGCTTCTAAATCTTTTGACGAACCCCTCACGCTCCCACAGCAATGTGGCCAAGGACGGAGGAGGCGTCAAACTCGTCGCCCTCCGCCACCAGGATATCGCAGAGCACGCCGGAGGCGGGGGAGGGCAGCTCCACCGTCATCTTCTCGACCTCTGCCTCACAAACGGTCTCACCCTCCGCCACTGCGTCGTCCAGCGCCTTGAGCCAGAAGACGATCCCGGTCTTGAAGGTCATCTCCACCGGACGATCCTGGCAGGGACAGGGATTTTCAAGATCCTTTTTGGGCATGAGGAACTCCGGCACCGTGATGGGGACTTTTTTTATGTCTTTCATTTAGGCCACCTCCTCAGGACGCTTTACGATAATCAGGATGGTAGGGACAGCGCACCCTGATGCACTCCTTGTTGTTATCGTGGAACTCGCAGACCACAGGCTCGTCGGGCAAATTCAGCTCCAGCAGCTCCCGGATGCGGGGAATGGCGCTGTGCAGCGCCCCGTAAACGGCCCGCTTGCAGCAGCGGGGGCCTCCCATGGCGGCCAGAGCCAGGAGCGCCTTGCCGGTCTCCTCGTTCCCGTAAGCCCAGGACTTAGTGGAGAGGGGGCTGGTGTCGGTGATGAGGCTCCAGAAGATGCCGACGCCCACCGCTGCACCGCAAGCGCCGAGGAAGCCGCAAGAGCCGCCGGGAACGCTCCGTCCCCGCTCCGTCGCCTCTTCCAGGTCTGCCCTCAGGGTCTCCTCGTCCCGGCCCTGGCGCTTGCGAACCTCGCTAAGCAGGAGGGCCGGCACCAGATAGTGGTGGATGGGGGCGTGTATGGGGAAGCTTTCGTGCTTCATCATTGCGGTAGCTCGGGCAGACAGGGGCTGGAACCCGGCGGAGGCTAAGTAGTCCAGACAGTCCCGCGTGATGACCTCAGCATACCGATCAAAAGTTTCGTCGTGCATCAAGATTCCTCCTTCATTACAGCTCTCTGCCAACTTTAGGCCTTTTTGTATCCATCTTTAGACGGTGCGTTTAGATTGTAAATCCAAGGACACGAACAAGCCATCCCAGACATTTCCTTGAGTCAAGATGCCTAAGCTATAACAGCCTCCGAGGCCAGCAAATCCTGCACCTCCCGGCAAAGCCGGACAAAGGTGCCATCAAACCGGTCCCGCGGCCGACAGAGCGCTACGGGGATATCGGCCCGGATACGGCCCGGCGTGCGGCTCATCACCAGGATACGGTCCGCGAGCGTGACTGCCTCCTCCACATCGTGGGTTACGAACAGGGATGTCCCGTTCGTCTCCTTCATCAGGGAGAGGAACAGCTTGTGCATCTCCCTGCGGGTCAGCGCATCCAAGGCACCGAAGGGTTCGTCCATCAGCAGCACCCGCGGCCTCAGGATCAGCACGCGGGCTAAGGCCACCCTCTGCTGCATCCCCCCGGAGATCTGGCGAGGGAGATAATCGCCAAAGGACGCCAGCCCCACCTTCTCCAGGTAGCGGTTCACCTCCGAGTCCAGCGTTCCGCGAGGCATCTTTCGCCGCGCGCCAAAGGCGACGTTCTCCCGGACGGTCAGCCAGGGGAAAAGGGCATCCTCCTGAAACACCATGCACCGGTCCGAACCAGGGGCCGTGATCCGCTCTCCACCGATCTCAACATGCCCCGCATCGGGCAGGAGAAAGCCGGCGACAATCCGCAGCAGCGTGCTCTTGCCGCAACCGCTCCTGCCGAGCAGACACACCTGCTCCCCCTCCATGATGTCGCAGCTCACCCCGGAGAGCACTTCCAGGACATCTCCGCCGTTTCGGAACACCTTGGAGACACCCTTCAGGGAGAGGAGCGGCCGTCCGGTCATGTTATCCTCCTATCCTCCGTGCCGAGCGAAAGCATATTTGCATCGAGGCCGTCAGCAACAGGTCGCTCAGCCGTCCCATCACGGCAATGACGACGATCCCCACGATGATGATGTCGACACGGCCCAGCATCCTCGCGTCCATGATGACCGCCCCCAGACCGTTGGGAACCCCGGTGAGCTCTCCCAGCACCAGATAAGCCCAGGAGACCCCCAGACCCAGCCTCAACCCGGCAAGGATCTGGGGCATGGCCGCCGGAAGCAGGATAGTCCAGACGCTTCTCAAAGGCCCCACCCCCATCATTGCCCCGGCCTGACACAGGGCAGGGCTGACACCACGCACGCCACTCGCTGTGTTAAGGTAGACCGGGAAAAACGCCGCCATGGCGACCAGGAACACCGTCGTTCCCAGCCCGATGCCGAACCACGCCATGGCCAGGGGCAGCCAGCTTATCCCCGGAACCGCGCGTGCGCCGTCAAGGGTCGTGCTCAAAAGGCTCCGCACCGTTGGGTTCCTCCCCGAAAGGACACCCAGAGGCAGGCCCAACAGCACGGCAACACCAAACCCCAGGGCAACCCGTACCAGGCTCGCCATAACGTCGCCGGAGAAGCGCCCGGCATAGGGGGCACTTCCCGGCTGTCCAAAGACATAGATGGAAAACGAACGCACGATCCGCCACGGTTCGGGGAGGAGATAGCCCGGCATCCACCCCATCCCACTGACAAGGACCCAGGCCGCCAGCAGCAAGGCAGGCAGCAACCAGGGCAAAAGACGCGCAGTGGCGTTCCTCAAAGCCCCAGTTCCTCCCGCACCTTTTTGACGAAGCTCAGGTCGAAGAGCTTATCGTAGTCCGGCTGGCGGTCAATCACCTTAAGCGCCTCCATCCGGGCCCCAAGAGCCTTGGCCCTCTCGACGAAGCTCTCGTCGATCAGCCAGGCCAGCTCAATGTTCTCCGCCGACAGGTCCAGGATCTCGCGCTCCGTGCCGAACGAGACCGCCTTCTCCAGCCAGGCGTCAGGGTTCTGCTGCAAAAACAGCGTCGCCTTGACGTGGGCGCGCACCAGATCCAGGACCCGCTCGGGGTTCTTCTCGATGTTCTCCTGCGTCGTCAGCATCCCCGCATTGATGGCCCCCACGCTATCCTCGTAATAGGGGTAGGCAAGGATATGGCCGTATCCTTCACGGACCGCCAAGGTGGGGAACGGCTCCCCCGAGAGAAAAGCATCAATGGAACCGCGCGACAGAGCCGTCCCCATATCAAAGAAGTCCACGCGCATCAGCTCAACATCCGTATCGGGAGAGAGCCCGCTACGGGTCAGGGCCTCACGGAGCAGGATCTCGTGCATCGTCCCCGGCACATAGCCGATCTTTTTGCCTTTCAGGTCGGCGATGCTCTTAACCGGACCATCCTTCGCCACCACCAGGGCCGAGCACTTGTTGCACAGGGCCGTCACGAGCACCACCGGCTGTCCCTGGGACGCGGAGTGGATGGCATGAGCCAGGGTCGTCCCGCACATCTCCAGGCTCCCAGCCAGAAGTGCGGTCTTCTGGTCCGCGGGGTTGGTGAAGGACAAAACCTCGACATCTCCCTCAAGGTGATCCTGGTAGAAAAACGGAGCGATGGTCTGAGCCGTCTTCCACGTCCCCACCCGGAACCCCTCGGACGCATGTGCGGGGACACAAAAGACCGCCAAAACCAAGATAACCGCCGCCAAAGACCTTAAGAAATCCCTTACAGCCATAAAAAAGCTCCTCCTTGAATTAAATTCCTATGCACCAGGTGATGTTTCCAGTTGTCCGATCAGGCATGTTAACGTGGAAGCGTATTCTTTCAATGTTTTTCTCCAATCGTCAAGGCAATTGGAGCCTGCATCAGTAATGGCATATACCGTTCCGTCATGATGTACTAAGCCGCGCTGTTTCATTATATTCAGGAAACGATATGTGGCAGCCATGTCCGGTATCGCATGTTGGTATGTCGCATATTCTCCCATCTGCTTCTGAACGGCATAACCGGTCTGGGCTCCTTGACTTAAAATATTCAGAATGATGGGCTGCATGAATTTCTCCAGATTCCCGCCCTGGCAGGCGCACTTACGCCGCTTTGTATTCTGCGCCGGAGGCGAGGAAAGCTGATAACCCCCCTTTTCAAGAAGCTCCCGGGCATGCTGTATGTCCCTTTCGGCCCGGTCTTTTTCTGTAAATTCGGCGTCTCTCGGCACGGCGCCAGACTCCACGACCACAACGTTTGCTCCGCTGCTTACGGCCTCTTGTGAGGCGGGATGGACACAGATATCCCTCACCGTGTTGCCGCCCGAAAGACGAAGTGCAGCAATGACATGAGCCAGATAGGATTCATCTACCATAGGTATACCGTCGCCAAGAGGAGTTCCTTTGACCGGAAACCGCGCCATGGCGCCGCAGATCTTCGTGCCGCAGGACACCGCGTTCAGAAAACAGTCAGCGATCTCTTGCGCGCTATGCTCCGGGCCAAGCGGTTCCACAAGGCTGATGAGCGACATTTGTGCGTCGGTGATGCTGTTCATTGAGTAACGTCGCTTCTCGGGTGAAAAGGGCGTGTCCGTCCCCTCTCTGAGCCTGAGCGAATGATAGACGCCGTATACATCCGCCGCGGCAACGCGGTTTGCGGTCACGAAGTCAAGCTCACCCGTATTTAATATGATTTCGTAGTTTCCGGGGATCTCTCTCCGGATGTGGGGAACCAGCTCTAAAAGAGCGTCAAGACTGTAAAACTCCGTGGTCCGCAGCACGATATATGATGCTCCTGCGGCAACATAGCCATGTACATACTCAAAGATTTCCTCTTCGGTCATGTGGCGGCTCTGCTCGATCAAGCCCCATTTCTCCCCAAAAGAACAGAATTTACAGTTCATAGCACAAGGCGCATAGTCCATGCCGATTGCGCACCATATATACCCTTTGCCCAAAGCAACACGAGAGGCTGTGCGCCGCGCGGCCTCTCTGAGTCCCTGATCTTCCGGGCTACCGACCGGGATTTCCAGAAGGGCAATGATCTCATCTCGCGATAACACCGTGCCCTTAAGACATTTTTCTTCGCAAAGCTTGATAAGTTTCTCAGCCATTCAATATATCCTCAAGTATTCTCTATACACCAAAGATCACCTTACAGCATTCCGAATAAATTTCCCTGCATGACTTCTTCCATTTCATCCGGCACAGCTGCCTTGAGCGCTGTCTGTTGGTCCCACTCAAGAGATTCCGCAAATTCGCCGAATACTGCTTGGGAGCTATCCATGCCTTTGCCAAAATCCTGAAGAGCCTGTTTTTCTTTGATTGACGTTTTTATCCTGGGATTAATAGCTCTTTGTTTACTAGACTAAGTCTAGTATCTTAGATTTATTTTGTCAATGCAAGCTTCCAATAACGACTATTCGTTCCAAATGGGAACGATTGGAAGCGAATAAGCCCCGAAAAGCATTGAAGCGAAGGGAAAAGACGCCCATGCCACAGGAACTTTTGCGCACAAATATGAAGTTTGTTCTGAACGAGTCGGCTCTTTTGGAGCGCCTGCACTGCGAGCCGGACAGCGATACCTTCGCCCGCGCCCTGGAGCTGGCGGACTCGGTCAAAGACCTGATTCATCCGGGATTCGCAGTCAAAAAACTCGCCCTTGACGGGGTGGATGAAAAGGGCGTGAGGGTCGGGGACATTTTTTTTGAAAGCCGTATCGTCGCAAAGAAATTGAAGGGCGAGAGCAGTGTGTTCGCCTATGTCGCGACCTGCGGCAGAGAGCTGAGCGATCGCATTGAGGGGACGGAAGACCTGCCGGACAGGCATCTCCTGGGCGAGATTGCCTATCAGGCTTACCTCTCCGTCATGGAAGTCATGACCCTGGACGTGGAAAGGACGTTCGGGATAGAGCGGAAGATTTATCTCCGCCCTGGCTCCATCAGGGACTGGAAGGTCACTGAGATCCGGAAAATATTCACCCTTCTTGGCAGACTGTGCGACGACCTGGACGTCAGAGTGCTGGACAACGGCATGATCGTTCCTCTCAAGTCCACATCCGGCATCTTCTACGCCAGCGACGAGGAGTTTTCAAGCTGCGCCCTCTGCCCCCGTGCCCATTGCGAGCTGCGGACAATGCCCTTTGACGAAGAGCTCCACAGCGAGATGCACCGCCACTGATTGGCACAGAGGAGGGGCTGCGCTTTTTTGCTCAGCCCCTCCTCTGCGTCTGTCTTTTCTCGTTCCCCAGTCGCCGCCCGGAACCTGCTTCCGGATGGCTGTGACCGTTAAGCGTAAGACCTGAAAGACTATCCGGATATAAGCAGACGACCGGCTGTTTTGGGGCAACTTGGCTCCAAATGGCGGGCCTCCCCAAAGTTTCGCCGTAAAGACCTTTTACAGCATCATAGATGGAGGAGAAGTCGATGTATTCAGCAATCTTTCGGAGCAGACGGCTCTGAGGTACAAAGTCCTCCCGGCAAACGGTCTCGAATTCCGCTTGTCCTTCATTATAAAGTTAAAGCACAGAAAAACATTTCCTCGAAATGCTTTATCAGCTTTCCTCAGATGTATTTTATTCTAGTCCTGATTTTCCATCAAGTGTTTCCAGGAGTTTTGATAGCCTGAGGTTGTCCCCGGTCCGGAAATTTCCGGCTCGGGGACAACCTTTTTACCTGAGGTGCCGACTCCCCCTCAAACGCTTTCGCTTCTAAACTCCTGCCAGCATGTCCTTGCGGATGCGGAAGACGACCTTCTTGAGCGGGGCGGGGTCACCCAGGGTGACGTAGGGCTGATGGCCGTCCTCGGGGTAGAAGAGGGAGAAACTCTTTCCCGTGTCGCTGCGCATGAGGATTGCGTCCTCATCAATCTCATAGAGCTGGACGTCCGTCTCGGCGTTGTACTCACCCTTTTTGGTCAGATACTTGATGGGACAGTACCCCAGATATTCGACGCCCCGCAGCGTGACCTGAAGGTCGGCGTGCTGCACATGATTCTCGAACGGGGCTTCGGACCGGAGCATGCTGTCCCTCTCCTGTATGAGGGCAAAGACTCGGTCCCCGTCGACCGGATAACGTCCCGGCGCAAAATTGACCAGGTCGTTGTCTCGAACGAAATTAAGCGCCAGCTTCACGCCCTCTCCCAAAACGTAGTAGCGTTCCGCATCTTCCAGCAGAGCTCGTATCATCTCAAAAATCTCCCCTTCTAATATGATCTTTGAACCCATTCTACCAGTAATTTTTGTTTTTATCGAAAATTTCTCAAAGAAATAAGGTCAAAAACTGGGATGGTCCTTTAGGGCCGTCTTTTTTGTCTGTGCCGATCGGTTGGGTATAATGGTCCCGGAACACAGCTTTTATGAACGGTTTGCTTGTCATCTCCCTGATCGTTCGAGAACTTCTGCTGCTTCCTGGGCTTACCGAAGCTGAGCTGATTGCCGGAGAAGTTCGGGGACCTGTGATGGTTCTCTATGGAGTTGATGTTATGGACGGCAGGGGCTTACGACGTGAAAAAAATCAGCGCCGAGCCCGGGAGCGAAGAGCCCCTGACCGGTGCATGGAAAATTCTGAGAAGACATGGAGCTGATGGCTTTGAACGGAGACAGACAGCACGCGGATCTGGTCCTCAAGCGTGGGACCGTGATCACAATGGATCCGGAGCGGCGCATTCTGGAGAACGCCTCCGTGGCGGTGAAGGGGACGCGCATCGTTGCTGTGGGGCCGGCGGAGGAGATTGAGGCAAACTATCGGGCCGAGCGTGAGATTGACTGCTTTCGCAAGGCGATCCTGCCGGGCCTGATTGATGCGCACGGCCACGCGGGGCACGCGTTGCTCAAGACGATCGGTGCGGACACGCCCAGTCACTGGATGCACATTGCCACACCGACGTACCATCACTACACGACGGACGAATTCTGGTACGTTGAGGCTCGCCTTGCGGCTCTGGAGCGCCTGAAGATGGGCGTCACCTGCGGGGTCAGCGTGATCAGCTCGGCCCAGCGGAGCGACGATCCGGTGTTCGGTAGCAACAACGCTCGGGGCTACGCCAGCGTGGGCATTCGGGGCGTGGTGGCCGTCGGGCCCTGCAACCCCCCGTTTCCGCGCAAGTTCAGCCGCTGGAAAAACGGGGTTCGTCACGAGGTCGAGGTTTCCTTCGAGGCGATGATGGAGGGGGCCGAGGGTGTCATTGAGGCTTGGGACGGCGGCGCAGACGGACGCATTCGGGTCTTCATCGCTCCGTTTGTCCTGCTGACTTCAATCTTCAGCTCCGGACCCTCCGCAGCGGACGTCGCGGTGAGCCTGTCGGATCACGATCGCCTGATGATGCGCCGGGTCCGTGAAGTTGCGGCGAAACATGGCGTGCGCATCCACACGGAGGCGTTTGGCGGGATGGTGCGGCTGGCTCGCCGGTGCGAGCACGCGCTGCTCGGACCGGACGTGCACATCCAGCACTGTACGGGCATCTCCTTTGAGGAGGCGCAGATATTGGCGGAGACCGGGACCCACGTGACCAGCGCACCCGGCTACGGGCAGGCCAACGGACGCTGCCCCATCCCCGAGCTGATCGGGTTGGGTGCGAACGTGGCGATCACGACGGACGGGAACTCGCCGTCCACGCCGTTCGACCTGTTTCAGGCGGCAAGGAAGACCCAGCTGATTCAGCGCCTTCTCTGCCGTGACCCCTTTTTGCTCCCGGACGGCAAGGCGTTGGAGATGATTACGATCGACGCTGCGAAGGCGCTGGGCCGGGACGAGGAGATCGGGTCGCTTGAGCCGGGCAAGCGCGCGGATATCGCCGTGCTGAACCTATGGCAGCCACACCTGGTGCCGAACGTCATGCCGGTGCACCGCGTGATCTGCGAGTCGGTGGGGCACGATGTAGAGACTGTCCTGGTGGACGGGCGCGTCCTCATGGAGGGGCGCCGCGTTCTGTCCGTCGACGAGGACGAGGTGCTGAGTGAGGGCGAGGACGAAGCACGCCGCCTGATCGAGCGCGCGGGGCTGGAGCGGCATATGGCGCTGCCCAAGACCTTCTGGGGCCACGCGCAGGGCTGGCTGGACGAACAACGGGTGGATTATGATGCCCTGCTCAGCCGCCCGTAACGAGCCGGGGTCCCCCGCGCACCAAGGTGCTGTCCGGAGTTCTTGAAAGGAGCGATTTTTTAAAGTGAGGACAAAACTGAGCGCAAAGTACGTCATAGCGTTCGACGGGGCGCGACACATACTGTTGCGTGACGGCCAGGTGGTGTTTGAGGGAAACTCCATTGTCTTTGTCGGGCGCGACTATCCGGGGAGCTGTGACGAAGAACTGGACTGCGGGAACGCGATAATCAGCCCCGGCTTCGTCGATCTGGATGCGCTGGGCGACATTGACCACGGTCTGATCCACTGCGAGGCCCCGAAGGAGATCGAGAACCACCTGATTTGGAGTCGCGCGTACTACGAAAAGGGCAGCCGAGAGATCCTCTCCGCGGAGGAGGAGGCGTTCAAGTCCCTCTACGCCTACGTCCAGTTGATCCGGCACGGTGTCACGACGGCCATGCCCATCACGTCGGTGTACTACAAGCGCTGGGCGGAGACCTACGAGGAAATTGAGGCCGCCGCGCATCATGCGGGGCGGCTGGGATTGCGGGTTTACCTCGGACCCAGCTACCAGTCGGGGATGCGGGTTGTCAACCCCGATGGGACTTGGGAGGTGCTCTTTAATGAGGACGAGGGGCGCAGAGGCCTGGAGCGCGCCGTGCGGTTCGTCGAGGAGTTCGATGGAGCTTACGACGGGCGTGTTTGCGGTGTGCTGGTCCCGGAACGGATCGAGTGCCAAACGGAGGAGAATCTCCTTGTGACGCGAGCGGCGGCCGATCGGCTGGGGTGCCGCGTCCGTTTGCACGCCGCACAGGGCAGCTTTGAGTACGGCTGGATCCGTAATCGCCATGGGCTCACGCCGATTCAGTATCTGGACCGGCTCGGCTTTTTGGGCCGCACGACGCTGATCCCTCATGTCCTGTACACCCAGGGGTACAGCGAGATCCACGACGATCCTGTTGGGGATGATGTGGCGTTGCTGGCCCGCACCGGGACAACCGTCATCCACTGTCCGCTGGTTTACGCCCGCTCGGGCGCAGCGCTCGAATCGTTCGGGCGTTATCGCAGGGCCGGGGTCAACATGGCGATGGGCACGGACACCTTCCCACCCGACATGCTGGCGGCCATCCGCATTGGCAGCATCATGGCCCGTTGCGTGGACCGAGCCCGGGAGGGCAACACCTACGCGGACTTCTTCGAGGCGGCGACACTGGGTGGCGCGCGGGCGCTGGGCCGCGATGATCTGGGCCGCATCGCGGCGGGCGCGCGGGCGGATATGATCGTCCTGGACTTGGACGGACTGGACGTCGGCACGATCGACGACCCGCTGAGGACGATCGTCAACTCCGGGACATCCCGGGAGGTACGGCACTCAATCATCGACGGCCGCTTCGTGATGCGTGATCGCGTTATCGAGGGCGTAGACGAGGCGGAGCTGCGCGATCGGGCGCAGGCGTACTACGAGAAAATGCGCATGGGCTACTGGGAGCGGAGCGACGGGTCTCTGACGCCCGAGCAGCTGTTCCCGGGCTCTTTTCCGGAAAAATGACCATGGAGGCTCCGGCGCAAATACGAGGATTCATCGGGCGGCACAGGAGGGTTGGAGCGTCCCGAGTGGCTCGACAAGACACGGTCTCCAAGGTGCTCTTCAGCCTTGCGCCGCGTCGATTTGTCCGCAAGAACCCTGAGACCTGGCGGTATCGGGTGGGCTACCGTCTGGTGGAGCGCATCTGTCTCAAGTGCGGCTACAAGATCGAGCCGGGCAAGGGGTTGTGGTGTCCCTTCGGGCCCGTCTTTTTTGTCTGCGCCGGCCGTTTGGGTATAATGGTCTTTAGAACGCAGCTTTTGTGAGGGGGTGGTTGCCATTTCTCTGACCGTCCGAGAGCTTCTGACACTTCCTGAGCTTGCCGAAGCGGAACTGATCGCCGGAGAGGGCGGGCTGGACCGGCCGGTGCGGAGCGTCAACGTTATGGAGGCGCCGGACATAGCCCGGTGGCTGCGCGGCGGGGAGCTCCTGCTCTCCACCGGCTATCAGTTCCGTGACGAGCCGGAGGACTTCGAAGATCTGGTGATGGCCCTCCACGGGGCTGGGGCGGCGGCGTTGGGGTTTAAGAACCGCTTTATCCATGAGTTTCCCGCTCACGCCAAGGACCTGGCCGAGTGGCTGAGGATGCCCATCCTCAGCCTGCCGCTGGAGCTGCCCTATTCGGACATCATCCGCATCGTCATCCTGCGGACGGACGAGGTGGAGAACATCCGCTTCTCCGAGTCCGTGCTCCGCTCATTCTTCCAGCTCGTGGCCGAGGGCGGGGGCGCCGAGCGGATCGTCGAGAACCTGATGTACTTTCTCAAGACCGAGGTCTGTTTTATGGACGCGGTGTCGGGGCGGTGTTTCTGCGCCGCTCAGGGCAGCTTCAGCAACGTGTCGAGCGCACAGGAAAGAAAAGAGCTTCTGGAACGGCACTACAACGAACGGATCGGCCTGGCCAATGCGACGTATGGCTACTTCATTTTCAAGCGCTGGCCCGAGGGCAACGCGTGGAGAGTCGTCCTGGAGCATGCGAAGACCGCGATGCTCTTCAGCTTCCAGAGGGACATCGCTGCCAGACAGGTGGAGTCGCGCTATCGGGACGAGTTTGTGCAGGATCTGATCACCCGAAACATCCGATACCGTGAGGAGCTCCTGAACCGGGGGCTTCAGTTCGGATGGGACCTGTCCGGAGCCGTCCGCTGTGTCATTTTCGACATCGACAACTACAAGCGGCATTTCGGCCAGCTGATGTCGGAACAGGAGGCGCAAGACCTGGAGGAGTCCCGTCAGCGCATCTACGCGCTGTGCAAGCAGGAGATGAAGGCTGTCTTCCGGGAGTGCCCGTACTCCGCCATGAGCGACTCGATCGTCTTCCTGACGACGCCGAGCTTGAATGAGGATTTTTTGTCCAGGCTTCGTGAGGTAGTGGAGCGCGTTCGGGAGAGGGTGCGAGCCTGGACGGGCTTCACCCTGACGGTGGGTTGCGGCGATGAGAGGCCGGACTTCATGGGCTGCGAAGAGAGCTACGAGGAGGCCCGGCAGTCTATTGAAATGATGCGCCCCTCCTGCGGGGGCGATACGTTGTATGTTTGGGAGGAACTGGGCGTCCTCACTGTGCTCGCGCAGGTGAGCGGGAGTGGGGCGGCCCGGAAGTTCTGCGCGCATCGGCTGGGGGAGCTGCGGCATCAGGACACACACTCCGAGCTGTTCGACACGCTCCAGACGCTCGTGAGGTGCGGTTGGAACCTGAGGGAGGCGGCTCGGGAACTGCGCATCCACTACAACACCGTCCGATATCGCTACGAGCGGATTTGCGAGCTCGTCGGCGATCTCTCCGGGGTCGAAGCACGGCTGGAGATGGCTGTAGCCCTGAAGTTGTTGCGTCTCAACCCCAGGCTTCGGGATTGAGGTGACCGCTCTGGCAGCGTCACAGGGCGACGATGGCACCGGTAGCGATGTGGCCCAGGCGGTCGCCTCTTCCCCGTGCAGTGTCCGGTGTAAAAATGCACGAGGAGCCCAGGGGTAATCACTTTGTAACATATATACTACCATTATCTCTAATTTTTATACCCATCTTACAATGCTTTTCCTTCCCCATTTCGCTATAATCTTACTTGCAGAGAGAAAAGGTGCGTCCCTTGCGTCCTCGGAGCGCTCTGGTTGCCCCACGTTTTTGTGGTGAGGTGACTTGCGAGGAAAGGGTGTCCCTTCTCAAAAAATCAAGATAAGGCGGTGTTTTACAATGGGTTATCCAAAGGGAAATCTGACGACGCGAGCTCTGGTGAAGCCTGGGATTTATACGGTGATTCCTCCAGAGGGGCGGGTCAAGAATGTGCTGCCGTTCTTCGAGGGGTTCTCCACCACGATTCTGGCCTCCCCGAAGTACGGTGCCAGTTTTGTCTTTTACATCTCCACGGTGGAGCCGGGTGCCAAGACCACGCGCACCTGGTGCGCGGAGCCGGGCATTGAGACCTTCGTCTACTTCATGGATGGTGAGGGCGAGCTGACGGTTAAGATCGGTGGTGAGGAGAAGGTTCTGAAGCAGGGCGGTTTCGCTTATTCTCCTGAGGGAGTGGGCATGGATTTTGCCAACAAGTCCAAGGGGACAATGCGCATCCTGTTCTACAAGCAGCGCTACACGCCTCTTGAGGGGCACTCCGCGCATGTCGTCTGGGGCAACGTCAACGACATCCAGGAGACCATCTACGACGGCATGGCCAACGTCTTCCTCAAGGATCTGCTGCCCACGGACGATCTGGGCTTTGATATGAACTTCCATATTCTGAGCTTTGAGCCCGCCGGTTGCCATCCCTTCATTGAGACACACGTACAGGAGCACGGGGCCTACATGCTGTCGGGCCAGGGCGTCTACATCCTGGGCGAGGACTTCGTGCAGGTGCAGAAGGAGGACTTCGTCTGGTTTGGGCCCTTCACGCAGCAGGCCGTTTACGCCACGGGGCGTGAGCGACTGACCTACATCTATTCCAAAGACTTCAACCGGGACGCCGAGATTTAACCGGCTTATCTGAAAGGGGACACTATTTTATGGCCTTGCCGAAGAGTTTTACTCCGTTCCAGATTAAGGACAAGCTGGCGGAGACAGGACTTAAGGGGAAAAATTTTGAGTTCCTCACGGATTATTCGCGCGCACAGCTCCAGAGCCTCTTCGAGGCAGGAGAGATGCTGGAGCCCTACTGGCGTTCCAAGCTGACCCTGCTGGAGGGCAAGGTGTTGGCTACGCTCTTCTTCCAGCCCAGCACCCGCACGCGTTTCAGCACGGAGCTTGCCATGCTGCGCCTCGGGGGGCAGGTGCTCTCCGAGTCAAACCCCACCACCAGCTCCTCGACCGCCAAGGGGGAGTCGCTGTCGGACTACCTCCGCACGGTCTCGAACTATGCGGACATCATCGCTCTCCGCCATCCCGACGAAAATGAGGTCTTTCCTGCGCTTTCCGGCGCCCGTGTCCCCGTGATCAGTGGGGGTTGGGGTAATGTCACGCACCCCACTCAGGGGCTTCTGGACGTCTATACCATCTACCGGGCCCTGGGGCGTTTCGAGGGGATTAAAGTCATGATCGCCTCCTCGGATCTGTCTCGGGCGCGCAGCGGGCACTCCTTTGCGCTGGGGCTGGCTACGATGGGGGCTGAGCTGGTGTACGTCGGCACAAGCGTCAACGCCATCCCGCAGGTCATCATGGACAAGATTAAGGCGACCGGAGCTAAGGTGACGGTGCACAACGACCTGACCCACGAGGAATATATGGAGCTTATGGCCGAGGTGGACGCCTGCTACCTTCCGGGGTGCAGTGTCCCCAAGGACGACCCCGCGGCGCGTGCGGCTTTCCTGGACACGATCAAGCCTTTCTACATCTCCCTCGCCGACCTTGAAAATATTAAGAAAAAGACCGGCAAGGTCATCGGTATCATGCACTCCCTTCCCCGCAACGACGTGGAGTTCGAGTACGCGATTGACGATAGTGAGTTCCAGCTCTACTTCCGCCAAGTGGCTTTCAGCGTACCCATCCGCATGGCGCTCATCGCTGGAATGGTCGGTGTGGACTAGCTTTACTTTGACGAAGACGAGGAGCTCCCAAGGGCGCCCTCGTCTTTTTTTGGTGAGTGTTTCAGACTGGATTTTGATGGCGCTGCCTTATATTCCGCACAGCACACAACAAAATTGAAGGAGACTGGTCTCAATGGAACAAAATATGCCTGCTAAGAAACCCAGATTGTCCCTGACTCACGGCATCCTGCTGGCCACCGTGTTGGGCATGCTCGTAGGGTATTTCGTGGGGCCGGCTATCGCGCCGATCAAGATCTTCGGTGACATCTTCTTGCGCCTGATCCAGATGTCCGTGCCCCTGATCATCCTGGGCGCCGTCACGGAGGCCGTAGGGCAGATCAATCCCAAGGAGCTCGGCAAACTGGGTTTCAAGCTGTTTCTGTGGTTTGGCATCTCCACCGTCTTAGCCGCCGCACTTGGTCTTGGTCTGGCCTTCGTTATTCAGCCTGGCGTCGGGCTTCCACCCATGGAGACGGCCAACCCGGTTCAGCCTCCCACCCAGACGATAACGCAGGTCATCCTCAACTTCTTCCCCGTCAACATCATCGACTCCATGGCTAAGGGGTCCATGATCCAAGTCATCGTCTTCGCGATTGTGCTCGGCATCGCGCTCAGCTTCAACATGCGCGACGATGGGAACCCTTCCCTGCTGAACGGTCTGCGTCTCTTCAACAAGTCCCTGCTGACCATGATCAAGTTGGTCATGAAGACCGCACCCTTGGGGATCTTTTCTCTCATGGCCTGGGTCTCGGGCTCAATGGGCTTTGCCATCATTATCCCGTTGGCTAAATACCTCGGAGGCATTGCCCTGGCTACCGCTATCGTCATGGTGGTTATGATCGCCATCACGGCGGCCTATGTGAAGGTCAACCCCTTCAAACTGGCTGCGAAACTCGGGGATATGACCCTCGTTGCCGCCACGACCACTTCCTCTGCGATCTCCTTGCCCATCAAGATGCAGGACTCGGAGAACAAACTGGGCGTCAGCAAGAAGATCTCGAACCTCGTCAACCCTCTGGGCATGGTGCTCAACAGCGCGGGGCAGGCCCTTTTCCTGTCCATGGGCAGCATCATGATCGCCCAGTTCTTCCACATCGAAATGCCCCTCCCCAGGGCCATTCAGGTCGTCACCATATCCACCCTGGCCTGCATGGGAACTCTTGCTGTTCCGGGCGGAGCCCTGGTTATCCTGGCCAGCCTTATGCCGACCCTGGGTCTTCCTCCGGAGGGCATCGCTATCCTGGCGAGCGTGGACTGGTTCCGAGGCATGATCACGACGATCCCCAACGTCGACTGCGACGCGCTGATCGCCCTGATCATCGCGAAGGACGAGGGCGAGTTCAACCGGGACATCTTCGATGGTAAGATCGATCCCACAAAGTCTGCGGTGTGAGACCCGCGCCGGAATGCACGAGGTGATAGCGAAATGAAATTGCTGGTCATCAACTCCAACATGAACCGTGAGATCACGGATAAGATCCGCGACGTAGCCCGTAGCCTGGTGAACCCCGGTACGACCGTGGACGCTGTCTGCGCGGAGTGGGGCGTTCCTGCAATCGAGGGCAACTACGACGCGACCTTTGCCGCCCTGGCAACGGTTGAGCTGGTCAAACGCTATGAGAAGGACTACGACGCCTTCGTCATTGCCTGCTACTCGGATCCCGGACTCTATGCTGCCCGTGATCTGACGAACAAGCCGGTCTACGGCATCGCCCAGGCCTCCATGCTGGCGGCTTGCTCCTTCGGGCATCGCTTCAGCATCCTGTCTCCCCTGAACCGGTTCAGGCCAGTGCTTGAGAGCCTGGTCCGCTACTACGGCCTGGAGTCCCTGTGCGCCTCGGTCCGGACGGTCAATATGGACGTCAAGCAATCCTTCAACGATCTGAAGGCGGCCAACACAGCCTTCGCTCTTGAGGCACGCCGGGCCGTTAAAGAGGACGGCGCCGAGGTTATCTGCCTGGGCGGGGCCGTCTTTGCTGGTCGGGATCATGTCATCGGGGAGGAGGCGGGCGGCGTGATCTGCATCGATGGGCTGTCCGCAGCCCTCAAGCAGGCGGAGGCCTACCACGCCCTCGGCTACACGAGCAGCAAGGTCGGCCTCTTTGAGACACCGCGCCTGAAGACACGGACCTTGCCCGGCGGAGCGGAGATTTAGTTCTAATATCCCCCCATATACAGTGATTTAGAGATGGAATCAGAGTTGGGGACTTTTTTCCCTACTAAAACGGAGGAAAAAAGGGATGGACTGTGATATTCTGGTAAAAAATGGTCGGGTCGTCACGGCCAAGGGCGTTGATACGGCGGATGTGGCAGTGAAGGACGGCCGTGTGATTGCCCTGCTGGCTCCGTCCGCCCAAGGCAGTGTCCGGGCGGACCAGGTTCTTGACGCGAAGGGCAAGTTTGTCCTTCCGGGGGCCATTGACGTCCATGCGCACCTTAATGATCCCGGCTTCACCTGGCGCGAAGATTTTGCGCATGGGACTACGGCGGCGGCGGCCGGTGGTGTGACCACGGTGGTGGATATGCCCCTACAGAACGAGCCGGCCCTGACGGATGCCGACATCTTCGCACGCAAGCATGAGGCCGTTCGGGAGAAGGCCCTTGTGGACTACGCGTTCTGGGGCGGCCTGACAGGCGACAACCTTGACAAAATGCGTGAGCTTCATGATGCGGGTGTCACCGCGTTCAAGGTTTTTCTGGGCCCCGTCTCGCCGGATTATCGCACGCTCAATTTGGGTGTCGTCCGCGAGGGTCTTGAGATTGCTGCATCGTTTGGCGGACTGGTGGGCTTCCATGCCGAGGATTATGCTATCATCCATCATGAGGAGGAGCGCGCCGCCCGGGCCGGAAGGACCGAACGTATAGACTTTTTGCGCTCGCGTCCGGTCGTCGCTGAGAAGATCGCTACTGCCGACGTTATTGAGTTGTCACGCGCAACCGGAGCTCGGGTGCATATCTGCCACGTCAGTCATCCTGAGGTCGCCGAGCTGATCCGACAGGCTCGGAACGAGGGCCTTTCCGTGTCGGGAGAGACCTGCACGCATTACCTGGTCTTTGACGAGGACGACGTTCTGGAACGAGGGATGATCTTCAAGTGCGCGCCCCCGCTGCGGGATGCGGTGGCCCGCGAGGCGCTTTGGGACTATGTCGTCGACGGGACCCTGGTTTGCGTGGCTTCTGACCACTCGCCCTGTGCTCCTCGGGAGAAGGATGAGTCGGAGGGAGCGCTCAAGGCCTGGGGGGGGATCAGCGGCATTCAAAGTCTGATGGCGGTGTTCTTCGATCAAGCTGTTCATCGCCGCGGGCTCTGTCCTTCCCTCGTTGCCGCTCGCCTCTCTGAGGGGCCGGCTCGCATCTTCGGCCTCCGGGGGCGCAAGGGTTCCATACGGGTGGGGGCGGATGCGGATCTGGTGATTCTGGATCCTGACAGGGAGTGGCGGATCACGGAGGACTCTCTCCGGTATCTCAATAAGATCTCCGCGTTCGTGGGTCTGGAGGGGCGCGGGATGCCCGAGACCACCCTGGTCCGCGGCCGGGTTGTCTGGAGCGACGGGGAGGCGCAGGCGCCCCTCGGTTACGGGGAACTGGTAAAACGTCACTCACCTGAGGAGAAAATAGAGCACTGAGGGCGAGGGACTGCACTGTCCTCGCCGGGTGAAGGGGAGGTTTTTTCCCCGTCGTCATTCGGCTTCGTCTGGGGTGGAAGCCCCGGGAAAAGAGTGCACTACGCGTGGGGCGAGGGAACTATCCTCGCCGGGCGAAAAGGGGGCCATTTTCCTGTCGCCTTGGGGTCTCGTTTGGGGCGGAAGCCCCGGGAAAGAGAGCACTATGCGTGAGGGCGAGGGGGTGTCCTCGCCGGGCGAAAGGGGGGAGGTCTCCCGTCGCCATTCTGTTTCATCCATTTGGGGCGGAAGCCCCGGGAAAGGAGTGTTTGTTGTATGGGTAAGTTCTGTTTTGCATCGCGTAAGGTATTGGCATCGTTGTTGGTCGTCCTGCTTTCTCTGTCGCTGTGCGGTGCTGCGATGGCGGCTGAGAAAGAGCTGAAGATCGGCGTTTTGGGCGTCATGAGCGGCCCGGCGGCCTCTTGGGGGCTCGTCAACCGTTACTGCGCCGAGGCGTCAGCCAAGATGATCAACGACAAGGGCGGTTTCCAGATCGGCGACGACATCTACAAGATCAAGATCGTGGCCGTCGATGACCGCAACGACCCCAAGGTCGCCGTGTCCGGCGCCGAGCGTCTGATCTATGAGGAGGGCATCCGCTACATCATCGGGCCCAACATCGACCCCACCTCCATGGCCATCGTTCCCGTTATCGAGAAGGGCAAAGCCATCAGCATCCCCTACGCCTTCTCCAGGAAGCTCTTCGCCCTCCCGGCCAGCAACTCTATTCTGGGTATGATCGCCTCCTATCAGGCGGGTCCCGTCATCTACTCCTACCTGATGAAGGAGAAGGGCATCAAGACCATCGCCTTTGTCGCCCGTAACGACTCCGAGTCCCTGAACCAGAGGGATGAGGGCGTTGAGGCTGCGAAGAAGCTCGGACTTGATATCGTGGCGGACAAGGACACCTACGAGCCCGGCACGACGGACTTCTTCCCTGTCGTATCGAGTGCCGTGAGCAAGAATCCGGACCTGCTGGTGCTCTCCGGCTCCGCTCCCGCAGACACGCCGCTGCTTATTAAGGCTGCCCGGGAACTCGGCTTTAAGGGCATCCTCAGCACGGAGACCGCTCAGGACGCGAAGGTGATCGCTGAGCTGGCCGGCGACGCGGCCAACGGCTTTATCTCCGTGGGCGGCGCGAGCACCCCGGAGATCCGCAGCGCCTACATGGAGGACTTCATCAAGGAGTACGAGAAGATCGCTGGAGAGTGGAACGACGAGGCGGGGACAAAGGTCTATGCGCTTGAGATCATCCTGAATACCCTCAAGCAGGCTGGCCCCGAGGCCATCGACGACATCGAGAAGTTCAAGGAGGCCATGAACACCTTCTCCATGCCCAACCCCTACCTGAAGGACGGCAGGCCGCTGAACTACATCGGCGAGCCCTACTTCGGACAGAAGCGCCAGATCTCTGTGCCCATGGTCGTCACCGTCTTCCAGGACGGAGAGTTCGAGACGCTCTTCGTCGGCAGCGCGGAATAATTGTGATTGATTGGGATTAGGGGCGGCGGCCCCATCCCTTAGCGGGGGAACT
>JAAYOR010000033.1 GCA_012520235.1 Fretibacterium sp.
AGCAGAACTATGGGACTAGTTTCTACGCGGACTTCTACAAGTATCCTGATTACGGGTATCACCCCTCAAGTTTCCCCAATGGTTCGGCGCCCAGCTGGTCCATCGGGTTTGGTAATAACAGCACCAGCTATGGGGGAAATTACTACCAGTCTTCCTACGCCTACTGCGGCGTGCTCAGGGACTACTACGACAAAAAGGTAGGCTCCAGCCAGTGGGCTCAGGTGAATCGCTCCGTGCTTCGGGTGCCCTTTGACTACTTTTACAAAGCCAGGGCGGACGGGAGCGGGGGCTATGAGGGGACCTCAAACCTTCAGGCCTTCCGGAGCTACATCGATGGGATTGAGACAGCTAACGGCAGGACTGTCATCAACCCGGAGCTCTTTGCTGACGGTCAGACGCCCCTCGCCTGCTCCCTCTACGGCCGGGGCAACGCTGGCACGGGCGCCCAGAACTATCACGTGGGCAAGGCGGATTCCTACAACAACTACCTGATTCAGTATGCTCCCCAGACTCTCTCCTACGGCAACAGCCGCATTGAGCTGGCGACGAGCACCAACTCCGAGAGCCTGAGAGCCGGTCAGGCCGTCGGTAGCGCCATCGACTTCTTTTCCCCACGCTACTCCACTGGAACCTCCAACGGCCTGAAGTTTGGGGGCAACGAGGGCTTCTTCCCCGTACAGGACAGCTGCCAGGCCAACTGGGTCGTCGTCTTCACGGCCGGCAACGACGAGGTCGCCGGGGCGCGGACCGCGGCCGAGGCTGCCCTGGAGCTCTATAAGAACTCCCTGGAGATGCGTGGGCGCGAGTGGAAAAACAAGAGCTGGGTGGAGAAGACCTACGCTATGAACAAGGGCATCCGCACTCTGGTGGTGGGTTTTGTGGATCCCGAGGACAAGGACCCCAACTCCGTCAAGCTGCGCAAGACCCTGAACGACATAGCCGCTCACGGGCAGCCCAAAAATGTGGGGACAGCTTCAAATCCAGTTTGGGAACCGGATTATTCCAAAAAGGCGCTCTTCGCCAACGACGTCCCCAGTCTGCTGGCGGCTCTGGAGGCTATATTCAAGCAGATAGATGCCGAGGGGCTGCCTGGCGCCTCCGGTTCCCCCATGGCAACCCTTGACAGCCAGAACCCCGATGAGGGGGCACTCTATGGGAGCGGCTATACGGAACGACCCTACGACCAATGGAGGGCGACCTTCAAGCGCTACAACCTGAACCTCAGCGATCCGTCTCAGTTGACCGCGGAGGAGCTGTGGGAGGCTGGGGCCCTGATGAAGGCCAAGGGGGATAATCGCCCTCTTCACACGGTGGAGCCGGGCGACGACGGGATAGATGACGGTGGGACCACCGTAAAGCATCTGAGCGCCTTGGGCGACAAGGCCTTTTCGGACGCCGCGCGGATTCCTCAGACTCAGGTCCCGAACTTCAGGAAGTGGCTCTTGACCAACCAGCCCAAGCCCAACGAGAAGGACAAAACGCCCCTTGGAGACATGCAGAACTCCAACTTTGTCCTGGTGTCGAGCGGAGGTGACGGAGGGGATGTCCTCTACATCCAGACCAACCAGGGCTCGCTCCACGCTCTGAATGCCGAGAGCGGGGAGGAGATCTGGGGGTTCATCCCCCCCAACGTCTTCAAGGACCGCATAAGGACGATGAAGTTTGACGCCATGGGCGCATGGTACAGCGGGGACGGCAAGGAGACCCTCCTCTCGCAGCCCGTCATGCTGCTCGACGGGAGCCTGACGGCTCGAAACTACGGCACCCCCCCGGATAAAGACATCCTGTTGATAGGCACTCTGGGCAGGGGCGGCGCCGGGCTCTATGCCATGGACGTCACAAACACCCAAAATGGAGTCCCTCCTGTCTTTTTGTGGGCGATCGACAACGCGCGCTATGGCAGTGAGAGTGAGGCGACCCTGCTGGACGGGGTGCGCCGCTGGGGCAGGGCGGCTGGGAATCCAGATGAAAAGGCCGAGTACTATGACTACACCCGCTTGGGGCTGACCCTCTCGCCCGCGTGTCTTGTCAAGTCGTCCAGCGACCATGAGGTGGCGATCCTCCCGGCCGGGCTGGGCCACACCCTGGGTGTGGACGACCAGGGCAAGGCCCTCTACCTCTTGAACCCCCGCGACGGCAGTCTCTACAACACCATCAGCGACGACATAGATGGGGGCCTTCTGGGGATGATGGTCACCCCCGTGGCCTACTTTGAGAGGGACGGGGTCCTGGACGAGTTCCTGACGGCGGACAGCGAGGGCAATCTGCTGCGTTGCGCCCCTAAGGGGGCGGTGCCTAAAGATTGGACCCTGGAGCGCATCTTCCGCGTCACCACGACGGACGGCGCCAAGGGCCTCCTGATCCCCTATCCGCTGCTGGCGATGCGCACGCGCGATAAGGGGAAGCGGTGGCTTTACAGCAGCACCGGCAACCTTCGAGGCCCGGACAGGGAGTACAACAGCGGAGTGCTGGAGAACCCCGAGCAGCTCGTGTTTGGCGTCAACCTGAACGTGGCGCTCCCCTCGGACACCACCCGCTCCCTGAGGCCTCTGAGCCAGAGCGAGATCGACATGACCGAACCCACAGGAACGGAGCTTCCCCCCAACCCGAAGGGCTGGTACCTGAAGCTGCGTCCCGCATCGGGCAATTACGAGGCGGAATACCCCACGACCTCCCCCTATTCTACTCGGGCAGACTCATAGTTGCCACCTTCCAGCCCGAGAAGGGTCAGGGGGGCTTTGACGAGACAAAGTGTACCTTCACCTCCTCGGAGAGGGGAGTGACCCGGATTTACTTCCTGGACCCGGAGACGGGGGTATCCCTTGAAAAGCCCATTGAGATCGAGAACGTCAAGGTCGTCGGATTCACCGGGGTGAGAGGGCAGATCATTGCCTCCGTCCGGGAGGAGGAGGAGGGGGCTCTGGAAAGATCTTCGCAGAAAACTCTCACGGACACTGACATTATAATTGACACTGGTGGCTCTCCCTCCGCCGGCCCGGAGATGGAGCCCAACGTCCCCTACATCCGCTACTGGCGTGAGGAGGTCCTGGATATGGGGCGGGAGGCCGACTGACCTGCCACACTGCTGGATGGGAGGCGGCGGGGTGCTACAGATTCGGTCCGCGCCGCCCTGCCTGAATGAGAAAAGAGAGAAGAAGAGAAAGAAGGAAGGAGAGTGCCATGAGGCGATTTTTTGTCCTTTTTGCCTTTTTTGCCGGGTTGACGGCGGTGGTTTTGTTGGGGTTGGGGCTGGGGGCGTCTGAGGCTCTCGCAAGCGCAAAGCCCCAGGAGATCCTTGAAGTGACTGGGACCCTGGAGCGGGTGGAGACGGGGCCGGAAGGGGATGTCATCGTCCTGGTCGTCTCCGGCAAGGAGGCGTCCGGGCCTCTGCATCCGGAGTGCCTCTTCCTGGGTGAGGACGGCGCCCCGATGCCGCGCGGAGATTTTCTGAGCCGTTACCTCAAACGCTACGTCACCCTGGAGCTTGGGGCCGAGGACGGCCTGGTCCGGATATGCCGCGTGAACGGCTGAAAGATCTGAGGGGGACTGCCCTTATTCCCGCTCTCCCTGCGCTCCTCGCCCTCTTTGCCGGGGTCGTCAGCGTAGACGTGACGCCCGAAGCCTGGGAGCTCCTCACCGGCTCAGGAGACGAGAGCGCCTGGGTCTCGGGCGTCTACTACACCTGACGGAAGGGCGTGGATCTGCCGCTGGTTAAGGGCGGGCTGCCTGAGGACCCGGAGGGTTATGACGTCGTGGTGCGGGACGGCCTGAAGATTTACGTCCCAAAGGACAAGTCCTATGAGGGCGATGTCCCACGGCTCATCCGTTTCAGGATGAAGGACGGCACCCCGCGAGTGGGCGTCGCCAACGAACAGGAATGACGACAACGAAAACCCAAAACCCAAACCCAAAAAATGCCCCCTGCCGGCACGGCAGAGGGCCTGAACTTTGCAGAGGGAGTTTTTTTAAGGGGCTGAACGTTGCTCTTTCGCTCAGATCAGCTTCAGGAGGTGTTCGCGCATCGTGTCCACGCCCTTGGCTGCGCCCTCCCGGATGATGGTGAAGCCGGGCAGGGTCATGGCAACCTCGTTAGGGTCTATCAAAAAGGCGGGCCTGCCGGGCCGCAGATCCCCGACGAGGCCGGCCGCAGGGTAGACGTTGAGCGACGTGCCGATGACGGCAAAGATATCAGCCTCTCGCACCAGGTGCGCTGCCTCCCCTATCAGAGGGACGGCCTCTCCAAACCAGACGATGTGAGGCCTCAGCGGGGCCCCGTCGGGGCCCTTCTCTCCGGGCTCCATCTTCCTGTAGCCGATATCCTGTACTTTGGACTCGTCCAGGACGCTTCGGACCTTCGTCAGCTCCCCGTGCAGGTGGAGTACGTGGGTGCTCCCGGCGCGCTCGTGCAGGTTGTCCACGTTCTGGGTGACGATTCGGACGTCAAACATCTCCTCCAGCTCGGCCAGAGCAACGTGCCCTCGGTTGGGTTGGGCGTGTTCCAGCTGAGCTCGGCGTTGGTTGTAAAACTCCGTCATCAGGGTTGGGTTTCTGCGCCAGCCATCAATGCTGGCCACCTCCATCACGTCATATTCCTCCCAGAGCCCGCCCGTGTCCCTGAAGGTTTTGATGCCGCTTTCCGCGCTCATCCCCGCTCCGGTGAGCACGACCAGTTTCTTTTTCATGACAGTTCTCCTTTCCAATCCGCGGCCCCTTCCTGGGAAAATTCCTTGCCCCGACGCCCCGACTTTCCTGAGTCTTTGAAGTTCGAGGAGTTTTCCCAAGGGAGGGGCGAAGTGCGGTATAATTTCCCTTGAGGTTTTTGAAGGTGCAAAGGAAGGCCCTTGCACCGGGCCAAAAGTATTGCAACGCAGGCCGCTTGTGCGGCCGGAGGGAGGCAACGATGAGCAAGCGCCATTTTCATCTGCTCCAACAGTCGAGGGCGCTGAGAGCGAATTTTGCGCAGAGCATGGTTTTTTTACGGAGGTTTGCTGGTGCACCGCGCCGGATAGGCAGCGTTACGCCCAGTTCCCCATACCTGACGAGGGCGATGCTGGATAAGGTGGACTGGGCTAAGACGCGCTCCGTCGCAGAGTTGGGGGCGGGGACCGGAGTCTTCACTCGTGCCATCGTCCGCAGGATGAGCCCGGGCACGAAGCTCCTGGTGTTTGAGGTGGATCCCGAGCTGCAACGAATGATCGCGGACGAGCACCTGGACATCTCGCTTTACGGGGACGCGCGGGAACTGCCCAAGATCGTCCGGGGCCATGGGCTGGACGGGCTGGACTGTGTGATCTCCAGCCTCCCTTTCACGGTGCTGCCCTCCGAGGTGACCCAAGACATCCTGGATGCGGTATGCGAGGTCCTGAAGCCGGAAGGCCGGTTTGTGGCCTACCAGTACTCCAAGATCATGAAGGGCAGCTTTGAGAAGCGATTTGAGAGAATGCGCACCTCCTTTGTCCTGCGCAACATCCCGCCTGCATTCGTCTACGACTGCACCGGCCCGCAAAGAGAAGACTCGGAATCGGAGGGCCGGCGTTAGAGGCTGGAGCCATCCAGTGAAAAAGTAAAAAGAGAGTCCGGTACGCCGGACTCTTTTCTCTTTTCATTTCTCAGGGCCGAGCAGGGGGTTGAGTCCTCCAAAAAATGGCGCGAGGGGCGTAATTTTCGTAAAGGCTTTTATTTTCTGGTGTAGAGGAACGGGCCGGCCATCTCGAAGCCGATTTTTTTGTACTCAAAGATCTGCTCGGTTGAGCCCACCAGGAAATATCCCCCGGGGGCCAGGGCGTTGAAGAACTTAACGTAAAGGAGTGACTTGGTCTCGGCCGTGAAGTAGATGACGACGTTGCGGCAGAGGATGAGGTCAAAGCCGCTGCCGAACGGTTCATCGATCATGTTGAAGCGTTTGAAGGAGACGCGGCGCTTGATCTCCGGGGTAACGTGATAGGTCTCCCCACCGTCGGAGGTTGTGAAGTACTTAGAGAGGTACTCCTTCGGAGCGTTCAGGAGCTGGCGCTTGAGGTAGACGCCTTTTTGGGCGATGTTGATAGCGCCCTCGTCGATGTCGACCGCCAGGACCGGGACGGAGGGGTCCAACCCGCAGATGGCGGAAAGAATGGCCAGGGAGTAAGGCTCCTCACCCGTCGCGCTGCCGGCGCTCCAGAGTTTCAGACGTTTTGAGCCTCGTTTTTTGATCAGATCGGGGAGCAGATGGTCCCTCATCTTCCACCACTGTTGTTCGTTGCGGAAGAATTCCGAGACGTTGATGGTCAGGTGGTCCAGGAACTCCCTCAGCTTTTTATTGTCGTCTTTGATCGCGTTGAAATATTCGTCGTAGGTATTCACCTTCCAGCGGTCCATCAACATATGGACGCGCCGGTGTATCTGGTTTTTATACGAGTTCAGATCTAAGCCGATGATCTTGCGCAGCTTTTGCTTGAATATCTCGTATTCGGGCGAGTCGTATTGGTTCAGCTCTACCATGCTTTATTCCTCCAGACGGGCGGGGAGTCCTGTCGTCTCCGCGCCCTTCATGATGAAGCCTGTAGGGGGTCAGGGGTCAATGTGAGGGTCAGTGGCCTCTGGCCTCATGGAGCTTTGCCGGCTCCACCACGGGGGCAGGGCAGGAGTCAGTCCTCCATGACCTCTTTTTCCTTCAGTTTATAGGCCTCGTCCACCTTCCTGGTGAACTCATCCGTGATATCCTGGACGTCCTTGGAGTATTTCTTCAGGTCGTCTTCGGAGATGACGGAGTCCTTCTCCATTTTTTTCAGGACCTCAATGGAGTCCCGGCGATGGTTACGGATAGTCACGCGGGCCTCCTCCGCTTTTTTCGAAAGAAGCCGGGTCAGCTCTACACGGCGTTCGCCCGTCAGCTCCGGCATGGTCAGGCGCACGGTCTCCCCGTCGTTTTGAGGGGTGATACCCAGGTTGGAGGCAAGGATGGCCTTCTCTATAGCCTTCAGGCTGGAGCGGTCGAAGGGGGCTATCATGATTGTGCGAGGCTCCGGGGCGGAGACGTTTGCCATCTGCTTGAGTGGGGTAGGGGTACCATAGTAATCCGCTTTGATGTCACTCACCAGGCCGGGATGGGCGCGCCCGGTGCGGATGACGAGGTATTCCCCATTCAGGAAAGTCAGGGTTCTTTCCATTTTTTCACGCATTTGTTTCAGTTCGTTCTTGGGCATGACGATCTCCTCTCTGTGTCAGGATGCGGATTGCTCGACAAAAGGCCTGTAATTCAGGCGAAAACGACAATGCTATTTGTCCGCGCAGGTGGCCGCCGCGACCGCCTGCCAGCGGGTTCAGTCAGAGCGGAGGTTGCTTTAAGAAGCGGCCCCCTCTTCGCTTACGATTGTACCAATTCGTTCCCCTTTGACAAGAGCGGCGACCAGGGCTCCTTGCTTCTGGATGTTCAGGACGAGGATCGGGATCCGGTTCTCCATGCAGAGCGAGAAAGCGGCGGAGTCCATGACCTCGAAACGTCCAAGTGCGGCCTCGTCGTAGGTCAGGAAGGGGAGAAAGCGCGCGTCCTGGTGCGAGGTGGGGTTCTTATCATAGATGCCGTCCACCTTGGTGCCCTTCACCATGCAGTCCACGTTCATCTCGGCGGCACGCAGGGCGGCCGTGGTGTCGGTCGAAAAGTAGGGAGAGCCGGTCCCGGCTGCAAAGATGACGACCCGCCCCTTCTCCATGTGGCGCAAGGCACGGCGACGGATGTAGGGCTCGGCCAACTCGCGCATCTCAATAGAAGTCTGCACGCGCGTGGGTACGCCAAGCTTCTCCAGGACCTCCTGGAGTCCCAGCGCGTTGATGACTGTGCCGAGCATCCCCATGTAGTCCGCCTGGACCCTCTCAATGCCCAGCTTTTCCATGTCACGTCCGCGCAGCATGTTTCCGCCCCCGACGACCATGGAAAGCTCAATCCCTGCGTTGTAGACAGCTGCGACTTCCGAACCGATGCGGCGCACCGCATCGAAATCCAGCCCGAACTTTTCGTTTCCAGCCAAAACCTCGCCCGACAGCTTCAGCAAAATCCTCTTATAACGAATCAAGGGCTCTCCCTCCAAAAGGTTTGCATAAAAGGCTCCGGCGCGAAAAACGCCGGAGCTCCCGATTTTTTTATTACCTGTGTTGCAAAACCTTGCCCTTCGGATGCCTCAAAACCGTATCCCTTCAGCTGTACAAAACCTTGCTCCTCGGGTGGGAGAGGTACCATGCCTCCAATTGGAAGGGATGTTATTCCCCGACCATGAAGCGGGCGAATCGCCGAATAACGATGTTCTCGCCCAGCTTGGCGATGAGGTCCACGATAAGGTCGCGAATTTTTCTGTCCGGCTCGCGGATGTAATTCTGCTCCAGAAGACATGCGGTCTCGTAGAATTTCTTGATCTTACCCTCCACTATTTGCTCAATGCGGTCCTCGGGTTTCCCCTCCTCGCGAAGCTGCTGACGGTAGACCTCTTTCTCCCGTTCCAGGTCCTCGGCAGGGACGTCTTCCGGTGTAAGGTAGAGTGGGTTGGCGGCCGTGATATGCATCGCCAGCTCGCGCCCCAGCTCGTTGAACTCGTCCGTCTTGGCCACAAAGTCCGTCTCACTGTTCAACTCGACAATGGCCCCCACCTTGAAGTTGGTGTGGATGTAATGAAAGATGCGTCCGTCGGCGGCGGTTCGTCCCGCTCTCTTGGCAGCTTTCGCCAAACCTTTCTCGCGCAGGTAGTCGATGGCCTTTTCAACGTCTCCACCCATCTCGGCCAGGGCCTTTTTGCAGTCCATCATGCCCGAGCCTGTGCGGTCCCGGAGTTCCTTCACTGTTGCTGCGGAAATTTCAGCCATGCTTATGTTATTCCTCTCCTTCATCATCGTCGTCATCATCGTCGTATTTTTTGTGGAGGCGCTCGCGAACGGCTATCAAGTCGTCTTCACTGACGTCGACGGGCTCTGAATCTTCCTGCCCTTCCACATCTTCCGAGGCGGGCTCCTCCATTGCATCCTGGCCCTGCCGGCCTTCGATCACAGCGTTTGCCATCAGTCCGGTTATCAGCTTGATGGCCCGAATGGCGTCGTCGTTGCCCGGGATGGGGTAGTCGATGAGCTCCGGGTCACAGTTCGTATCCACTATGGAGACGATAGGGATGCCCAGCTTGCGCGCTTCCGCAATGGCGTTTTCCTCACGTCGTGGGTCGATGAGGAAAAGGGCGTCGGGGATCCTGTTCATCCTGGCGAGCCCGCCCAGATATTTCTCAAGCTTTGACTGCTCCCTGCGCAGTGTGGCCAACTCTTTTTTGGAGAACTCGGACCATTTGTTCTTCTCGTCATACGAACGAAGCTCAAGCATCCGTATGATGCGGCTTTTAATGGTCGGGAAGTTCGTCATGAGCCCGCCCAGCCAGCGCTGGTTGATGAAAGGCTGCCCGCATCGGATCGCCTCGTCACGGATGGTGTCCTGAGCCTGGCGCTTTGTGCCGACGAAGAGGATTATTCCCTTATTTGCCGTCGTCTCCCGGATAAAGTCATAGGCCTTCTCCAGACCGCGCACGGTCTTCTGAAGGTCAATGATGTAAACTCCGTTACGCTCCGTGAAGATGTAAGGTTTCATCTTCGGGTTCCAACGCCGCGTCTGGTGTCCAAAGTGGACACCACATTCCAACAACTGCTTCATACTGACAACTGCCAAATTAAAACCCTCCTAATGGTTGAGCCTCCACGAGATGCCTTCCACCAGCCTGCCGGCGCAGGACAAGCGAAAAAAAACCCTCCACGCCTTCATTATCCGGCGCACCTCGGGTCGAGCGCTCGTGTGTGTATTTTTGATACATAAAGTAGTATACCATAGAAGGGGAGTTAAAGCTTGTCTTTATGACGAAAAGCGGGCGTTCTGATGTTTTATATTTTTTGAATTAAAAAATTTCCAACCCCAAATTGTCATTGAAACGCTATAATGAACCTGCGGGGCTCGTCTGTGTTTTCAGGTGGGCTATGTGCTGTTCTGGAGACTCGGGGCTCAGGTGCGAAAATGCTGGAAAAGGAGTGAGTGAGAAGTGAACGCAGAAGGAAAGAAGATGTCGCTGCTTGTCAAGATAACGATAGGTTTTGTCCTGGGGATTGTCTTCGGATTCCTGGTGGGACCGAAGGTGGCTCAGACGCCTGCTCTGAATGATTACGTCATACCTTTCCTGGATTTTGTCGGGAAGATCTTCCTCACGCTTTTGAAGATGCTGATAGTCCCCCTGGTCTTCGCGAGCCTTGTCTCAGGAGCCGCCTCTGTGGGAGACCCCAAGAAGCTGGGCCGCATCGGGGTAAAGACCCTGGTGCTCTACCTCCTGACGACGGCGGTTGCCATCGTCGTGGGCCTGGCCCTTGGCAACCTCATTCAGCCGGGGGTGGGCATGAACATCGAAGGGGCTGTCGGCACGGCCAAGGAGGCCGAGCCCATTCTGAAGGTGCTGCTGGACATTTTTCCTTCCAACCCTGTGGACTCCATGGTCAAGGCCAACATGCTTCAGATCATCGTCTTTGCCCTTTTCGTGGGTGTGGCCTGTATCTACGCGGGGGATAAGGGCAAGAGAGTGGCGGGGTTCTTTGACGCATTTGCAGAGGTCATGTACTCCATGACCCACATAGTCATGCGTCTGGCTCCCTACGGCGTGTTCGCGCTCATCGCCATCACGGCGGCCAAGTACGGGTTGGCCATTCTGGCCCCGTTTGCCAAAGTCATCGGGGCGGTCTATCTGGGATGCTTCCTGCACGCGCTGGTCGTCTACTCGGGCCTCATCGTCGCGTTCTGCAAACGCTCTCCCCTCTGGTACTTTAAGGGGATTCGGGAGGCGGCTATCACCGCTTTTGTGACGCGCTCCAGCTCCGGGACCCTGCCCATCACCATCGCCAATGTCCGTGACAACCTGGGGGTCTCCGAGGGAGTTTGTTCCTTTGTCCTGCCGCTTGGCGCCACCATCAACATGGATGGGACGGCGCTCTACCAGGGCGTCTGTGCGCTCTTTGTGGCTCAGGCCTTCGGCATCCCCCTCACCCTCGGCGCTCAGGCACACATCGTCCTGACCGCCACCCTGGCCTCCATCGGCACGGCAGGGGTGCCCGGAGCGGGGCTCATCATGCTGACCATGGTCCTCACCAGCGTCGGTCTCCCCATTGAGGGTGTTGCCCTTATCGCCGGTATTGACGCTGTTTTGGACGCAGCCCGTACCTGCATCAACGTCACGGGCGACACGGCGGTCTGCGCTGTGGTGGCGGTGACGGAGGGAGAGACCCTTAAGGTCTGAGTTGGAAACTTATCCAGCGGCCTCAGGCGCTCGATCTCTGAGGTGCCTGCTCCTGAAACCTGAGGTTGCTGCTGTTCGTAATATGTCCATATAGCAGCTTATCTTAATGGCAAAGGTCCGGACTCTTTCAAAAGAGTCCGGACCTTTGTCGTCTGTCTTTGTGCCGTCGGGTCAGGCTTCAGTTGGCCTTAGAGCTGGCTGATGCCCGAAGCCAAAATCGTCGTTAGAGAGCTTTGGCCTCGTAGCCCACAGGCACCTCCTCAAGCGCGGGCTTGCGGGAGGGCAGCAGGACGAGTGAGAGGGCCATGGTTACAAAGGCCAGCAAGATGCCGCAGGTGGTGGCGTTCAGCTTGGTGAAGCCGAAGTCCACCAGCATGGTCCTGGTGTCCAGGACTCCTACGAACAGGTTGACGGTCTCCGCCCCCTTATAGAAGGTGCAGAAGAGGGTGAGAGTGACGCCGCAGACGGAGGCGAGGATGGCTCCGGCGTTGGAGGCGCGTCGGGTGAAGAGTCCAAAGACCAGAGGTGCGGCCAGGGAGACGCTCATCAGAGAGTAGAAGATGGTGAGGGCTGAGATGATGCTGCTGAGCTTGAGAGCGAAGAGCACGCCCAGCACCCCGGAGACGAGGGTAATGACCCGACTGAGCTTCAGCAGGTTGGTGTCGGAGATGGAAGGGTTGAGGAACCTTTTGTAGAGGTCGTTGGAGACGGAGGTTGCCAGCATATAGAGGACGGCGTCCGCCGTACTGACCTCTGCTGCAAATATGGCAGCCAGAGCCAGGGTGGAGATGGTAAAGGGCATCATCTCCTTCATGGCGGTGGGCAGGGCCAGGTCGGCGCGGGTCAGGCCGGGGAAGGCCGCAAAGGCCGATATTCCGATGAAGACCGGGATGAGCGCAAAAAAGAGCTGCACGATCCCATTGGTGGCGGTACCCCATCTGATGGCGCGTTCGTTCTGTGCGCCGAACACCTTACCTATCAGGCCGGGGGAGATGAAAAAGGAGGGCACCAGCATGACGAGGTATCCGATGATGACGGTGCTTCCGATGCCGCCCA
>JAAYOR010000034.1 GCA_012520235.1 Fretibacterium sp.
GGCCAGAGTCTCCTCGGAGAGGGCGGCCAGGGTCTCAGCACCTCGGGAGGTGTTCTCACTCTCGTGCTGGATCTTCCCAAAGACGTCCGAGATGGAGTCGAGCATGCCGTTGAGGGCCTTAGCCATCCGCCCCAGTTCGTCGTTCCTGCGGTCGTCAAAGCGGACTGAGAGGTCGCCGTCCCCGAGCTCTGAGGTCACGGCATTCATGCCGTTCAGGGAGCGGGAAAGCCCGCGTGTGATGGTGAGGGCTAACCCGCAGATGAGCACTAGAGCGGCAGTGGCAGCTATCATGAGAACTGAGGTGAAACCTCGGATGATGCTGTCCACGACGGTGAGGGGGAAGGAGATAGAGAGGTAATAACCGTTTCCGACCGGGGCGAAGAAAGCCCGATGGCTTTGGCGCTGGCAGTCGTAGTTGGCAAAGCCGGTCTCGCCTGCCACCATACGCCTGGTGAAGGCTCGCTGGGATTCAGAGAACTCTCCGTCTTCAAGAAAATTGGCCTTTAAGACGTAATCCTCGTTGTGGTGAGCGACGACGAGCCCGTTCTGAAGGAAGAGGGCGCCCTTACCCTGGTTAAAGATCTTGAGGTTGACGACGATGGAGCTCAGGATATCAAAGTCGATGTCGACCCCCAGGACGCCCAGGAGGGTCCCCCGAGAGGAGTAAACGGCCATGACCGCGGACACGCTTATCTGCTTGGTCACCAAATCAAAATAGGGTTGGGTGAAGGCCACGGTCCCCTCGGGGACGGCGAGGGCCTTCTGATACCAGGAGCGGGTTCGGGCGTCGTAGTCATCCGGCTCCTGCCACCTGCTGCTGATGGAGATGCGCCCCGTCGCCTCGCTGGAGAAGTGAACGTCCACGATGCCGCCTTGGGAGTTGGCGTCCCGAAGAACGACGGTGAGGTCCTCCAGCTGCCTTTCATCCATGCCGAAGCGTTCGATACCATATCTTGTGGCGATGGCGGAGGTCGAGGCTATCTGGGCCACCTTGGTAAATATCTCGGCGGTCCGTTCGGCGCTTGCCTGGACGACCTCCAGACCGGTTTGGTTCAGGAAGTCGTTTAAGGACGAGCTTCCCCAGAAGTACGTCAGGCCCATCATAGCCAGGATGACCAGGAGGACGACGGTGAGCATACAGCGCAGTTTTGTCTTGATCGACATCTGAAAAACCTCCTTTACGAATTTGATTTTGATGCGACACATAGAATAACAAATAAAGCGAGCGGTGCTTTTTTATGACCACGATCCTTTACAATTATACACATTTTTACATAAGAAAGCATACACGACGTCCGAACTTGAAACGGGCGACGGAAAAAATGTGGGCAGGCTCGAACAGTCAAAACGCTGGGTTGAGTCTGCCGGGGCTACCAGGCGAAGTTATCCCCCAGGTAGAAACGGCGGGCCAAGGGGTTTTGGGCCATCTCCTCGGGAGAGCCGGTCAGAGATATCCGGCCCTCGTGAATGAGGTAGGTGCGGTCTGTGATGGAGAGAGTTTCCCGGACGTTGTGATCTGTGACGAGGACCCCGTACCCCTGTTCACGGAGGCTCTTGATCATCAACTGGATATCGTTAACAGCAATGGGGTCAATGCCGCTGAAGGGTTCGTCCAGCAGGATGAAGCGGGGCTGCAGGGTGATAGCACGGGCGACCTCAAGGCGTCTTTTTTCGCCTCCTGAAAGTGCGTAGCCTTTGGTGTCGGCGATATGCTCAAGACCGAACTGCGCCAGAAGAAGGTCCGTGGCGTCCTTTGAGGAGCGTCCCTGCTCCTCAAAGACCAGGTCGATATTCTCCCGGACGGTGAGGTTGCGAAACACGGAGGACTCCTGGGGCAGATAACCTATCCCGGCCCGGGCTCGGGCATAGACAGGCATCGCGGTCACATCTTGGTCGCCGATGAAGACCTGGCCTGCATCGGGTTTGACGAGCCCGACGATCATATAAAAAGAGGTGGTCTTGCCCGCTCCGTTGGGACCGAGAAGCCCAACGACTTCGCCGGGTCTCACCATGAGCTCTACGTCCTGGACGACCATCCGCTCCCCGTAACTCTTCCGGAGGGCACTGGCAAACAAAACCCCCTTCCGGGCTTCTCTCTCAGGAGGGAGCGGAGCTTCGGAGGGCGAGGGATGGAGTGAGTTTTTTTTTGAGTGTTTTTTTGGCATCATTTCGAATCCTTTTTTGGGGGAGCTTTCGTCTTCTTGGGAGTTTTTCGAGGTTCTTGAGAGAGGTCGATGGTAATGGTTGCCCGTTCTGTGCCCGTGATGCCGTCCTTCTTTGAGAGCCCTCCGATGGCCTCCACGCGGTTCTGGTCCGGAAAATAGACGATGGAGTTCGACGTGAGGACGCGCCCTTTCTGGACGGCCCTGACGTTGCCGTTCAGCACGACGCTGCCCCTGTCCTCGGAGTAAAGAGCCGTATCCCCCCGGATGTTAACGGGCTCCCCGCCGGAGACCTCCCGGCCCTCCAGCCAGACCTTTCCGGCTGCCTTCATGGAGAGCAGAACTCCGTCCTTCAGCTGTCCCTCCATGGTCTCTGCTCCGAAGACGATGCCTCTTGCCTTGTCCTCCAGACGCCGGACACCCGCAAACCAAAGCTGTATCACAGCCTCGGGAGAGTGCCCCGGCAGGTCCTCCAGGGCTTTCAGCATGAAGCGATCCGCATCCAGGCTCAGCATGCCCACCCTGCCTTTGACGCTGCCCACCAATTTGCAGGAGGGGTTGTCACCAAAGAGCAGCGTGACGCTCCCGGCGCTCAGCTCAACGTGTTCTCCGCGCCAGTCGCCGGAGGCAACGACGCCTTCTTCAAAGAGGACCTCCTTGCGCTGGACGTTCCCCTTCCCCTGAGGGGAGACAAGGGTCAGTCCGTCGGCCTTTATGACGACGTTCCCCACGGCCAGAAAGTCGCCCGTGTTGGAGTCAAACCGCATCCGGTTTGCGGAGAGGCTGGCCTCTTTGAGGGCTTCTTCCGCTTTTGCCGGAGGGAGAAGGAGAAAGGGCAGGAGGAGGCAAAAAGAGAGGAGCACGCTTCTCAGGAGGAGCCAGCCGGGATTTTTCGAGCGGTTCGGACTTAGGAGTGGGCCGTGTTCGTTAACGTTCATTTGTGGCTCAAGCGACGCCTCCCGAGGAGAACTTCTCGCGCTCATCTGAAATTGCCCCCTTCATTGAAGTTACCTCTTGCTTCCTCCGACAGGGCATCCCGGGCTCCTGGGATGGGCGAGGCCCGTTTTGTCATGCCGGTCAGCTTTTCAGGGCAAACTCTTCTGCCAGAGCCTCGACGGCTTCGTCAGCTCTCGTGCCGTCCACCAGCACGGAGATGTTAATGTCTGAGGTCGAGATGCCCATGATGGAGATGCTGCGGCTGCGCAGGGCGGAGAAGAGACGTCCTGCTACGCCTGTGGCGGTGTTCATGCCGTCGCCTACGGCGGAGACCTTCGCCACTGGGACCCCGGGTTCGAGGGTCCAGCCGGTCAGGTTATGGGAGTTCATGTAGTCCGTCACGGCTTTGAGGACGGATTTTTCGTCGCAGTCCAGTACGGTGAAGGTCAGGAACGACAGACCACGATCGCCTGCCATGGAGATCATGTCGATGTTGGCGCCGGCCAGGGCCAGGGTTTGAAAGATGCCTGACACGATATCCCCGTTGCCGGGGATGTTTTTGACGACGAACCTGACCTGATTGCGCGCAACGGTCACGCCTGTGACGACAGGTGTTTCCATCCATTCGGGAAGCTCTTTAAGCACAGAGGTACCCCTTTCTTCAGAAAAAGTGGACGCGCAGTAAAGGTTCACCTCGTACCGTCGCGCCAGCTCCACCGCCCTCATGTGCAGTACCTTGGCGCCCAGGGAGGCCAGTTCAAGCATCTCAGTGTAGGTGATGGCCTCCAGTTTATGGGCGCCCGGCACCTTGTGAGGGTCACAGGTAAAGATGCCCGGGACATCGCTGTAGATCTCGCAGGGAGCTCCGGCTTTGGCTGCAATGGCAACCGCTGACGTGTCCGAACCTCCACGCCCCAGTGTGGTGAAGTCCCCCTCAGGGGTTATCCCCTGAAAACCTGTGATGACGACAACATCGTAGCGCTCCATATCGCGGGACAAAAGGGTGAGGTTGATGTCCCTGATGCGTGCGTTGCTGTAGTTGCCAGAGGTGACGATGCCCAGCTGGAAGGCGTTGCGCGAAATGGCTGGGACCTTCAGGTCGTTGAGGGCCATTGAGAGGAGTGCTGCCGAGACCTGCTCTCCCGTTGCCAGGAGCATATCCATCTCGCGGGGCGGAGGCTCCGAGGAGGGGGAGACTTTTCTGGCGAGAGCGATCATGGAGTCGGTGGTCTTCCCCATGGCGGAGACCACCACGGCCACTTTTGCTCCTGTTTCCACTCGGGCCTTGACCTTTCGGGCGACGCCGCAAATCTTCTCGGATGTAGCCACGGACGAGCCCCCGTACTTCTGCACGATCAAATTTGGGAACCCGTTTTGCTTTGAGGCTGCAATAACGTTCATCATATGCATCTACTTTCCAGGATGTCCCTGAGAAGGGACATGGCTTTTCTGTGAGTGTACACTAATAAAGGGTCCTGTTCAATCGGCTCTGCGCACAATCGAACGGAGAATCGGGTCACAATTTGCGTAGGTCCTCAACTATCTGAGTTTTGGATAGTGTTTTGTCATCCACACTTTTGATAGTTCTGGCGGGCGCGCCTGCGACCACGACGTCCTCAGGGACGTCCTGGGTGACGATTGCCCCGGCTGCGATCACGGACCTGGCTCCTACCTGAACCCCTTCGAGGATGACCGCATTGGCTCCGACCAGGACGTCGTCCCCTATCACGACAGGCGTCGCGGAGGCGGGTTCGATGACCCCTGCGATGACGGCTCCGGCGCCGATGTGGCATCGGGCCCCGATGCGGGCGCGACCGCCGATGACACAGTTCATGTCGAGCATCGTCCCCTCACCGATGACGGCTCCTATGTTGACGACAGCGCCCATCATGACGACAGCAGCCTTGCCTATGGCGACCCGGTCGCGAATGATGGCCCCCGGCTCAATGCGGGCGTCGTAGCGGGTCAGGTCCGCAAGAGGGATGGCGGAGTTGCGGCTCCGGACCTCTGTCTCGACGGCGCGAATGTGATCTTTATGGCGTTCCAGGGCTGCCAGAACCTCGGGAAGATCCCCGAACAGCACGCCGAAGTCAGCGCCCCCTACAAAGCGAAGCGCTCCCCACTCCAATCCCTTCAGGCTGCCGGAGACATAGGCTTGGACGGGTGTCTTTTTGGGGGATTCCCTGATGAGGCGGATGATCTCTTCCGTGTTCATTTCCTGCATGGCAATACTCTCCTTAAAGTTAAAGATGGTGTGCTTGAGGCCGGAGATTGTCGGGGCTTCCTTAAGAGTCCCGTCCGGGGCGGGGAGAAGGTAGATTCGGAGCTGTTCTCAGGAGTCTTTGGACAAACGTATGGTTTCCAGTACGTCCTCAAAGGAGTAGAGACCAGCCGGAGCTGAAGCGATAAAATGGGCGGCCCTTAAGGCCCCCAGGGCGAAGACGGTACGGGAGAGGGCCCTATGGGTGAAGGTCACCACCTCACCCTCGTTGCCGAACTGAACGCTGTGATCCCCGGGCACTCCCCCGAGCCTCAGGGAGTGGGTGGGGCAGTCGCGCCCGGTCGCGTCCTGGAGTAGGAGGGCTGTCCCCGAGGGAGCATCCTTCTTCTTGTTGTGGTGGGTCTCTGAAATTTCCATGTCCCAGTCCTGAAAGAAAGGGGCGTAATCACGAAGGATCATCTTGAGGACGTTGACCCCGATGGCAAAGTTGAAGCTCTGCACCACGGGAAGCTCACAGCCAAGGTCTTGCAGCAGCTCAAAATGCTGTGCCTTCAGGGCGGTCGTTCCCATCACCAGCCCGGATCGATGTTTGCGGCACAGCCCTACGGTACCGGGCAGAGCGTCAAAGGAGGAGAAGTCCACGATGACGTCGGGCGAGGTGTCGCACGTGCCGCCCTGTTTATTGGAGGTGAGGACGAGCGAACAGCCCGCCTCACCAAAAACTTTTTGAAGCTCTTGTCCCATGCGGCCCGTGTGGCCGACTATTCCGTATTTCATCTTTGAAACTCCTCCTTATGGAAGTGTCAGATTCTCTATCAGCAGGTGCTTGCTGCGTAGGTGTCCCTATGGTGTTGGTGAGTCTGATCCAGGTCCCGGCCTCATACTGTTCAGACCAGGGCCAGAAGCAGCAAAAGAGGTGGGCTCGCTCGTATGAAGGCCTCAGGGCAAGGCGGAGTAGCGTCCGGGCCCGGACGGGACTATCAGATGAGCGGCGGCGAGTTCGAGCAGGCAAGTCTGGAGTACAGGGAAGTCCAGACCGCTCTCGGCCAGAAGTTCGTCGACAGTCCGGCCCCCTTGGCGCTGCAGGAGGGACAGGACGATTTTTTCGTCTGTGGAAAGGGCTGGGGCCGGGTTTGGCGGACCGAAGTCAATGAGGAGCTGTCCGTAAGGGCTTGAAATTTTCCCGATGAAATCCTCAATGTCGATCAGGGGGTTGGCACCGTCGCGCAGGAGGATGTTGGAGCCCTTCCCGACCCCCTCCGTGATGCGGCAGGGAACGCTCCATATCTCGCGCCCCAGCTCAAGGGCCAGCCGCGCCGTGATCATGGCACCTCCGTCCTCGGGGGACTCGACTACGACCAGCCGGCTCGCCATCCCGGCGATGAGGCGGTTGCGCTCCGGAAAACGCCAGGCTGCCCCTTCAGTGTTGAAGGGGTACTCTGAGACCAGAGCTCCGGAGCCAGCGATGCGAGCAAAGAGCTCTCGGTGCTCTGCGGGGTAGACGCGATCAAGAGAGGTTCCCAGCACAGCGACGGTCTGACCGCCTCCGTTCAGACAACCTGCATGCCCTGCTCCGTCCACGCCCCTCGCGCCTCCGCTGAGGACGACAAAGCCGGCTTGAGCGGCCGCTTTGCCCAGGGCTTCAGCCACTGTTTTTGCGTAGAGGGTACATCGTCTCGTCCCGACGATGGCGACGGAGGGGCGCGTCAGAGCTTCGGGCTTTCCTAAGACATAAAGGCCTACGGGAGGCTGCCGGAGGTCCTTGAGGCGCGGGGAGTAGCTGAGGTCGTCGGGCGTGAGAAAATGCGCGCCTTTGGCGGCGATGCGTTCCAGCTCCCGCTCAGGCCAGTCGCGCAGATCCAGCAGGGCTGCCAGAGCGGAGCAGGAGGAGGGGCGCAGACCCAGTTTTTTCCATGTCTCCTCCCCACAGGTCCAGAGTTGAGTCGGATCGTCCTTCAACGCCTCCCACGCGGAAAAGGGTGCGCGGCAGGCGTTGAGCAGAAGGGTTGCTTTCAACAGGTCGTCCATGTTCCACCTCGGCCTGAAAGGGCAGGGGCAAAAAACCATCAAGAGGCCATGAGCACTCGCCCCGAATTTGTTAAGAGTATACCATTAAGTGAGGTGTAGAGCGCAAAGGAAGGATGTCGGTTTCGAGTTGCCCGGACACCTTGCGGGAGATTACGGGGGACGCTTGGGCAGGGTCGTTTCAAGAGGTCAGTGTCTTGAAACTCAGGAAAACCATCATGGCCATGAAGGCGATGCGCTGTCTTGTGTGGCGCGGTTTTAGCAAAGAGAGGTATAGCCAAATTGACCCCCCTGGTATCGGATGAATCTTTTCATGGTGCGCTGAAAATTATTGTTTTTTGATGAGAATTATGTTATGTTGAAGGGTCTTGATACAACTAGCGCTTCCTTAACGGAGCTGGTTCAGAGCTCTAAAGTTATGTGGTCTCAGTCTCTAGATGAACTTGTGCGTGGGGCTGGAAAATTCTGGAGGTGTTCTTTAATGATCTGGATGTGGACGTTGCTCGTTCTCCTTTTATTGCTGAACCTGGTCCTTCTCGTCCTGCTGGCAAAGGTTCATCGCAGCAAAAAGGGAATGGAGCGTCTGATCGCAGCTTGCGCTTCTGATGGCAAAAGGTTGGATCTCTCCGTTGTCCTGGGGGAGAAAGCATCCCAAGGCGGCTCGTCAACCTTGCTGCTCTCGCGCCTCAGAACGTTGCTGCAGGACTCGTTCAACAAATTGCAGAAAGTAGTCATGGCCGTCTACGACTTTGACCGGAACTTCCATCATTTCGCAAAGTTCCAGCTCTTCACGTCCATGAGGGGCAACGTGATCTCGGGCCGTAAATCCGTCTTTATGCTCCAGGAGGGCTGCCACGCTCAGGACCGGTCCATCAATCGGGTTGCGGAAATAAGCAGGAGGCTTTATTCCTTCGTTGAGGAACTGACGGCCTCCAGCAATGAGATATCTGGCAAGGCTGAAGTAGGCATGGAAGACATGCGCTCCATGGACGAAAATGTTTCCGAGGTCAAGCGGGAGATGCAAAACATGCTCACGGTCAGCACAAATCTGAGCGACCAGGCGAACTCCGTGAGAGCCGTGGTGGACTCGATCACAAACATTGCAGAACAGACTAACCTCTTGGCTCTCAATGCTTCCATTGAAGCGGCCCGGGCCGGGGACGCCGGACGCGGCTTTGCCGTGGTGGCTGAAGAGGTGCGCAAGCTGGCGGACGAGAGCAAGAGTGTTGCAGGTCGAATCATCAGGATAATTGATGAGCTGGCGCAAAACATCGACGGCTCTCTGGAGACCACTCGCTCTGTTTCATCCCGAACCGACCGATTTGCCGAAGAGATAGCCCGGGTTGTCGATGCGATATCGGGCGTGCTGGCAGGGATGCGCTCCATCAACGAAGCGACGGGGGACGTGGCTCACATGACCCAGGAGATGTCGCAGCTCTCCTCTGCTCTTCAGGAGAGTAGCCGCAAACTGGTGGAGAGCAGCGATGATGCCCTAGGTGACATTGATAAAATAGAAGAAGTCATCAAGCCTATGGAGGAGACCATCCAGGATCTGGCCGGGAAGATACACGTCACCTCGGAGATGACCGAGGAGATCATCCGACTTCTGGCCGTGATCCGGCTCAACGACAACAGGGAGTTCACCTCTTTTGCCCAATCAGTCATTCAGAGGCACAAGGACTTCGTGGATAAACTGCATGCGGGCGTCGACTCGGGCGGATTTTTTGACCTGGAGGGCAACCCCAACCGCTGCAAGCTGGGGGTGTTCTTCAATTTAATCCCCAAGCCGAACTGCATCAGCCAAAGGCTCTGGGATGAGACCATCTCCATACACGAACGGTTCCATCCCCTGTATCACAAGGTGCTGGACGCTGTGATGGGCTCTGACACCGCCAGGGCGAGACAACTTTGCCACGAGGCAGACTTGATAAGCCATGAGATTATCAGGAATCTGGAGGCGATGATCCAAACGTGCGCAGGGCGCCAAGGAGCGAAAGGGTCAGGGGTAAAGCCTCTGGCGCTCAAGGGCTGAGATGTGTCAGAAGGGGAGTCTCTGTCCTGTTCTTCCCCCCAGGATGACCCCGAAATGAGGCGCGCCCCTTCTAAAGGGGCGCACTTTTTATTTCAGTCGGACTCAGGAGTTGGAGGCAAGGAGGCTGCGTTGTTTTGCCCGTTCCAGAAGTTTCTCTGTGACGACGATGCTGCGCCAGTGTTTTCCCGTTCCGATCTCTCCGGCCTCATCCTTGACCATGATGTCCAGGACGACAAAGAGCGGCTGGACGTCAGAGACCGTGGTCTCGACGACGATGTGCCCTCCCACGAGAGTGGGAGCGGAGTGTTCAAACTCAATGGAGCGTCCGATGCTGATGTATCCCTCCGGCAGGTAGGGATCAAGAGTTTCAGCTCCGGCCCTGATGATCAGGCCGATGAGGGCAGGAGTGGAAAGCAATTCTTCCAGCCCTTTGGAGTACTGCAGCGCAGCCTCAGACGGGTGGACGACGTGGGCAATCTTAGCGCTTTGTCCGATGGAGACAAGTTCCCTTAAGTCGTACATAGTCATTCTCTCCCCTCTCTGGCGTTATTAAGTGATGTGACGGACTCCAAGCTTTTCTCTGATTTCCCAGACTTTTTATATTATAGATTATAGCGAGAGCGGAGGCAACCTGCAAGGAGTTGGTTGGGTTTGGAGGATGTTTTGCCTTTTTCTCACCGTGATGCCAGGCGGATGAGGGCTGTAGCCCATCGAGCAGCCTCTGCCCCTCCCTCTGCTGTCACACGAAGGGTTCGTCCGTCCAGACGTTCGACTGTGGGGACGATCGCAGCCTGATCACACTGGGCGCAGGTATGGAAGGTGAGGCGCAGGTCAAAGGGCCCTTTGAAGTTGAGAAAAGGAGCTCTTTGGGCGCGTGTCTGTTCCACAGCCCGAACTGCTGCCGCGCGCAAGAGTGGCGCTGTGACGGCCGGGGGCAGACAGTCTGCGGCAAGACGCCCGCGCGCTGTCTTTACCGGGAGAGTGACAAGCTCGGGCCCCAAAAGACGGGAGGCCTCGTCACAGGCAGCCTGGTCCCCGGTGACAAGGGCTGTGGGGACGCCTGAGGCGGAGCAGGCCATGGCGTTCAGGCCCGTCTCTCCCAATTCGTGCCCGTTGACGGTGACGGAGTAAACGACGGCGCTGCTGACCGTGTGATCCAGGATTGCGTGCCGGGTGCCGGCCATGGCGTGGAAGCCCACAAAAAGAGCGGCGTCGAACCCTTCATGACCTTCCACCATGTTGCCCGTCTTGGGCGTGCCGCTCAGGAGACGCGCAGCGGGATGAAGGGCTGCGATGTCCAGGTTGATCATCCGGGCGTGGGCGTCATTGACCAGGATGTCCTTCACTCCTGCCTCGACCAGGCCCTCCACGACGGCATTGACATCGTGAAGCTGCATGCGGCAGCCAAAGGCATATTCGGGTCTGTCGCTTGTCGTCTGGTCTGTGTGGACCACGCCGGACGCTCCCTCCATGTCTGCACAGATGTAGATTTTCATTGATTCCGACTCCTTCCTCATATCTTTATGAATTTTTTAAGCTCGACGGGCAAGGAGGCCCATCCTGCCGGGGGCGATTATACCGCGTTTGCCTCTTTGTTTGCGCCTGTTGCCTCCTTTTTGCCCTCGGGCCTCGCCGGATCCGGCAATTTTCTAAAATCATCTCGTCAAAATTTTTCGCCATAATTTCCTTGACACTTTTATCCTGAGACTTTATAATCGTTCGTCATTGCGCTTTGTATTTGGTACGTACACTGAAAAGGGTGCGCTGTTGTTGGGCAATATGTCGGGTGTCCCTTAAGTGATGGAAGATAGAGACGCTTGTCGTTATGAAAATACCGGAGAAGGAGGAAGACGGGGAGATGGAATTTTCGTTTGGACACGCTCTTAAGAATATCTGTATTTTTAATGTTCAAGGCCTCCTCCTCGGACTTTGTGCTCACGCGGATCCCTTTTTCTCTGGGTCGGCGTCTTTCGGTGTATGAGCTGAAATCCGAAGGGGCTGAACAAAGAAAAACGGGATCCGCATAGCGGGTCCCGTTTTTTTATGTTTTGCATGAGAAAGGAAGATGTGGACATGACAGAGAAGAACAGGGACAAGAACAGGATATGGATTTTTGACACGACGCTTCGCGACGGAGAGCAAGCTGCGGGAGGTAACCTGAACGTAGCGGAAAAACTGCAGATAGCACACCGCCTGGCTCGCTTGGGGGTGGACGTCATTGAGGCTGGCTTTCCGGCCGCGTCGCCGGGAGATTTTGAGTGTGTCAGGACCATCGGGCAAGAGGTGCAGGGTTCGACGATCGCAGGTCTGGCCCGAACGAGAGAGCAGGATATCCGGGCCTGCTACGACGCCCTCAAGAGCGCTCCCAGCCGTCGCATCCATGTTTTTATAGCCACCAGCCCCATCCACATGCAGGACAAACTGCGCCTGAAGCCCGAAGAGGTGCTTCAGGAGGTCAAGACCGGAATCTCTCTGGCCTCCTCTCTCTTTGAGGATGTGGAGTTTTCGGCGGAGGACGCGAGCCGCTCGGAACTTCCGTTTTTAATAAAGGTCTTCAAAATGGCCGTCGCCTCAGGCGCTACGACCCTGAACATCCCGGACACGGTGGGGTACGCCACCCCTGAAGAGTTTTATGAGTTCTGTAAGGCGATCATCGAGGGGGTCGGAGCCCCTGAGCACGTCATTTATTCCGTCCACTGCCACGACGACCTGGGCCTGGCTGTCGCCAACTCTCTGGCAGCCATCCGGGCCGGAGCCCGTCAGGCGGAGTGTACCATAAACGGCCTGGGAGAACGGGCCGGCAACGCCTCGCTTGAGGAAATAGTCATGGCTCTCAAGGTTCGTCAAGATTTCTATGGTTTCACGACGGGGCTTGACACGACGAAGCTGCATTCTGTAAGCTCTCTTGTATCGCGTCTCTCCGGCATCGCCGTTCCGCCGAACAAGGCCATCGTCGGAGCGAACGCTTTTGCCCATCAGGCAGGTATCCATCAGCACGGCGTGCTGAAGAACCCTCTGACCTATGAGATCATGAAGCCTGAGGACGTCGGAGCTTCAGGGACGGAGCTGGTGCTTGGCAAACATTCAGGGCGTCATGCCTTCAACGACCGCATCGAGCACCTCGGCTATGCGCTGACGCGTGAGCAGGCTCAGACGGCCTTCGAGCTTTTCAAGAAGCTCTGCGACACGAAAAAGAACGTCTCCGACGGGGACATCTCTGCACTCATAGCCGACGAGATCCTGGTGCCGGACCAGAAGAACATGTACGAGCTCAAGCATTATTCGGTGAGGACGGGGGAAGGACCGGCTTTGGCGGTCATCACCCTGGCCACTAACGGCGGGGAAATCAGCGATGCGGCGACGGGCAATGGCCCGGTGGACGCGGCCTATCGCGCCATCTGGCGTGCCATTGAGCTGGAGCCCGAGCTTATATCCTTCAGCATCGACGCAACCAGCGATCATTCCGATGCGATGGGCGAGGCGATGGTCACGCTGCGTTCCGGGGAGATAGTGGCTCCCGGGAGGGGCGTCAGCACGGACATCGTCGAGTCGGCCATCAAGGCGCTTATCAGTGCGGTGAATCGTCTTTACGTCATAGCTGCGGCCCGGGGAGTGGAGCTGCAGAAGAAACAAAAACCGGCAGCCTGAGTGGGGGAGGGGGGATAAAATGAGCTCGTACACACTGGCCGAGGCGATAATCGCCTCTCACACGAAAGATCCGGTGGCTGCCGGGAACATCTGCGGTGTCAATGTGGACTTCGCCTTCACAAACGACATCACGGCTCCGCCCGCAATCCGCGAGTTTCGCAGGATGGGGGCCTCAAAGGTCTTTGACCCCAAGCGCTGCGCCATCCTGCCGGATCACTTCACTCCGAACAAGGACATTGCCTCGGCTGAACAGGCCGTGGTCGGCCGGACCTTTGCCCGCGAACAGGGCCTGCTCTATTGGGAGGTGGGCCGTGTGGGGGTGGAGCACGCCTTTTTGCCGGAGCAGGGGTACATCCTTCCCGGTGACATCATCCTGGGGGCCGACAGTCACACCTGCACGGGCGGGGCGCTGGGAGCTCTGGCGACCGGCGTGGGTTCCACGGATCTGGCCGGGGCCTGGGCTTTGGGGGCCACCTGGCTGAGAGTCCCCGAGACCTATCGGGTGGACCTTGAAGGCGCTTTGTCCCCCTGGGTGGGAGGCAAGGACGTCATCCTCTCCATAATAGGCCGCACGGGCGTCGAAGGGGCCCGGTACATGGCTTTTGAGTTTCGCGGAGAGGGGGCGGGCTCCCTCTCCATGGACGCCCGCATGACGATAGCCAACATGGCCATTGAGGCCGGCGGCAAGGCCGGGCTGTTTGTTCCGGATTCCGTGACGCTGGACTATGTCAAACTCCGGGCAAAACGTCCTTTCCGGGCTGTTCTGCCTGATGAAGGGGCTCATTACGCCAGGAGGATGACCCTGGACCTGGGGGTCCTGGAACCGGTTGTGGCTCTGCCTCACCTGCCGGAGAACGTCCGTCCGGCCAAGGAGTGCGGGGACATGAAAATAGATCAGGTGTTCATAGGCTCCTGCACTAACGGCCGTCTGTCGGATATCGAGCAGGCGGTTGGCATCCTGAACGGCCGCCGCGTTCACGACCGTGTGCGCCTCATCGTCATCCCGGCCTCTTACGAGGTCTATAACGCCTGCCTGGACCGTGGTTACTTGAAGGTGCTGGCGGAGGCCGGTGCGGTCATCAGCACACCCACCTGCGGGCCCTGCCTTGGCGGACACATGGGCATCCTGGCAGCCGGAGAGCGCTGTGTCTCGACCAGTAACCGGAACTTTGTGGGGCGTATGGGCAGCCCCAAGAGCGAGGTCGTACTGGCCGGCCCCATGGTGGCGGCCGCCAGCGCCCTGTTGGGGCGCGTCGCGGACCCCAGAGAAGTCGCCTGAGGAGGTATGGCCATGGACACAAGCTTGAAAGGAAAAGTCTGGAAGTACGGGGACAACATAGACACGGACGTCATCATCCCGGCGCGTTACCTCTCCACTAGCCTGCCGGAGGAGCTGGCGCCTCACTGCATGGAGGACATCGACGCCGGTTTTGCCGGGGTGGTGAGCAAAGGCGACATCATGGTCGCCGGCAACAACTTTGGTTGTGGCTCAAGCCGGGAACACGCGCCTCTGGCGCTCCTGGGGGCAGGGATCTCCTGCGTCGTCGCCAGGTCGTTCGCGCGTATCTTTTACCGCAACGCCATCAACGTGGGGCTACCTATCTTTGAATGCCCTGAGGCTGAGGAGGGTACCCAAAAGGGCGACGAACTGGAGGTGGACCTGGAGAAAGGGCTCATCCTGAACAGGACTCGGAACGTCTCCTGGACGGCGCGTCCCTTCCCGCCCTTTCTGCGCGAGCTTATTGGATTGGGTGGGCTGGTTCCCTATGTGAAAAAGCAGCTGGGGGCCTCCTGAGGGTTTTTCTTAACCTGACGGGGAACTCAAGGCGCGGTGAGGAGAGTATGAAGATGAGGAAGCACTCCATTGCCGTATTGCCGGGGGACGGGATTGGCCCCGAGGTCACCGGCGAGGCCCAAAAGGTCGTTGAGGCCGCGGGCGGACGGCATGGGTTTGAGGTAGAATGGGTTCCCTTTCCCTTTGGAGCGGGGTACTGGAAGAAACACGGCGAGACGTTGCCGGACTCCGCTCTTGAGGAGATGGCGCAGTGCAAAGCCCTCCTGTTGGGAGCCGTGGGGGACCCCTCGGTCAAGCCGGGGGTGTTGGAGCGGGGCATCCTGCTGAGGCTGCGCTTTCACTTTGACCAGTACATCAACCTCCGGCCGGCGCGGAGCTATCCTGGGATCGAGCTCCCCGTCCGTCTGCCTGAGGGAAAGAGAATTGATTCCGTCGTGGTCCGTGAGAACACGGAGGATTTTTACATGGGCGTCGGGATGACCTCGGCTTCCGGGGAGGTCGAAGAGGCCTTTGAGGTCAGGAGAGAGCTTTACACGCTCTCCGGGCGTGTCCTTGCCCGGACGGAGCCCGACGAGCCACTGGCGCTTCAGATGGGAGCTCTGACGCGCCGGGGCGTTGAGCGTGTCACCCGCTATGCCTTCGAGTTGGCCCGGAAGCGCGGCGAGAATACGGTGACCCTCTCCAGCAAAGCCAACGCTGTGCCCTTCCTTTACGGGTTTCTGGACGAGGAGACAAAGCGTGTGGCCGCGGCGGAGTATCCTGACATGACGCTTAAAGTGCAGAACGTGGACGCGATGTGTTACACTCTGGTGTGCCGCCCTTCGGATGCGGGCGTCATCCTCTGCCCCAATCTGTTCGGAGATATCGTGAGCGACCTTCAGGCAGCTCTGATCGGAGGGCTGGGGCTGGCCGCTGGGGGCAACATCGGGGATGGGCTCTCCATGTTCGAGCCCGTACACGGTACCGCCCCGGACATTGCCGGGACAGGCAAGGCCAACCCTCTGGGGGCGATCCTCAGCGCAGCCCTCATGCTGGAACATATCGGCGAGGCGGAGGGGGCCGGGAGCATTCAGGACGCGATTGAGACGTACCTGGAAAGAGCGCCAATCGTTGACCGTCCTTTGGAGCTGGGGGGTGGGGCCGTCTGTTCAAAGGTCGGAGACAGCGTGGTCCGGAACATCGGTGTGTGAGCCGGAATACCTTAAGGAAAAAGGAGATTTTTTCATGTGAGTGTTGGTTGAAATGTTGGTCTCAACATTTAAAGCAATAGCGGCAGCCCTCTCCCGCCTGTTCCATAAAACGGGTGACCAGAGTTAGCCAGCGGGAGCTGAGGAGCGCGAGAGAGCTTGAATAAAAAGGAGATTAAGAGATGCCGTTACAGGTCGAAGCGCTTGTGATTTTCGTGTTGTTGGGGACCTACACTCCGGGACCGGGGAATATCATGGCCATGAACAGCGCACGTCACGCGGGCCTGAGGAGGAGTCTGCCCTTTTACTGTGGGCTGGCCTCCGCCTTTGGGACGATCGCGCTCCTGGCTGCACTATTCAATCTGGCCCTGAAGACCATCCTGCCAAAGATTCAGCCCTGGCTTGCCGCCCTGGGGGGGCTCTACATGATCTACCTGGCTCTCAAGCCCTTTCTGCCTCAGGGAAAAAAAGAGGCCCGCTCTCTGGAAGCGGCTCCCTTCTTCGTGGGCTTTGCGGTCCAGTTCCTGAACCCCAAGCTGGTGCTTTACTGCATCGCCCTCATGTCGAGCTTCATCATCCCCTGGAACTCGACCTGGCCGGTGTTGATCCTGGTCTCTGTCCTGCAGGGACTGGTCACGTTCCTTGGCTTTATCCTCTGGGGTCTGTTTGGGGCTGTGTTCCAGAGGGTTTTTTCGCAGCACGAAAAAGCCCTCAATGTCATCATGGCGCTCTTGCTGTTTTACTGCGCCTGGTCGATCCTCAAAGCCGGGTTCGGTTTGTAAGAACCTCATCGAGCTGCCGGAAACCCCGCCTCGCCTCGTTCGGTCCCGGAGCGGCGAATCCCGAGTCGGCGTCCTGGATTCGTCAGGGGTAAATGCATAATGAAAACGATGAAATGACGGCGAAGGAACGTCTGGAGGCTTGAGATGCGGGTAGAGCATTTTTCGTATCAGGTTTTTTTCGAGCGGGTGTTCGACCCCATTGCGCTTTACCGTGTCGAGGGCGAATCCCGCGAAGTTCTGAGTGCCGACAAGATCTTCTTCGTGGACGTCAACCCCGCCTACGAGCGGGTGATGAAGGTAACGAAACAGGATATCGTGGGGCGCAACTTCCTCGACGTGTGGCCGGAGGCGGAGGCATGCTGGTCGCGGCTCATCGTCGACTGCCTTCGTCTGGGACACACGGTCCATTGCGAGAGCGAGAGCCGGGATGCGGGCAGATACCTTGAGGCGATCGCCTTTCCCCTGCCCCCGAGACGGGCTGCCGTGATCTTCATGGACAAGACGGAATGGAAGACCTCGAACGACGCACTCAAGCGCAAGCAGGAAGAACTGCGCGCGCTGGCCGCTAAACTCACACTCAGCGAGGAGATCACGCGCCGAACCATCGCCTCGGACCTCCACGACCGCATCGGCTACGAGCTCGTCGCCCAGCTCAAAATGCTGCGTGACCTCATGGGCCGCGAACTGTCGCCCGACGTTCGAGGGGAGCTCAGGTTGCTGACCCTCACTACCGAGCGCCTCATCTCCCAAAGCCGCAGCCTGATCTTTGAGCTGAGCCCGCCCGTCCTCAAGGAGGTGGGGCTCAATCCGGCGCTCGAAGCGCTGGCAAAATCCTTGCTCGAACCGCAGGGCATCAGATGGGGCCTGCGCTCCCGTGGGACCATCGGGGAGTTCAACGCCGATGACGCCATCTGCGTCCTCTTGTACCGCATGACCCGCGAGCTGTTGCTCAACGTAATCAAACACTCCGGGGCGTCTCGGGTCACCCTCATCATCAATCGCGGCTCGGGGGGGATCATGGTCGCCGTCGAGGACGACGGGCGAGGGTTCGATGCGGGCTTCAGCCTGGAGGACGCCGCCCTCGCGAGAGCCGCGAAAGGCTTCGGCCTCTTCAGCATCCGGGAACGCCTTCAGGCCATCGGCGGCAGAGTTCGGATCGTCTCCGAACCGGGCAGAGGCGCGACCGTGGCGATGTCCTGTCCGCTGAAGTTGAGGGATGAGGGGTTCTAATGAGCATTCGCGTACTTCTCGCCGATGATCACGAGCTTTTTCTTGAGGGCCTGAAGGCACTGCTCCTCAAGGTTCCGGACATCAAGCTGGTCGGACAGGCCCGGGACGGACTGGAGGTCCTGGAGCTGACGGAGCGGATGAAACCGGAGGTCGTGGTGATGGACGTGACCATGCCGCGCCTCAACGGGATACACGCGACCCATCAGATCCGCGAGAAATTTCCCGAGGTCAGGGTCCTGATTCTGTCCATGCACAGCGACCGCGAACTCATCGTCGAGAGCCTCAAGGCCGGGGCCCTGGGCTACATCCTCAAGGAATGCTCCTCCGACGAACTTTGCAAGGCCATTCAGGCTGTTATGATGGGGCAGTACTATCTGACTCCCTCGGTGCTGCCCCCGTTGATCGAGGACTACCTGCGCCTGCTGCAGGCGGAGGAGGACTCGTCCGCCTGTCCCCTTTCCGACCGCGAGCAGGACGTTCTGAAACTGTTCGCCAAGGGTTTGAACGCCAAGCAAATAGCCGCTCGGCTTGACATCAGCAAGAACACCGTCGACACGCACCGGCGGCGCATCATGGACAAGGTGGGATGCAACAGCATGGCCGACCTGACCCGCTACGCCATACGTGAGGGATACCTTGATCTGAGCTGAGAAAAAATCCGGTTTCCGGCGAGGGCCTCATGTGAATCGCCAGTGAAAAGCCAAAACACTTCTTTCCCTTCTGCATCATTCCCTTTCCGTAATCTACTTTCGCCTGTATAAAGGCTCACACAAAAAGACACAAAAAAGCAGGGCCCGCTCAAAACTACGGACTCTGTTCTATGGAATGTGCCCTCCCTTCTTGTCACGTTTTTTACTAACGGACGCTAACGTTTTTCACTAACGGACCCTAACGTTTTTCGTTATGGTAGTCTGCGCCTATCTTTTCTTACAATAATCTCACCGGCTTCGTACTTACCGGCTTCATACCCTATTTTAAAGGAGTGATTGTGATATGCGACTTGAGATTGGAGCCTTTCACGTCAAAGACATTCAGTTCGGAGACAAGATTGGCTACGACAAGGGGATCCTCACCGTCAACAAGGAGGAGCTCCTGAAGGTCGTCCATGAGGACGAACACATCACGACCGCGGAATTCCACATCGTCCGTCCCGGAGACGAGGTCGTGCTCTGCCCCGTCAAGGAGGCCCTTGAGATGCGCTGCAAGGTGTCCGGCGGGCACGGAATTTTTCCGGGGGTCCTATCCCAGATGGAAATAGCCGGCTCCGGGCGTACCCACTGCCTCCAGGATTGTTCATTGCTTGTGGTTGGCGCTCATGCCGGCGGCTTCCAGGACGGCTTGCTGGCGATGGGCGGGAAATACCAGCACCATACGATCTTCGGCGGTATGCCGAACCTCGTCCTGGTCGCGGACACGGACGAGGAGTTCGAGCGCAGAGAGCAGCAGAAGAAGAACCGCGCGCTCCGTTGGGCCGGAATGAGGCTGGCCGAGTATATAGGCCAGTGCGTCAGGGACCTTGAGCCGGAGAATATCGAGGTGTACGAGCTGCCACCGATCCCCGACCGCAGCGATGCCGTCAAGGCCCTGCCCGGCGTGCTCTACGTGCTGCAGCCTCAGACTCAGATGGAGGCCATGGGCTACAACACGCTGATCTACGGATGGGACGGCAACCACATTCTCCCCACCCTGATGCACCCCAACGAACTGCTGGACGGCTGCATGGTGTCCGGCAGCTTCATGCCCTCCTCCTCGAAGATCTCGACCTACGAGTTCGCGGTCAATCCGATGCTCAAGAAACTCTACGCCGAGCACGGCAAGACGATCAACTTCCTGGGCGTCCTGATGTCCACGCTGAACGTCAAGATGGACGAGAAGGTACGCTGCGTCAAGATGGCCGGTCAGATCGCTACCATCCTGGGCGCAAAAGGCGCGGTGGTCGTCGAGGAGGGCTACGGCAACCCCGACGTGGACTACACCGCCATGCTGGTTGAGCTTGAGAGGCTGGGCATCAAGACGGTCGGCCTCTCCGACGAGTGCACGGGCCGCGACGGCGCCTCGCAGCCGCTGGTCTCCATGAACCCCGCCACGGACGCCCTGGTCAGCACCGGGAACGTGTCCCAGATGTACGAGTTCCCCAAGATGAAGGTCCTCGGCGAGCTGGAGGCCCTGGCCCGGGACGGCAACAGCGGCGGCTGGGAGGGCTGCATCAACCCTGACGGCTCCTTCGTCATGGAGAACAACGGGTTGTTCTGCGGTAACCACATCAGCGGCTACTCCATGAGAACCTGCGCCGACTTTTAACTTTTTAACAGAGGAGGGATAGAAAATGAAGGCTATTCACTACATCAACCAGTTCTTCGGTCAGGTTGGCGGAGAGGACGCCGCCGACGCCAAGCCGATCTTTCACGACGAGCTCATCGGCTGCTCCGTGATGTTGAACGACATGATGCCGGACATTGAGATCACCAACACTGTCGTCTGCGGCGACAATTACATCACTAACCACACCGACGAGGCCCTGGAGGAGATCCTGGCCTGGCTCGACACCAAGGAGTTCGACATCTTCTTCGCCGGCCCCGCGTTTATGGCCGGACGCTATGGCGTCGGCTGTGGACTGATCCTTAAGGCGGTGGCCGAAAAATATGGCGTGCCGGTCATCACCTCTATGAACGAGGAGAACCCCGGCGTCGAGGAGTACAAGTCCGTCGCTTACATCTTTAAGGGTGGGCGCAGAGCCACCTTCATGAAGGACGACCTCACCGCCATGGCCAACTTCGCCCAGAAGATCGCCAAGGGTGAACCGCTTCTGCCGGCGGCCCAGGAGGGTTACTTCCCGCGCGGCATCCGCGCCGAGATCCCGCACCCCGAGGGTCTCATGGCCTCCGATCGCGTCATGGACATGCTGCTCAAGAAGCTTAACGGAGAGCCCTTCCAGACGGAGCTCATCATCCCCAAGATGGAGAAGATCCCGCCCGCGGCGCCCCTCCTCGACCTGAGCAAGGCCACCATCGCACTGGTCTCCTCGAGCGGCGTCGTGCCGGTGGACAATCCTGACCGCATCCAGAGCGCCTCCGCCCAGAAGTGGGGCAAGTACGACATCTCCAAGCGAGATAAGCTGCCCGAGGGCGTGTTCAAGACCATCCACGCCGGTTTCGACCCTGCGGCCATGTGCGCGGTGCCCGACCGCGGCGTCCCCCTTGATGCCATGCGCTGGTTCGAGAAGCAGGGCAAGTTCGGCA
>JAAYOR010000004.1 GCA_012520235.1 Fretibacterium sp.
CGGCTTTCATGGGGCATTTAATCAGTGCCTCCTTAGCAAAAGTGCCGGAGCTCAATGAGGAGGGTCTCGGAGGCTATCTGTTCTTTGAGCGCTGCCATGGCCGCGTGCCGGCAGAGCTGGGCCACCTCCGCCCCCGTTTTGCCCTCAGTCCGCTCCGCTAACACGTCCAGGTCCACGTCAGGCGCCAGCGGCTTCTTCCGCAGCGATATCTCAAAGATTTTTCTGCGCGCCGCGTGGTCCGGCATCGGCAGCTCCAGGATGAGGTCAAAGCGACCGGGGGCGAGCAGGGCCGGGTCGACCAGATCCAGGCGGTTTGTCGTAGCCAGGACGATGACCCCCTGAAGCTCTTCAATGCCGCTCATCTCCGATAGAAACTGTCCGATGACCCGCTCCGTGAAGGAGGAGCCGCCTCCGGCGTGGCGCCCACGGACCGGCACCAGCGACTCTATCTCATCAAAGTAGAGGATCGACGGCGCGGCCTGGCGGGCTGTGCGGAACACCTCGCGAATGGCCCGTTCGGACTCGCCGACATAGCGAGACATGAGGGCCGGGCCCTTGACGGAGATGAAGTTGACGCCGCTCTCCCTGGCCAGAGCTTTGGCCAGGAGCGTTTTCCCCGTCCCGGAAGGGCCGTGCAGCATGATGCCCCGAACCGGCTGCAGGTCGTAGCGTTCAAAGAGCTCTGGGTTGTGAAGAGGCCATTGAACGGCCTGGATCAGCTCCTCTTTGACAGCCTCAAGCCCTCCGACGTCCTCCCAGGAGACCTCGGGAATCTCCACAAAAACCTCTCGGATGGCGGAGGGGTCGATCTCCATGAGCGCTGCCATGAAATGCTGCATGGTGACCTCCAGGGCAGCCACCTTTTCATAGGGTATCTCCTGTGACTGAAGGTTTATGTAGGGGAGGATGTCTCGGACACAGGCCATGGCAGCCTCCTTGGCCAGAGCCTCCAGGTCTGCCCCGACAAACCCGTGAGAGAGATCAGCCACGCGCTTGAGGTCCACATCTTCTGCCAGGGGCATCCCGCGAGTATGAATTTCAAGGATCTCCAGCCTCCCTTTTCGATCAGGGATGGGGATGGGGATCTCCCGGTCAAAACGACCCGGCCGCCTGAGAGCCGGGTCTAATGAGTTCGGGATATTGGTCGCCGCGATGACGACCAACTGCCCGCGCGATTCCAGACCATCCATCAAGGCAAGGAGCTGCGCCACAACCCGACGTTCCACCTGCTTCTCTCCGCCCATCTCCTCACGCTTGGGGGCTATCGCGTCTATTTCGTCGATGAAGATGATTGAGGGGGAACGGGTTTGAGCCTCTTCAAAGATGTTGCGCAGCCGTTCTTCGCTCTCTCCGTAGAACTTTCCGATGACCTCAGGGCCCGAGATGTGAGTGAACCAGGCATCGGTCTCGTTGGCAACAGCTCTGGCGATGACGGTCTTACCGGTCCCGGGAGGGCCGTAGAGCAGCACCCCTTTAGGGGGCTGTATTCCCAGGCGCTCAAATATCTGAGGGAAACGCAAAGGGAGCTCGATCATCTCCCGGATGCGCCGAATCTGGCTTCCCAGGCCTCCGATGTCCTCGTAAGATATTTTGTGAGATTGGGTAACTTGGGAGTGCTTTAAAAGGTTCAGGTAAGTGGACCTACTGACGATCACAACCCCGTCGGGCGTCGTCTCCGTGACTCTAAAGTCGCAGATACGGGTTCCGAAAAAGTTCAAACGCAATCGGTCGCCCGCTATCAAAGGCTGTCCTTCCAAGAGCGAGCGGACGTAATCTGTGTCGTGCTCTTTGTCCGTAGGAACCGCCACGCCAAGTGGCTGCAGCGTGATGCTGCCGGCAAAATGGTGATCGGCGGCCTTCACCGTCACCGGGTCATCAATGCTTACCATGGCGTTCTCACGGAGGATACCGTCTATCTGCAACTTCTGGAGTCCACAGTCATCAGAGTTGCAAGCTTTGAGTCGCGCTGCTGTTGTTTTTTTCCCGATAATTTCGATTACTTGCCCTTCCGAAAAACCCATGTGCTCCATGTCCAAAGGGTTCATCCGGGCGATGCTCTTCAAGGCGTCACTTGGGCGTGCCTCCTGCACAGTTAGCAATTTTACGTGGCTCCTTCCAACGAATATGGGCATATTGCCCTCAGTCTGTTCTGTTGTTGTGCCCCCTGCTCTTCAGATGGCTCCCGCGTTCCAGAGGTCGCGCATAGAGACGATGCGGTAGCCGCGTGCCTTAAGCTGTCGTACCAGTTCGGGGAGGGCTCTCACTGTGTTTGGGACCCCCGAATGCATCAGGATGACGGAGCCGTTCCCCACAGTGCTCATGATCGTGCGGATGATGTCTTCCGACGCTCTCCCCGTGTAGTCAGCAGTGTTCACATCCCAGAGCCCAAGACGCATATCCATGCGCCGTACAGCGTTGAAGACCTTAAGGTTGAAGCTGCCCCCGGGCGGTCTCATGAAATAAGCGGGAGGGAGGTTCAGGTTTTCAAAGACTTCGTTGCAGCGCTCCATCTCCCTCATGATCTTTTCGGTCCACAGCGTGTAGAGCTTTGGGTGAGTGAAGGTGTGGTTCTCCAGCTCGTGCCCCGCCTCATGCAAGGAGAGGGTGATAGTGGCGTAGCGCTCTGCGAACTTGCCGACCAGGAAAAAACTGGCAGTGAGGTCAAAAGGGTACAGGGCCTCTATCAGCTCCTGCATCCCGCGCTCACGCGGCCCGTCGTCGAAGGTGAGGGCCACCTCCCTGACAAAAGGGTCCCCTGAGGCCATCCCCCAGCGAAGGCGCTCCTCGCCCAGAGGGCCCCACTCCAGTGACAAGGAGAAGGTCATGAGGCATAAAAGGATGGAACGGTATAAACGAAACAGACGGAACAAAAACGTCACAGCTCCTCCGAAATTAAAGTTGAGGCTCCCGGCACTCATTTTGAAGATTGTTTTGTTATTTTTGTTATAATCTATCAGGGTGCGCTTATTCATCCATAAAGGTCGCCGATAGTAGCCTGTTTTTTGATTATACCAGCAAACTCACTCCCTGGGAGGGACAGGATATGATACCCACACGCGAAGAAGCCCTGGAGCTTTTAAAGCGCCATAACAAGGACATCTCTCACATTCGACACGCTCTGGCGGTGGAGGGGGCGATGCGCCATTTCGCCAAAAGAGCGGGGGAGGACGAAGAGCTCTGGGGGGTCGTCGGGCTTTTGCACGACATTGACTGGGAGAAGACTACAGAGGACCCCTCTCGGCACTGTCACCTGGCTGAGGAGCTCCTGAGCGATGCGGGGGTGGCCCCGGCGATCATCAGGGCCGTCCAGTCTCATGGGTATGGGATATGCACCGACGTCGAGCCCCGGACTGAGATGGAGAAGGCTCTTTTCACCATCGACGAATTGACCGGGCTGATCATCACAGCTGCATTGGTACGCCCCTCAAGGTCCCTCTCGGACCTCGGACTCAAATCCGTCAAGAAAAAATGGAAGGACAAGGCCTTCGCCCGAGGAGTGGACCGGGAGCTGATCGCTCAAGGGGCGGAGCGCTGGGGCCTGCCCCTGGACACAGTCATTGAGGAGACGATCCTTGCCTTGCGCCCCATTGAAAAAGAGATAGGCCTTTGAATTTTTCCTGGCGAGGCTCTGCGTTCCGTATCTTTGCCCTTGTCCCATCCGATAAAAATGCTAGCCTGATGATAGATTATGTTTCACTTAAGGAAGGGATTTTGGATGCCTATAAGAATTATATTAGCGGACGATCATCCTTTGACTCGCGCCGGGATCGCCGAGTTTTTGCGTCGGGAGAGCAGCATTGAGCTGGTAGGGGAGGCGGAGGACGGCCAAAAGGCATGGCAGCTGATTCAGGAGCTGAAGCCGGATATCGCGCTCCTGGACATCCGTATGCCGGGCCTGGACGGGGTGTCCGTAGTCCAAAAGGTCAAGGCTGCCGGGCTCCCAACGACCACCATCATGTTGACCTCGTACGACGCCCAGCAGTACGTCATGGCCTCCCTGAGGGCCGGTGCTCGCGGCTTTGTCCTCAAGACCGTGAGCCCCCGCGAGCTGACGGCTGCCATAACCACGGTCTCTAAAGGTGGTCTGTACCTGGACCCAGAGGTCGCCTCCGTGATGGGGGAGCGCGAGTTCGACCCTGAACAGCTCTCAGCTCGCGAGCGTGAGGTCCTCGTGTTGGCTGCAAAGGGCCTTTCAAGCAAGGAGGTCGCAGCCCGCCTCTTCATCAGCGAACGCACCGTCCAGACTCACCTGGCCTCGATCTACGACAAGCTGGGTTCCAAGAACAAGACCGAAGCCCTGCTTTTGTCCTTGAAGTACGGAGTAGTTACCCTGGAGGAGCTCCTGGAAGAAGATTGATATGCTGAAGCGGATAAAAGCCTGCATTCTGGGCCCTTTGAAGCCCGAAAAACGTTTTTGGGTTTTTCTGCTATGCGCTCTCATCGGGCCTCCTATCACCATCCTCCTCCTTGCGGCTTTCGCTCACGTGAGCCAGGAGAGAGCCATGGAGGCCGCTATGAGTTCCTATGTGCAGGATCTGGCTGAGGGGATGGCCTACCACCTTGGCGCCGATGTCCGGATTTGGGATCTACCCTACCTGGCCTTTGGTAAGCTTTCGCGCTATTACCTGTTTTGCTGGGGGCCCTCCATACCGGGCTGGGTCGCTCATATAAGCAACGACGGCAAAATAATCATGGCCTCACCCGGAGCGGATAACATCGTCAATCTGTGGCGTGAGGGGCTTCCTATCGGGACGGCAGTGCGCATAAAGGATAAAAAGGGCGCGGAGTACACGCTTGCCATCTATCCGGTTAACCGAGGGCAGGGGTACGTCGTTGCGGCCGTCTCCTGGGATCAGCTCTTGGGGCGGCTGGTACAGGTGGGACGTTCCTGGCCCTTTTTGGTGGTACTGATGGCCCTTTGCAGCTTCGGCGCCATCCGTATGTTGTGGCGCCGACTCGTTTGGCCCTTGCAGGATCTGGCGGCGGAGATCGACGCTCTGAGGGTTGGGAAGGACCTTCCCAACCCTTTGGTTTCCTGTGCGGTGCAGGAAATTGAGAGCATGCATGGGGCCCTGATGCGCTTTGCGCGCGCAGCGATAGAGCGGGATAATCTTCGGAACAGCTACGTTCAGGACATCATCCATGCGCAAGAGACGGAGCGCATGGACATGGCTCGGGAGATCCACGATGGGCCTCTTCAGGACATCACGGCGCTCCTCCAGCAGATACATATGTCTTTGGAGGAGGACGCCCCTAAAGAGCGGATCAAAAAAACAGAGTGCCTGGCCAAGGCGGTTGTCAAAGAGCTTAGGGGCCTTTGTGATGAGCTGGCTCCCCCCTGGTTGGATCTGGGGCTCTCGGATGCCATGCTGGAGCTCACAGAGCGCCTCTCTCAGACCTATGACATCCATGTTTATGCGGAGATTGACGAGGACTTTGACCTGGCGCCGGAACAGACCCTGTCCCTGGTGCGCGTCTTTCAGGAAGCGGTCTCGAACGCAGTCCGCCATGGCGGGGCTGCCAACGTGAGAGCACGCCTTTTTAAGGAGAACGAAATCCTCGTCTTTGAGATACAAGACGATGGAAAGGGGTTCTCAATGGACTCCGCCGTCACACATGAAACGCTGCGGCTGGCCGGGCATCGCGGCCTTGCCAATATGACCGAACGTATGTCTCTGATGAACGGTTCTTTTACAATCCATTCCGAGCTTGAAAAAGGAACTCGGATACGCTGTACCCTGCCCCTTGCCTGAGGTGGGAGACTCCTGTTTTTTAGTTTTTTAGTCAGGGAAAGGAGGGGGCCTCTTGAAGTTGCGTTTTTTAGGTGGTGCGGGCGAAGTCACCGGGTCTCTTTATCATGTGGAATGTGGGGGCCTTAACTTCTTTGTGGATTATGGTACCCGCCAAGGGCGCGATGAGGAGCGGGAAAAAACGGACTTATCCTCTTCGGTTCCCCCCGGAGAACTTCACTCCGTGTTCCTGACTCATGCCCATATAGACCACTCGGGGCGAGTCCCTTACCTCGTCAAGATGGGCTTTAAGGGAAAGGTCTGGGCCACTCCTCCGACCGCGGATTTAGTGGAGGTCCTGTGGTACGACTCCGCCCGATTGATGAAGGAGGAAGCGGAATGGAAAAGCCGCAAAAACTTAAGGCGCGGGCTCCCTCCCGTGACGCCTCTTTATGACGAGGCGGATGTGGAAAATGCCTTAAAGCTGTTAGCTCCTGTCCCATGGGAGACACCAACGACTGTTGCAGAAGGGGTTGAGGTTACCTTTGTTGACGCCGGCCATATCCTGGGCAGCTCTTCTGTCATTTTGAACCTCACGGAGCAGGGGGAGGAGACCGTTCGGATTGTCTTCAGCGGTGACCTGGGACAGCAGGAGGCTGTGATGGACCGAGCCCCTTCCGTGATACGGGAGGCTCATTATGTCCTGATCGAATCAACCTATGGCGATCGCCTGCATAAAGACCTGGAGGCAACCCGTTCGGAGTTTCGAGGGGTTATCCTCAAAGCCCTGAAAGACCGGGGGAAAGTCCTCATCCCAAGCTTTGTCGTTGACCGCGCCCAACGCATCCTCTTTGAGCTGTCCCTGATGCAGCTCGAAGGCCTTCTGCCGGAGATACCTATTTTCTTTGACTCTCCCATGGGGGTCCGCGCGACAGAGTTTTATCAGAGTTATTGGGACACCCTCTCTTCCGGGGTCCAGGATTTTCTGAACAGAGGGCTGGACCCTTTCCAGCCGAAAAACATTGAGTTCGTCGTCTCGCCTGAGGATTCGCGGAAGATCAACTCCCAGCCCTTTGGCATCGTCATCGCAGGAAGCGGGATGTGCAATGGCGGCCGCATCATCCATCACTTGAAGCATGGGGCCTGGAACCCGAAGAACCATATCGTCTTCGTGGGCTACCAGGCCTATGGGACCTTGGGCCGGCGCATCGTGGACGGGGAGACGGAGCTGCGCATCGCCGGGGAGGATGTGGTCGTCAGAGCTAAGGTCCACACTATCGGTGGGTTCTCAGCCCATGCAGACAGTGACGACCTTCTGACGTGGGCCGGCAACTACACCACCTCACCTCTCTTCTTCGTGGTGCACGGGGAGCCCAAGGCCTCCCGGGCTCTGGCCGACTCCCTCCAGGCGCTGGGCATGAGGAGCATCGTCCCCGCCAAGGGGCAGGAGTTCTCCCTCTCTGCCGCAACTGCCCTCAAGACAGAGCCTCATATTGTTCCGATATCTGTGGACGAAAAGGCCCTTGCCATCATGGACGAGCTCGCAGGCGTTTTGTTGGAGCTGCGCCGGGAGATGGAGGCCGGAAAACAAAGCGAAACGCTGATGCCCATGCTGCTCTCCATGCGCGTGCTCCTGGATGCGGCAAGGAAACACTGAGAGCCAGTTCCGGTCAGGTCCACCCTTTTCAGGGCGTAAAAGGGCGGAAATATGAGATTTTCTCAGAACGGGGACAAAAGATTTTTTTCCGCAGAAAAGATAGAAAAAGCCTGTCGCATTTTCTGCTACAAGCCAAGATTGGGGAGGTTTTTTGATGTCGAGAAACGCTTTTGACGTCTTACAAGAGCGCGGATATATTGAGTGGTGCGGGGCGGAAGAGCGTCTGAGGGAGCTCATGGGCCAGGAAATGATCTCGGCTTATGTGGGTTTTGACCCCACCGCCGACAGCCTTCATGTGGGGCACCTTATCCCTCTGATGGCCCTGGCCCATATCCAAAGAGCCGGGCACCGGCCCATCGCCCTCGCAGGGGGTGGGACCGGGCTTATAGGGGACCCCTCCGGCAAAAGCAAAGAGCGCAACCTCCTCTCCCTGGAGCAGATGCAGGAAAACATCAAAGGCGTCAGCAGACAGCTGGCTCACTTTCTTGATTTTGACTGTGGCAAGAACTCAGCCATGCTCCTCAACAACTACGACTGGCTTGCCAAAATATCCTTCCTTGATGTGTTGCGTGACGTTGGAAAGCACTTCTCCGTCAACACGTTAATAGCGCGTGAGTACATCCGCAGCCGCCTGGAGGACCCAGAGAAGGGGATATCCTACACGGAGTTTTCCTACGTGCTGCTTCAGTCCATGGACTTCAGGCACCTTTATGAGACCTATGGATGTCGCCTTCAGATGGGGGGTAACGATCAGCAGGGCAACCTGATAGCAGGGGCAGATTACGTCAGAAAAACCACGGGCGGTGAGGTCTTTGGTCTGACCCAGCCCCTCCTCCTTACGGCTTCCGGGACTAAATTCGGAAAGACGGAGGCCGGGGCAGTATGGCTGGACCCACTTCGCACTTCCCCTTACAAGTTCTATCAGTTTTGGCTCAACACCGACGACCGGGACGTGGAGAGGCTGCTCAAGCTCTTCACCTTCCTCCCGCTGGAAGAAATAGCCCTCCTGATGGAAAAACAGGCATCCAAGCCAGATGAACGTGTGGCCCAGCGCCGCCTGGCTCTTGAAACCACCCGTCTGCTCCACGGCTCTGAGGCCACAGAAAACGTCATCAAGGCAAGCGAGCTGCTCTTTGGGACCGAGGGCGACTTTTCAGACCTTCAGGAGGAAATGTTCCTCCTCCTGAAGGAGGAGATGCCCTTCACCGCCTTGACCGAACCCCTTCCCTCAAGCGCACTGGATATCCTGGTCGCCTGCGGTGCCTGTGAGAGCAAGGGGGAGGCCAGAAGAGCTATCCGTCAGGGCGGGGTCTCCTTCAACGGAACGCGCGTTGAGGACGAGGCTGCCTCCCTCTCCCCGGAGGAGCTGAGGCACGGGCGTTATCTATTTGTCCGGATGGGGCGCAAGCGCTTTTACCTTGTCGAGTTCTCCGGGTAAGGTGGCGCCTCAGTACGGGAGCTCTTCATCCCCGGCTTTTCTTATGGAGGAGACAGCATGATTCCTTGTATCTGGTACGTCTCTAAACTGGGTTTTCCCTGGGAACGCTCTGTCATCGGCGGTATGGCCGGCGCCTTGCGTGTACACCATCCTGCCCTTGAGGTCTATGTTGATGGCGGGACGGCTGATTTTGGCGTTTTTGGCATGGAGGGCGCTCTCTCCTGGCAATCCCTGACTCTTTTGGAGCGGCTCAGGAAGATATCCTCTGCCCCTGCCTTATGGCACCTGTGGGGCAAGGCCCCGCCCTGGTGGAACCTCGTCAGAGCGCGCTCCCGCACCGTACACACGTCTTTGGAACCCTCTGTTGTCTGGAAAGGGCACCCGACCCGCCTTTTTTCAGAGCAGACGGCAGAAGGGGAGAGCGCTATCAAGGCCACCTTTGACGCGCAGTTGATGCGAGGGGAAGAGAGGGAGGAGACGCCAACCTCCATCTTTTTGGAGGGGAGGACCCTTACTCCCGCTCTGAAGGAGGCTTTGGGCGAGCTGAATATGCCCATCGTGGACATGAACAAAGTGAGCTTTCGGGCGTCCGTTGCCCGGAGGGGCGTCTTTGCTGCCCAGGGTGACCCCGCCAACTCTCTTCTTGCCGCCTGTCTGGCCATGCAGGGTTTGACGGTTGCGGGGCCGGATTCCTCCTTTCTGAAAGAGCTGTTCGGGGATGAAGGGTATGTCCTCCTGAAAAAAAACGACGTAAGCTCCTGGAAGGCCGCGCTGACCTCTGCGCTCTCAGAGGAGGGGCGGAGTCTGTCAATATCCACGCGCCATCGTCTGAACACCCAGTTTTCTCAGGCAGCTGTGACGGAGTCCCTCTCTCTTGTCTACAGGAAACTGGAGAAGAGCTGGGGTCTTGACGAGAGAGGCAAGAAGGCATGAAAGCCCCTCTTTACCTCCTGGACGCCCTGGAGACCCTGGCCTTTACAGACCGCAGAGGGAAAATCCTGGGCGCGGCTCTTGGAGGGCTCTTTAAGCTCCTTGCCCCACGTGGGAAGAGGGTTGATGAAAATTTAAAGCTCGTCCATCCCGACCAGACAGCGGCCTGGCGCAAGAGGATGCGGCGCAAGCTTTATGAACACCTGGGCTTGATGGTGGCGGAGGTCCTGACCCTTCAAAAAGACCCCTCACAGGCACTGTCCTGGATTGAAAGGGTGGAGGGAGCGGAGATAATGGAGCGCACCTTCTCCGACTCAGGAGGTGCTCTGCTACTGGGGTCTCATTTCGGTAACTGGGAGCTCATGGCCTCCTGGCTCGGACAGACCGCGAAGTCTAAAACAGGGAGGGAATTTTACGCCCTGGTCAAGGACCCCCGTGATGCGGATGTCGCCGGACGAATCGCCCAATATCGCCGGCGGTCTGGAGTCAACGTTCTGAATCGCGACACGTCCTTTCTGGAGCTGGTGAAACTTCTCAAAAAAGGCTTTTATATCGGGACCATGCCTGATATCTCCTGGAGCGAAGGCGTCACTTTGCCTTTTATGGGCAAACCTTGCACCATGACCACAGGGCCGGCCGCACTGGCCATTTTGAGTTCTGTCCCCATAGTTCCTATTGGCGTTTATCGTTTAGGGCCCTTTCGGCATTTTCTTCGCTTCTTTCCTCCGCTCCCCATGCCGGATGAGACGGATCGCCGCCTCAGGATAGAGCGCCTCACCCTTGAGATCAACAAGGCGCTGGAGCGTATCATCGCTCCTCAGCCCGAGCTCTGGTTTTGGCTGCATAACCGCTGGAAAGAATATACTTAATTAAGAACTGTAGTTTCTCCGTGAGGTTTTATGTGCAGGAAATGGGGGGCCTTCCCTAAATGTTTTGTCTTCTCAGCGAAGGTCATGTATAATTTTACTGTAGGACTTTGAACAGGAAAAGAACGCGGCTTTCGCGTTCTTTTCTTCAAAGATAAAGGAGACGGTATGCTACTTCGTAAGGAATTCACGTTTGACGCAGCTCATAATCTGGTCCGCTATCATGGCAAATGCGAGGCGCTGCACGGACACACCTATCGCCTGGCTGTTGTTTTGGAGGGGACCCCTGATGATGAGGGGATGATCCTGGATTTTTGCGAGGTTTCGGCTCTGGTCAAAGAACGCGTCGTCTCAAAGCTGGATCATTCTTACATCAATGACATCATCCCTCAACCCACGGCTGAGAACATTGCCCATTGGGTTTGGGATCAAATCGAAAAAGAACTCATCCGCCCTAACTGTAAGCTCGCCTCGGTTGAGGTTTGGGAGACGAGAACCAGTTGCGTGACGCTCAGCGCTGCCGATCGCAAAAACTCATAGGGAGCTAAATTGTGAGAGACGTACAAAAAGAGCGAGACATGCGCAATGTGGCGATTGATCGTGTAGGGGTACGGGACGTCAGTTATCCTATTGTCGTCAAGGACCCGAAAAACGGCACTCAATCCACTATCGCTACCGTTTCCATGAGCGTTCTGCTCCCTCACGACTATCGTGGCACTCATATGAGCCGGTTCATTGAGACCTTGGAGGCCTTTCAAAAGAAGATCGCCCCCTCCACCCTTGAGCATCTGACAGAACACTTAAGGTTGAGGCTGGATGCGACGGAGGCCGACATAGAGCTTGTGTTCCCTTATTTTGTTCGCAAAAAGGCCCCCGTCTCAGGTATCGAAAGCTTTATGCGCTATGAGGTGTGTCTGCAGGGTTTTTATTGCCAGGAGACCTTTGACATGATAATCGGTGTGAAGGCGCCTGTGCAGACGCTCTGTCCCTGCTCCAAGGAGATATCCTCTTATGGCGCACACAACCAGAGAGCGTCCGTATTCCTGAAGGTGCGCATCCGCGAGCTGGTCTGGTTTGAAGAGCTGATTGAAATGATCGAAAATGCCTCGTCTGCGCCTCTCTATACTCTTCTGAAGCGCGAGGACGAAAAATTTGTCACTGAACAGGCTTATGACAACCCTCAGTTTGTCGAGGACGTGGTGCGCGATTTGGCGGTGACCCTCTCCAAGGACGACAGGGTCACCTGGTACAGCATATCCGTCACCAGCGCAGAGAGCATTCACAACCACGACGCTTTTGCAGAGGTCACTCAGGACAAACGGACAAAGGAATGACGAGAGGTGAAGGGCAAAGGAACAGCAGGAGCAGAGGGCGTAGAAGCAACGTAAGTGGAGGACGAGGCGGGGACAGGAGGCTGGGTTTGTTCTCCCGCTTGTTTTATTACCTCGTCTTCCTCTTTATTTGCATTGGGGGCATTAAGCTGTATCTTCTATGGCTTGAGAATTACAACCTCCTGCATCCGGAGGTTGTGGAGGCACAGGCGACCGGTTACGTAGAAGAACAGCCTTTGAACGGCGTCCTTATATGGGACGAACAGGTGATTTATACCCCTGTCAACGGGGTTTTAACCTATGCGACTCCATCCCCGCACCGGGTTGCCAAAGGCGAGGCCATGGCTGCCATAGACGGAAGGGCTATTCGGGCCGGAGTCCCCGGATATTTTTACCCGGCCTTGGATGGACTGGAGGAGCATTGGGTTTACTCCCGCCTTTGGCCTGAGGTGGAACCTCTGCCCGCTTTTGCCCCGGCTGTCCCTCTTGAGAATGGTGCTCACCTCAAAAAAGGGGCCCCTTTGGGCAAGTTAGTTCCCCAACCTCAGACGCTGCGCTGCATTGCGTACCTGGACCGAACTCCTTTCATTGAGCAGAGCATCGTCCAAAACTCCGTCATCAGGATCAAGACTGAGGCTCTGGGCAAGGACCGTGAAGCTGAGGTGCTCACCTACGAGTTCCGGGGCCAGAAGGTGAAAGTGTACCTTGCTCTGCCCTTTTTTGCTCCCGGGGCTTTGAAGACGCGGGCCTTCTCCTGCCGTGTGGTGGCAGGAAACACTCAGGGAGTGATGGTCCCGGACACAGCGGTCATCACACGGGATGGGAAACAAGGGGTCTTTTTGGTCCAGGGTAGCGTCACCCGCTACACAGAGGTAGAAGGCTTCCCCGCCGATGAAAAAAACTTTTTCATCACCAAAGGCGCCTTACCCGGCAACAGGCTTATTCGCCATGCGGACAAGAATAAAGAGGGCGTTATCAGGCTTTGGTGAGCGCGGAACATGAAGAAGACAGAGGTGTCGCCTATGACCATCGTAGATAATATTACCGCTGTAAGGGAAAAAATTGCCCAAAGCGCCGAGCGCTCCGGGCGCTTGGCATCGGAGATAAGTCTGATAGGGGTGACCAAAACGAGGAGTCCTGCGGAGATTCTGGAGGCTGCCCCCTTCCTGGATGCCATTGGAGAGAATCGGGTTCAGGAAGCCGTGAGAAAAAAGCCGGATTGCCCTGGAACTCCGGAATGGCGTCTTATTGGCCATTTGCAAAGTAACAAGGCTCGTAAGGCCTTGGAGATTTTTGACAGCATTGATTCTATAAACTCCTTAAGACTGGCTGCAACCTTGGAGCGTATCGCCGCCGAACAGGAGCGCGTCATCCCCGTCCTGATCGGGGTCAATACCGCAGAGGACAGTAAGACCGGCATACCCCCTGAGGACTTCGAGGAGCTTCTGGAGAGTGTTTTGGATTGCCCTCACCTCTCTTTACAGGGCCTGATGACGATTGCCCCCTTCACTCAGGATGAGAGCGAAGTCCGTCGCGCCTTCGCCTTCTTAAGAGACCTGACAGAGCGCGCCCGTGCCTCTTCGGGCCTGCCGCTTCCTGAGCTCTCAATGGGGATGAGCGGAGATTTTGAATGGGCTATCCTGGAGGGGAGCACGATGGTCCGTCTGGGAAGTGTTATATTTGGTGAACGCATCGGGTAAATTCATCATTATATTTCAACCAAGTATCCAACCCAATCCCTCGTGTCATTGCTCTGTGATAAAGTCACCCTATAACTGGTCAGTAAGAATGTCACCCCTCCCCCCCCC
>JAAYOR010000035.1 GCA_012520235.1 Fretibacterium sp.
CCGCCGGTTTATGCCGGCGGCCGAGTCATGTTGCATGGTACAAAGGAAGGAGGAGGTGTTACAGATGTGTTACGCTTCGACAGGGGGCGTTGGGTTCCCCTTCGAGAGGCGGAGGCGAACAGACCAGTAAACCTTGTAGGCGGCCGGGATGGTCAAGAGGGCCAGGAGCCCTCCGGAGATCAGGCCCCCGATGGCCACCACCGCGATGGGTGCGCGCATCTCCGAGCCGCGCCCTGTGGACAGTGCCAGAGGGAGCAGGGAGACGACCGAGGTCGCCACGGCCATGACCAGGGATTTGAAGCGCACCTCGCTGGCCGTCTGAACAGCCTCAAAGGGATGGGCCCCGGAGAGTCGAAGGTTTTCCGCGTAATCCACCACCACGATGGCGTTGTTCACCACCATACCCACCAACATGATCATGCCGATGAGAGCGAAGATGGAGATGCTGACCCCGGACACAAGCATTGCCGGAATCACTCCTATGACAGCCATGGGCACGGTCAGAAGGATAACGAAGGCGTAGGCCCATGACTCCATGATGGCAGCGACCACAAGATAGGTGATGGCGATGGCGATGACCATGGTGCTGATCAGAGCACCGAACTCCTCGCCCATCTGTTCATCCTCGCCTCCGAAGGTGACCCTGCAGCCAGGCGGAAGCGTTATCTCCGAGACGATCTCGCGCATCTTTCTGTTGCCCTCACCTGCGGTGATGTAGCGCACACCGCCCGTCACCACAACAGCCCTCTCGCGCTCCACGCGGCGAATCTCCGTCGGAGCGTCCCTCCAGACCACCTCAGCCATCTCCTTGAGGGGTACCAGCCCGTAGCGCGTCATGATGGGGAGGGTGGATACGGAGTAGATGTCCCCCACCTTCTCCTGGTCCAGACGGGTCTTGATGTCGTACTCAAATCCGTCCTGCCGGAACTTCCCCGAGTCCTTCCCGATGAGGTATCCCCTCACGATGTCCGAGAGGTCCGAGAGGTTCAGGCCCAGGGGCGTCAACCTCCATCGGATGGGGAGAACCTGAAGCTCGGGCTTGCCCATCTCGGTCTCGATCGTCAAGTTCTGGATGCCGGGCACGTCACGCGCGCGGGCACGGATCTCCTCAGCGACAGAGTAGAGGACGTTCATGTCCTCTCCCAGGACTCGCAGCTCTATAGGGTTACCAAAACCTCTTCGCGTGGCGGTTATCGTCGTTTCGACGCCCTGAAGCGTCGCCAGGAATGGGCGGATCTTATCGGCCACGGCAGAAGTAGCGGGCCGCTTCGGATCCTCTTTAAGGTAGACGGTGACGGTCGATTCAGAGATGGTCCCACCGGTGAACCCCTGTCCGATGCTGGAGACGACGTCGCGGATGAAGGGGCGTTCGGACAGCGAGTCGATAAAGCACTCCACTCTCTCCGTCATCGCTGTGGTTGCCTGAAGGGAAGAGCTGTTGTCAAGCTTCAGGGTGATGGTGATGCTGCCGTCATCCGTAACAGGGGTGAACTGCGTCCCCACCATTCCGCCCAGTTTGAAAGCGCCCAGGGTGAGGAGCAGGGAGAGAAGCAGCGTCAGAAGGGGGTGCCTCATGGCCCAGTGCAGGAAGAACAGGAACATATCCTGGAACCCCTCAAAAAGCCAATTCCACCAACCTGTCAGGAGCTTTGAGATAAAAGAGAGTTCGGAGCTTCCCGGCTTTATGCGTGCAGCCATACAGGGCGTCACGGACAAAGTGACCCAGAGGGAGAATATCGTGGCGTAGACGATGGTCACGGAGTAAGGCTTCAGGAATTGGCCTGCGATACTGCTCATTAGGGCCACGGGCAGGAAGACAGCCAGGTTGGTCAAGACCCCGGCCAGGACGGAGATGGAGATCTCCACCGTTCCCTCCTCAGCGGCCTCAAAGGGGGCATAGCCCATGTCCCGGTAACGGTAGATGTTCTGGATTATCAGGATGGCGTTCATCACCAGTGTCCCCATGGACAGAGCCAGACCCAGGGTGCTCATCAGGTTCAGGCTGTATCCGTTCATCTGCATGGGGACGAAGGTCGCCATGAAGGCCACGGGCATGGAGAGGGCCACGATAAAGGTGGCAGAGAGGCGGCCCAGGAACAGGTAGATGACCAGAGCCGTCAAGATGATGCCCACTATGGTGTCGTAGATGACATTCTTGACCGAGACCTCGATGTAATCCGTATCATCCCGCGTGTAGTCCACCTTAAAGGAGGGCAGGGTGCTCAGCATGCTGGTGAGCACCCTGCGCACCTCTTTGCCCGCCTTGACCACATCAGCGTTGGCGCGCGGGCTGATTCTCATCTGGACGACGGGATGCCCGTTGGTTCGGGCAAGACTACGCAGATCCTTCGCGCCGTCCTCGACCCGGCCGAGAAGGGACAAGGACACCGGCTGCCCGCTCGGAGTGGGGATGAGGATGTCTCCCAGCTGCTCCACCTCGTTGAACTCTCCCACCATGCGCAACGAGACCTCGTCACGCGTCTGGGTAATGTATCCCGAGGGATTTGTAAGGTTATTGGCCGCCATGACGGAGCAGACCTGCTGGTAAGTCACACCGTAGTCGCTCAGAGCCTCCGGCTCCAAGAAGACCTGGATCTCGCGCTCAAGCCCTCCGGAGACCTCCACCTGCCCCACGCCCTCAATGCGTGCGATGACGGGCTTGATGCGGTCCTCAACGTACTTACGAGCGTCTTTCTCCGGGAGATCCGAGGTGAAGGAGAGGATCATGAAGGGCATCGCGCTGATGTCAAACTTCATGGAAATAGGTTCATATGCGTCGTCAGGTAAGTCTCCGAGCTTGGTCTTGACCTTGTTGTTTACGTCCAGCAGGGCCAGGTCCGGGTTCGTCCCGGAGCGCATCTCAACCGCCAACATGGAGACGCCGTCCTGGGAGTAGCTGGTGATGGTCTTGAGCCCCTCCAGGTCGGAAAGCGCGTCCTCAAGAGGTTTGGAGACCAGCTGCTCTATCTCGTTGGGCGACGCGCCCGGGTAGATGGTCCGTACCAGCACAAAGGGCAGTTCAACGTTCGGGTAGAGGGTGACCCCCAGGGTGCGGTAACTGTTGATGCCCAGCAGGAGCAGAATGATGACCGTACATCCGGTGAACACCGGGTGGTAGATGCAGAATCGGATGAAGTTTCGCATGGAAAGCTCTCCCTTAGATCTGGGGCTTGCCTTCGCCAAAATCGATGTTTTTTGCGATACCCACCCCGTCGTAAAGCGTACGGTTACCGCTCACGATCAGCTCATCCCCCGCCTTGAGCCCGGAGGTGATGATCACCCTGCCGCTGCGGCCCTCGCCCGTCTCGATAGGGACCTGACGCGCCACGTCACCATCAGCCACAAAGACAGATTGGTCCTCGCCTCGGTACTGGACGACGTTGGACGGGATAACGATGACGTTCTCCTGCCTTGAGATCAGGAAGCTACCCTCCACGTAAGCGCCCGGCAAGAGGTTTTTGCCCGCCTCCACTCCGACGATGACCGGATACAGCCCTGACCCAGACTGGGCCTCCGGACTGCTCCGCTTCACCTGCCCCGCGTGAGCCTCTCCATCAACGATGATGCTCACCTCGGTGTCCTTGTTGATGCTCGCGATGTCCTTTTTGGAGACCATGAGCTCGACCTCCATGTTGGAGGGATCCACGATGGAGAGGAGCGAACGACCCACTTCCGCCACCTCCCCCGGCTCCACGTTGCGGGCTGACACGATGCCGTTGATGCTGGCCTTTATCTCCGTTCGCTGCAGGGTGGAACGGGAGCTGGACAGCCGGGCCTCCTCGCTCTTCACCAGAGCGTAAGCCCGGTCCACCTCCGACTGGGAAACTCCGCCCTTCTTCTGCAGCTCGCTGAGGCGCTGGTAGTTCCTCACAGCCTCATCATATCCCGTGCGGCTGGCCTGGACTTTAGCAGAACGGTCCTCGGTGCGGAGGGTGATGAGCACCTGTCCCACCTTAACCCGATCCCCCACCTGGACCCGGACCTCGCGCACGATCTCACGCTCAAAGGTGGTGACCTCCTGAGTCTGAGCGGATTTGGCCTGACCGTAATAGCTTCGGCGCGTCTCCCAGGTCTCAGGCTTCAATAAAATCGTGGAGACAGGCTGGCGGGGCTTTTCCATCTCTTCCAGAGATTTGATGTCCGCCTCCGCAGCGCTCAGCCTCTCCTGGACCTTAAAGCCCAGAAAGGCCACAAAAAGGGCAACAAGACACACCCACAGGATAAGCCGGAGCTTCCGAGGCCTGGAAAACTTTTCCCCGGCCCTCTCCTGACCCTCCTGCGGAGCCTTAACCATTTCCTGAGACATTTCCTTCCTCCCTCGGCGTCAGCATTCTTCTGCTGAGATCAAGCATCATGAGGATGAGCTCCTCCACCTTTTCGCGGCTGACATCCCTGAAGTCCTGAGGGGTCCAACCGTCAAAAAACGAAAATCCCAAAACGTTCCGAACCGTGTGCATGAGGCGGCGGATTGTGACGACGGAGAGATCACGACGCACCGCTCCCAGCTCCTGTCCCCTCAGGAGGAAATCGTCCACCTCTTTCAGGGCCTGTTCGTGCAGAAGCTGTATCTTTCCGCTCAGAGCGCTCTCCTCGGCGGAGAGCATCAGCATCAGCCTCCCCCTCAGAGGGTTCTCCATGATGAAATCCACCCCTCTTCTGTGGTACTCCCCCAGCTTCTCCCAGTAGAGCTCTTTTGTGTCGGGTAAGTCCAGCGGAAGTATGTCAGCCATGAGCGTGTCAAAGATCTCCCTCATAACCGTGCACAACAGCGACTCCTTGTTGTCAAAGTAATAGTATACCGTGCCCTTGCTGAGTCCGGAGCGCTCGATGATGCGATTATACGACGCGCCCTCGAAGCCGCGAGAGGCACACTCCTCAACAGCGGCCTCTATCAGAGCTCCGCGCTTGGCATCGTCCCAGCGTTCCTGCCTTGTGATGGCAATCACCCCTTGACTGAGCTCGTCTTACCCTCAGAATCTTGCCTCATCGGTCGTGTCCACTCAGCCCGCTTGAGTTCTCGTACTCCTCAGACTGCCGCAGTTGCGAAAGGGTGGACAAGACCATGCCTCACAGACAAAACCCACAGGTTTGACCGGTCGGTCTAATTGAATGCAAGGGTTATTATAGCGCCTTTTGGAGACGGCGCAAGAGGGAGAGCATCACGTTTGAGTCGTTTTCAAACCCTAGCCTCGCTTGTCTCCGTCATCCGATGATGACATAATCATGACATCAGCCGAAAGGGGCCTTCAAAGGGCTCAGAGCCGGCAGAACGAAAGAGGGGATCGCATGGCCTTTTACATCGGGATCGACATCGGAGGGACCAACATCAAGGCAGGGATCGTGGACGAGCTGGGGAACCTCTTGGGCACGGCCCAGAGGCCCACAGGAGTGGGAAGGCCTCTGACGGAGATATTCCGGGACATCTCCCGTACCGTCGACGAGGCTCTGGCCACCTCGGGTCTGAACCGTAGCGACACAAGCGCAGCAGGGGCGGGCTGCCCCGGGGCTGTCCTCCCCGACAGAGGGCTCGTCGTCTACAACAACAATCTGGGCTGGCATGACGTCCCTTTGGGCCCGGAGCTGAGCGCTCTTTTGGGGCTCCCCGTGGTCGTGGGGAACGACGCCAACGTCGCCGCCCTCGGCGAGGCCGTGGCCGGCTGCGCCAAAGGCGCAAGCAGCGCCATCATCATCACCCTGGGGACCGGGGTGGGCTGCGGCGTGGTGTTGAACGGCTCCATCTGGACCGGCTGGAGTTCCACAGCCAGCGAGTTCGGGCACATGGTCATCGTCCGGGACGGACGCCCCTGCACCTGCGGGCGCAAAGGCTGCCTTGAGTCCTACGCCTCGGCCACAGGCCTGATCGCCCTCACCCGGGAGGCCATGGCCGCCCATCCGGACAGCCTCATGCACCGGGCGGAGGATGTGGACGGACGAACCGCCTTCGACGCCGCCCGGGCCGGGGACATCGTGGCTCAGGGCGTGGTGGACGACTACATCGACTACCTCGCCTGCGGGCTTGCCAACCTCATCAACGGCCTACAGCCCGAGGTGATCGGGCTGGGCGGCGGGGTGGCCGAACAGGGGGAGGCGCTCTTCACGCCCCTGAGGGAGAAGGTCCGGAGAGAGCTCTACGGGGGCGGAGGGGAGCGGAGCACCCGCATCCTTCCCTGCACTCTGGGCTATCAGGCAGGGCTTATCGGGGCGGCCATGGCCGCCATGCAGCACCTCAACAAGGGAGATTTTTGACATGCCCGACAGGACTGAGCCGGACGCCACGCTCCTGATCCGTTTTGAGGCGATGCTCCGCGGGCCCGTCCAGCCGTTTGACAAAACCACCCCGGAGGGTGGGTTGCAAAAGGAGCCCTTTTAGGTCAAGATAGGGTTACGGACTAAAAACCGTGGATTTTCCCCACACCCACACCTGCAAGGGGACAAGTTCCCTTGACCCTTTTCTCAATGAACGACAGGAGTCCAGAGGACTAGTCCTCTGGCGGGGTATGGGGCAGCGCCCCGGTTGTTTTCTTCGCGACAACAGAGGTCATACAAGACAGAAGGAGGAAACTGAAGATGAGAAAGATGGTAAAATCCCTTTTTATGGCGCTACTCCTGTTGGCCTTCCTCGTCCCCGCCGCTCCTGCCCTTGCGGATGCAGCCCTTGATGTCATCGTATACGAGTGCTTAGCCTGTGACAAAACCTTTTATTCCTTCATGGGCTGCGACCTGACAAATAAGGAGTACAAGAACGAAGGGCCTCAGCTGAGCAACGTCTTCCGCCTCGGGCCAGGATGGCGGAACCTGGAGCCCTGCAAGGGCTTCAAATATCACATCTTCGATAAGAAAAACACCGGCAAAGTCCGCATGAGCGACATCGCAAAATACCTCTCAATGTTTGCCGTAGAGAAGGGACGGACCATAAACGGCTCACACACCAGATGGAAGTGCTTCATGTGCGACAAGGTCATCTACACCCTCAACGATGACGACCCGAACATCAA
>JAAYOR010000036.1 GCA_012520235.1 Fretibacterium sp.
GCTTGCAGAGGTAGCGGGGCAGATTGTCGCCTCAGCTGACTCCATTGAAAGTTCCACTCATGAGACAACCAAGGCTGCGGAGTCCATTGCTACGGAAGCCCAGGGAATGGCGGAGACTGCCACGACGTTGCAGCAACTGGTGGCGACCTTCCAGCTCAAAAATTTGAACTCTGAGCCTGAAGTTAAAGCGCTTGGTAAAGGCAAAAGTCGCTAAAGTCCCTGAGCCGGTAACGACCCATTCCGGACGAAGGGTATGAAAACGGGCGCCATCCTCAGGAGGCCGCCCGTTTCTTCGCAATCTTTGGATAGTCTTTTTCCCGCTCGGTTGTGAATTGCACAGTTTTTTGGTAGGATTGACACGAAAGGCGCGCCGTTTCACCCAGGCCCTGGCCGGGAGCGCCCGGCGGGGAGTTTTTGTTTCGCTGTTCATGAGTCCTCTATATTCTTCTACAATATTATTTTGAGGAGGAATGTGTGTATGGTAAGCAGAAAGTGGGTTTTGCCGGTAGTGAGCGCTCTGATTTTTCTTTTGGCGGGAGGGGCCTTTGCGGATGACGTTCTGGTGGGCTCCTGTATCTACAAGTTTGACGATACCTTCATGACGGGTGTTCGCAACAACATGAATGCCGGCGCGGCGGAGCTGGGCGTGGAGCTTGAGATCATGGACTCCCAGAACCGTCAGCCGGTCCAGAACGACCAGGTGGACACCTACATCACCAAGGGCGTGAACGCGCTGATCCTCAACCCCGTGGACAGGACGGCGGCAGGCCCTCTGATGGAGAAGGCCAAGGCTGCCGGCCTCCCTGTGGTCTTCATCAACCGGGAGCCCGAGGCGGACGTCATGGGCGCTTATGACAAGACCTGGTATGTGGGTGCGCGCGCCGAGGAGTCCGGCATCCAGTCGGGCGAGCTGATAGTGGATTACTTCAAGAACAACCCTAAGGCGGACAAGAACGGTGACGGGAAGATCCAGTACATCATGCTGAAGGGCGAACAGGGTCACCAGGACGCCACGCTGCGCACGGAGTACTCTATCAAGGCCATTAAGGAAGCCGGCTTTGAGGTTGAGGAGCTGGGCAGCGACACGGCCAACTGGGACAAGGTGCAGGGCACGGATAAGATGAAGGGCTTTATCGCTGCGGTCGGACTGGATCGCATTGAGGCGGTCCTCGCCAACAACGATGACATGGCTCTTGGGGCCATTGAGGCCCTCAAGGCTGAGGGCTACAACAAGGGCGATGCTGCGAAGTACATCCCCGTGGTGGGAGTGGACGCCACAGCGCCCGCCCTCGCCGCCATGGCTGACGGCTCCATGCTGGGCACGGTGCTGAACGACGCTAAGAACCAGGGTCTGGCTGCCATCCGAATCGCCGCAGTCTCTGCCAGGGGCGAAGTCCCGAACAAGGAGAACATCGGTTACGAGGTCACGGATAATAAGTACGTCTGGATCCCCTATGTGAAGGTCACAATCGAGAACTACAAGGACTTCATGCAGCAGTAACCTGAAGGAAAATGTTGATGCCGGCCTCGGGTTCCGAGGCCGGCCTGGCCCGGGAGTCCCCCCGGGCTCAGCCTGGAGCTCAGGTCCCCGCCGTAGAACGGCGGGGGCCTGTAATGGAGGGCGAGCCATGGGTGAGTATGTTCTTGAAATGAAAGGGATAACCAAAGAATTCCCCGGCGTCGTAGCGCTGGATCAGGTATCCCTCAACGTGCGCCCCGGGAGCGTTCACGCTCTCATGGGCGAGAACGGGGCAGGCAAGTCCACCCTGATGAAGTGCCTGTTCGGCATCTACCGCTCTGATTCCGGGGAGGTTCGGCTGGACGGCAAACCCGTCTCCATCCGATCGGCGCGGCAAGCCATGGACCTGGGCATCTCGATGATCCATCAGGAGCTTCATCCCATCCGCCACCGTCCGGTGATGGAGAACGTGTGGCTGGGGCGTTTCCCCGGCCGAGGATTTCTCGTGGATCATCACGCCATGTACGAACGCACCCGGGAGCTGTTCCAACAGCTGGAGCTGGATGTGGACCCCAGGGTCCCGGCTGGCACCCTTTCGGCGGCCAGGCTTCAGCTGGTCGAGATAGCCCGGGCCGTGAGCTGCAACGCGGACATCATCATCATGGACGAGCCGACGTCGTCGCTCACGGAAAACGAGACCGAACATCTGTTCCGCATCATAGAGAAACTGCGGCATGACGGCATCGCCATCATCTATATATCGCACAAACTGGAAGAGATTCTGCGCATCTCCGACGAGGTCTCCGTCATGCGCGACGGGCGTCTCATCGGAACCTGGCCCTCGTCGGAGCTCTCGACGGACGATATCATCAAGCTGATGGTGGGTCGGGACCTCACGAACCGTTTCCCTCCCAAGACCCGAAGGCCCTCGGATGAGGTGGTGCTCAGCGTCCGGAACCTCTGTTCCTCCGAGCCGGGGTCTTTTCAGGACGTCAGCTTTGACCTGCGGCGAAGTGAAATTCTGGGGGTCGGAGGCCTGGTGGGGGCCCAGAGGACGGAGTTTGTGGAGGCCCTTTTCGGGCTGCGCGGCATCGCCTCCGGGGTCGTGACCAGGAACGGGGAGAGGTTTCTGGCTCGTTCCCCACGGGAGGCCAAGCGGCACGGCCTCGCTCTGCTGACGGAGGAAAGGCGGGCGACAGGGATATTCGGCATCCTGCCGGTCCTGGAGAACACCGTGGTCGCCAGCCAGAGCCGATATGCGTCTTTTGGGGTCCTGAAGGAGCACAGCCGCACCGAAGCGGCCCGAGCCTCCTGTCAGGAGCTCAACGTGAAGACCCCCTCCCTGTCTACCCTCATCCAAAACCTATCGGGCGGCAACCAGCAGAAGGTCCTCATCGCCCGCTGGCTCCTGACCCACTCGGATATCCTGATCCTGGACGAGCCCACGCGGGGCATCGACGTGGGCGCCAAGTATGAGATCTACACCATCATGTTGCGCCAGATCGAGCTGGGGCGCTCCATCATCATGATATCCTCCGAGATGCCGGAGCTCATGGGCATGTCCGACCGCATCATGGTGATGTGCGAGGGGCGGGTCACGGGTTTCCTGGAGCCGGAACAGTTTGACCAGGTGGAAATCATGCGCCTGGCAACACAGTTCTCGAAATAGCCGGAGGAGGGTGTTTTCCATGTTTTCAATATTCTCTATAAAGGAAAAACGGATCCCGCGTTCTCGATACTATTTTTATTTCTGCCTCGTCGGAGGCTTTCTGGTGCTCCTCGGGGCGATCCTCTACCTGGCAAAACGAGGCCTCTTCTTCACGGGTCTGGGGCATGTGGTCAATCTCAAGCGTATCTTCGACCTGCCCTTCTTCCTGGTGCTCATCGGAGCCTCGCTGGGGCTCAAGGGGCTGCTCCACAGATTTTCGAGGGGCGGGGAGTTCGGGGAGCTTGAGGAGGACGTGATCTTTTCCTCCAAGACCTTTGCAAACTTCATGACCCGCTACGCCATCCTCCTGGCGATGCTGGTCCTGGTGGTGGTCATCTGTGTCATCCAGCCGAGGTTCATGCAGATTCGCGTGGCGCTTGACATCCTCACTCAGTCCTCAACGCGCCTCATCATCGCGTTGGGGATCTGTTTCACCCTGCTGATAGCGGGCACCGACCTCTCCGCGGGCCGCATGGTCGGACTCGCGGCTGTGATCTCCACTTCCATGCTGCAGACCGCCGTCTACGCCAACCGCTTCTTTCCGGACCTGCCTCAGGTGAACCTCTACCTGCCCATCCTTCTGGCTATTCTCGCCTGCATGATCTTCGGGGCGCTCAACGGGTTTCTGGTGGCCCGGTACGACATGCACCCCTTCATCGCGACCCTTGCGACTCAGGTTATCATCTACGGTGTCTGCTCGCTCTACTTCGACCTGCCGCCCAACAACTCTCAGCCGATAGGGGGTGTGAGGCCGGACTTTGCGGCCCTCGGCCAGACAAAATTCCTCGTCGGCTCCGCGCCCGGAGGTTTCCCGGGCATTTCCATCCTCATCCCCATAGCCGCGGTCATCTGCGTGATCATCTGGTTCATCCTGAACAAGACCGTCTTTGGCAAGAACGTCTACGCCATCGGAGGCAACCGGGAGGCTGCCGTGGTGGCCGGCATCAACGTCTTTCGCTCTATCATGGGCATCTTCATCCTGGCCTCCTGCCTGTACGGCATCGGGGGCGTCCTGGAGGCTGCCCGGACGGCCGGCGCTACCAACCAGTATGGGGCCGGCTATGAGCTGGACGCCATCGCCGCCTGCGTGGTGGGCGGCGTCTCGCTCAACGGCGGCATTGGCAGGGTCAGCGGCATCGTATCCGGGGTACTCATCTTCACGGTCATCCAGTACGGGCTCCAGTTCATTAACGTCTCCCCTATGTGGCAGCAGGTCATCAAGGGCGTGATCATTGCCGTCGCCGTCGCCATCGACCTGACGAAATACCGCAGAAAGTAGGGAGAGCCCCATGGACAAAGAGATCCTCTATCGCTATACCGGCAACGAGGATCAGCTTTATGAGGTGCGCCGCATCACCCTGGAGGAAGGGTCCGGGAGGGGCGCTCTGCTGTACCAGGTGAGCACTGCCGGAGGGCTGGATTTTGACGTGACCGCTGACTGCGGCCTGGACGTCGGGCGTCTGCGCTATCGGGGCGTCAACATGAGCTACCTCACCAAGAACGGCTACGACACGCCGGGCCGCTTCCTGCCCATCCGCGGCAACTTCGACTACGTCTTTCCGGGTGGGATGCTCTACACCTGCGGGCTGCTCTCCGTGGGGCCTGAATGCGTGGACGAGGAGGGGGATGGCCAGTTCCATCCCCAGCACGGCCGCTATCACGGCCAGTCGGCCTCCGGCTGTTTCGGGCGTTTGGAGGGAGATTCCCTGGTCGTGGGAGGCACGGTGCGCGAGACCGCTCAGGGACACCATGCCTTGCGCATGACCCGTCGCATCAGCGCGCCGATATGGGGCAGCGAGCTCCTGATAGAGGATCGCCTGGAGAATCTCACGCCCCATGATGAGGATTACATGTTGCTCTACCACTGCAATTTCGGCTATCCTTTGTTGGATGAGAACACGGTCCTGCACTTGCCGGAGCAGCGGAGGACCATCCCAAACTCGGACTATGCGGCCGCCGCTCTGGAGGATCAGTGCCGCTGCACCCCTCCGGTGGACGGGGAGGAGGAGCGGGTCTACTTCAACGAGATCCACGGCACGCCTCGGGCCCTCGTGACCAACCCCGTGCTGGACGTTCAGGTGGAGCTGACCTGGTCGCTTGACACCCTGCCGATCTTATCGCAGTGGAAGAACCTGCGGAGCGGCGATTACGTGCTGGCCCTGGAGCCCTCCACATGCTACACGGGGTCTCGCTGCGCGGAGCGAAGGCGCGGGACTCTGAGGCAGCTCCGGGCCTTCAGCTCGGTCGATATGTGGGTGAGGCTGAAGTTCTCCGGAACCGCTTGCGGAGCGGGAGCGAGCAGTCGAGGTCAATAGCCGGGCCTGCCCCGGATTTTGCAGCGCCGGGAGGACTTGTCCTCCGGACTCCTGAAAAGGGTAAGGGAACTTGTTCCCTTGCGGGTGTTGGCGTGGAGAGAACCCACGGTTTTTAGCCTGTGTTTTGAGGGTTCCTCCCGACTTTTATCTTTTATCCTGTATCATGAGATTTTGAGTCGAGGACGGAGATGAACGAAATCCAGACGAGAGCGGTGGCCGAGAGGCTCTCCGACCGCTTCACGGACCTCTACGGAGCGGAAGCGCGGAGCCGGGCCCGGCTGTTTTTTGCGCCGGGGCGCGTCAACCTGATAGGCGAGCACACGGATTACAACGGAGGACATGTGTTTCCCTGCGCCATCTCCCTGGGGATATGGGCGATGGTTGCGCCTTCGGAGGCAGCTGAGACGCGGCTGCACTCCATGAACCTTGACGAGCACGCATCCTGTGTCGTTCAGCCGGGCTGCTGGGTCTACGACCCGGCCCGCGACTGGGCCAACTATCCCCTGGGCGTCATTCAGACCCTGAGAGAACACGGATATCTCTCAGGGGCTCTGGACGCGGTCTTCTGGGGCGACCTGCCGAACGGCGCGGGGCTCTCCTCGTCCGCCGCCATTGAGGTCGTGACCGGGCTTGCCTGCGATTCTCTGTTCGGCTTTGAGCTGGAGCGCATCGACCTGGCCCTGATGTGCCAGAAGGCGGAAAACCGCTTCATCGGTATGAACTGCGGGATCATGGATCAGTTCGCTGTGGCGATGGGGCGCGAGAAATGCGCCATTTTGCTGGACTGCGAGACGCTTCAGCACCGTTACGTCCCTCTGGAACTGGGCTCCTGCTGCCTGGTCCTTGCCAACGCCAACAAACAACACAAGCTCAGCGACTCGGCCTACAACGAGCGCCGCAACTCCTGCGAGGAGGCCCTGGAGGATATGCGCACCGCCCGGCCTGTGGTGTCGCTGGGATCGTTGTCCCTAGGGGAGTTTGAAGAGCTTTCGCCCCATATCGTGAGTCCGGTGAACTTCCGACGGGCGCGCCACGCGGTGACGGAAAACCAGCGCACGCTTCAGGCTGTTGAGCTCCTGGAGTGCGGGGACCTGAATGCCTTTGGCCGGTTGATGCGGGCCTCTCACGAGTCGCTACGCGACGACTACGAGGTCACGGGCCCGGAACTGGACGCACTGGCGGAGCTGGCCTGGAGCCAGTCCGGCGTTGTGGGCGCGCGCATGACCGGAGCCGGGTTCGGGGGTTGTACGGTCAACATCGTCAAGGGCGAGGCCGTCAAAGCCTTCTGTTCGGAGGTGGGGGCCGGATATAAGAAGCGGACAGGGCGCGAGGCCAGCTTTTACGTCGCCGAGAGTGGCCCTGGCGCTCGCGAGGTCCCCTTTGCCTGAGGTGGCCCGGCTGGCTCCATCGACTCATCAATCGGATTAGGAGGCCTTGAAATGGCAGTGTTGATCTGTGGAGGTGCGGGCTACATCGGCTCCCACAGCGTGAAGTATTTTCTGGAGCGTGGCGAGGACGTGGTGGTGCTGGACAACCTCCTGACGGGGCACCGGAGCGCCGTGCCCGAATCCGTCCCCTTTTACGAGGCGGACGTCCGCGACGCCCGGGCGATGGACGCGGTTTTTGCTGCCCATCCCATTGAGGCGGTCATCCATTTCTGTGCCTGTTCGCTGGTCGGAGAAAGCGTGGAGGAGCCTCTGAAGTACTTCAACAACAACGTGTATGGGATGCAGGTCCTCATGGAGAGCATGGTGCGAGCGGGGGTGACCCGGCTTGTCTTCTCGTCCTCCGCTGCGGTCTACGGAGAGCCCGAGCGCGTTCCCATCCGCGAGGAGGATGAGACCGTACCGACCAACCCCTACGGGGAGAGCAAGCTCATGATGGAGCGGATGATGCGCTGGGTGGGGCAGAGGCACGGTATCCGCTATGTCTCGCTGCGTTATTTTAACGTGGCCGGGGCCTGGGAGGACGGGAGCATCGGGGAGGACCACCGAAACGAGACCCACCTGGTGCCCATCATCCTGCAGGTGCCCCTGAAGCAGCGCAGCCATCTGACCGTCTTCGGGGACGACTATCCTACGCCGGACGGTTCCTGCATCCGCGATTACGTCCACGTCAAGGACCTGGCCGACGCGCACCTCCTCGCTCTGAACTATCTGCGCAATGGCGGGGAGAGCGAGATTTTCAACCTCGGCAGCGGGGAGGGCTACTCGGTGAAGGAGATGCTGACCGCGGCGCGCGCCGCCACGGGACAGGACATCCCGGTGCGGATAGGGCCGCGACGCGTGGGTGACCCGGCTCGGCTGGTGGCCGAGAGCCAGAGGGCCCGCCGCGTCCTGGGCTGGATGCCCCGCATCACCCGCATGGAGGACATCATCGCCTCGGCCTGGAACTGGCACCGGTCGCATCCGGAAGGGTACGGCAGCTGAGAGGACGACAGGCACACATCCGTGAGCAGGCAATGCCGGAGCAATACGATGAAAAGTACAAGCGATGGAGCCCCTCTGTGACTGACTCTAAACGAATGGAGGCTTTTCACCATGGCAGAGGAAGGACGCTGGTTTTGGCAACAGCCTGACTGGCTTTCAACGCCTATACTCAGCGACGAGACGTATGCGTTCGCCAACCAGCTTGCGGAAAGCGAAAGGAAGCTGTTGGGCGATATGGGGGTTGAACTCTATAAGGCGACGATTGTTCAGTCTATAGCGGACAATCTGCATTGCAGCTATGCCATTGAAGGTGAGAAGTTGGACGAGAACCTCCTCCGTTCGTCGATCATGAAGCGTCTGAACATGGACATCCCCGATTGGAAGCCCTCCGGCATGTCAAGGACGGACCGAGAGGATAAGGCTGTTCAGGCAGCGTTATTTCTGCTGAATGACAAAGAAGCGCTGTCCCCTGAAAAATTGGAGGAGGCTCACGCTATGTTGAAAACGGAGGAGCGTGGGACCTGGGGAAAGTTCAGAAGCACTTCGGAATGCATTCGGGATGCGCAGCAGAATGTCGTCTATGAAGCACCTCCTGCGGAGGATGTTCCCGAGCTGATGGGCCAATTCTGCCGCTGGTGGAACGACGAGCGCGTCACGCTCCCCGCATCAATTGGGGCTGCCCTTGGTCATGCCTTTTTTGTCGTCATTCATCCCTTTGAGGATGGTAATGGGCGCATGGCGCGGCTTTTAGCGGATAAGGCGATGGCTCTTGGCATGGGAGAGCCCTATAGGCCCTATAGCATGTCCTCCGTGATCTATCAGGGGCTCTCTCAGTATTATAGGGCACTCGATCAACTTCCGGAGGAGAACGGAATCCAGAGGTTCGTAACGCTGATGGCGCACATGCAGTCCGATGTGTTGGACAAGGCTATGATACGTATGGAGTCCGTTAAGAATATGGAGGCCGTCATCTCTATTGCCGAGGCTTCCGGAACGCCGATCACGCCCTTGGGACGTGCGATGCTTAAAACGATGGCCCTTGAGCCTGAGCGAAAGATATGGACGCCCTTTGACGCTTCGCGCGACGTAAGGGACGCCGGAGACGAAGATCCATGGGATGTGTGGAACGATCTTGTCAAACGCGGGATCATACAGGGTAAGAACATCGTATCTCCCGCGCATCTGTCCTCATCCCCAAACGGCGCAAAAAGGCGACCCAGGTCGCCGCACCGATAGGGGAGACAGGGAGGGACGCGGGATGCCGGAACGGGATTTGAACCGTCTTCTTAATTTTGCTCTGAAGCGCGGGCTCATCGCCCGGGAGGATGTGGCTTGGGCGGCCAACGGGCTTATTGAGGTCCTGGGCCTGACCTCCTTTGAGCGTCGCATTCCTTCAGAGGAGGAGTTTCTGGATCTGCCGGATCTGCCGGACGCCCTTCTGGAGCCGCTACTGGACTGGGCGGAGGAGCAAGGGCTCATTGATGGGACCATGACGGAGCGTGATCTGCTGGACACGCGCCTGATGGGGTGTCTCACGCCGCGGCCCTCGGAGGTCTCTATGCGCTTTGAGGTCCTGAGGGCCCGGTCGCCCGGCTTGGCGACGGATTATCTCCACGAGCTTGGCATTGCGTCCAACTACATCAGAAAGGCTCGGGTGGACCGGAACCTGCGCTGGAAGACGCCCTCGGAGTTCGGGGAGCTGGACATCACCATCAACCTCTCCAAGCCGGAGAAGGACCCCCGCGAGATCGCGGCGGCCCGCAACGCGCCTCAGAGCCGTTACCCCAAGTGCCTGCTCTGCCGGGAGAACGAGGGTTTCTGCGGAGGACTCACCCATCCGGCCCGCCAGAACCTGAGGCTGATCCCCATGGATCTCGCGGGGCGAAGCTGGTTCTTTCAGTACTCCCCTTACGCTTATTACAACGAACACTGCATCATCCTGAGCGAACGGCACGAGCCGATGAGGATATCCCGCGAGACCTTTGAGAACCTCCTGGCCTTTCTGGACGTCCTGCCTCACTACTTCGCCGGGTCCAACGCAGACCTGCCCATCGTGGGAGGCTCCATCCTGTCGCACGACCACTATCAGGGCGGAAGGTACTGCTTTGCGATGGAGAGGGCGCCGGTGGAGCGTCAGTACGACTGCTTTGAGGGGGCCTCCTGCGGCCGGGTGAAGTGGCCCATGTCCGCGCTGAGGCTCCAAAGCGAGAGCCCCGAGCCTCTGATCGAGGCCTCGACACGGGTGCTGGAGGCCTGGAGGGGCTACAGTGACGAGTCCGTCGAGGTCCTGGCCTTTTCCGACGGTAAGCCGCACAATACCATAACTCCCATTGCCCGCCTCCGCGACGGGCGTTACGAGATGGACCTGGTGCTGCGCAACAATCGAACCAGCCCTCAGCATCCGCTGGGGATCTTCCATCCCCACGCGGAGCAGCACCACATCAAAAAAGAGAACATCGGCCTGATTGAGGTGATGGGACTTGCCGTGCTGCCGCCGCGCCTCAAAGGGGCTCTGGAGCTCCTTGAGCGGGTCTGGGCCGGAGAGCCCTTTGAGCGTTTCCCCGAGCTGGAGCCTCATCGCGTCTGGTTTGAGGACGTCAGAAGACGGCATCCCTCCCTTGAGCCCCCGCGCGTCGGTGCTGTCCTGAGAGATGAGGTGGGGTTGGTGTTCCTGAGAGTCCTTGAGGACGCGGGGGTCTTCAAGCGCACGCCTGAGGGCCTGGCCGCCTTTGACCGGTTTGTCGGGGGGTTGTGAGAGGCTGCCATGTCGCGTTGCTAATGCCATCTGCGAAGTTTGAGTTAATAACAAGCTTGCCCGTTTGGGAGCGCTCTTCCCTCAGCTATCGGGGGAGGGTGCTCCTGTTTTTTGCGGATTTGGGCTTCGGTCGTGCAATAGACCTTGAGATGCGGTAAAATCAGGATGGTTTTCTGTGCGCTAACGCACCTCCTTTTGGAGAGCAGAAGCTCAGGGCCGGACGCCGCGCGGCATCGGGCCCTATTAGTACTGGAAAGGTTGTGTTTTTTTTGGCCCGTCGCAAGTTAAAACGGTCCGACGATCCCCGGCCCTCCGAGCCCTCGCCGCTCCCTCTGGTGCCTCCGGCTCTGCTCGTCCCCCTCTGGCTGATCGCGCTGGCTCTGCCCAACCTCATTTATTCCGGGGTCGCGTTTGCCGACACGCTGCACATCATGAAGTGGGTGGTCACGGGAGGGCCTGTGGGTATCGCCCTCATCATCGCTGGAGCGCGGCTCCTCATCTACGGGCGCGATCGCTTCGATTTCGGGTTCGATCTCTTCAGCGTCGTCTGGTTGCTACTGCTGGCTTACTGTTCGCTTCAGCCTTTGTGGGTCCAAATCTCCTCCTCTGCCAGTCTGGTCCAGGAACTCCTCTGCTTTGGCGCCGTCTGGGCCTTCTACGTTATTACGGTGGCCTCCTTTCCCAACAGGGCCGTGAGGCCCCTATTGTGGCTGGCCAACATCAACGCAGCCATCAACGTCCTGTTCGCCGAGCTCCAGATACGAGGACTCAACGGTTTCACCTCTCTGATCCTGCCCACCCCCGGCAACTACATCGGCAACACGGCGCAGCAGAATATGTTCGGACTCTGGATGGCTATTTGCGTGCTGGGCTCCGTCTACCTCTACGTCGCCTATGCCGTCATCCCTTCGGGCCGGAAAAGACATCCCGCCGTGACGGCTCTGAACCTCCTTTTGATGGTCGTCAACACCTGGGGGCTCTGGAACAGCACCAGTCGGTCGGGCATCTTCTCCCTCTTCGCGGGGCTCTTTGTCCTGGGGGTAATAGTCCTGGTCCGGTTCGGGCGCGAATACGCCAGACGCCTGGGAAGTGTGCTGCTCCTCTTTCTGGTCGTACTGGGCGGGGCGATGCTGGTCAACCGGGACCGGGCCGGAGCGCTTCTGAGCAAGACCGTGGACATGATGCGGGAGTCCCATACAGTTGGAGGCCGCATCGGCATCTGGACGACCTCCTGGACGATGTTTCGGGAGCACCCTCAGGGCGTGGGGGTGGGCCAGTACAAGTGGCACTACCTTAAGGCCCAGCGGGAGATGCTCAAGTCTCATGACCACCCCTGGCAGTACACCCATTGGGCCCACAACGAGTATCTGCAGTGGTTCTGTGAGGCGGGGGTGGTGGGGGGGCTTCTGCTTCTCCTGATGTACTGCCTGTGGATGGCCGGTTTTTTCAAAGCCCTGTTCCGGCGGGCTGAGTTGAGTCGAGAGGCCATCTGGGGTTGCGCCTTGGTGGCCCTGATCTCCTTCAATGCGCTCTGGACGCGGCCCTTCCATCGCATTGAGAACATCCTGTGGCTGGCTGTGGCCTTTGCGATCACCAACCGCGAGATGCTTCCCTCCGTGTTTAAGATGCGCGTGACCTTCTCGAACGCTTTTACGAGGCTCCTGGGCCTCTTTCTGATCCTCATGGCTGTGGGAGGGCTCGGGCTTCTTTTCGAGGGCGTGAGGGGTAACCTGGAGCTCCGCCAGGCCCTCAACACGAATCTGGCGGACCAGCAGAGGGCGCTGCTTGAGAAGGCGAGCACCCGGCTGTTCACTCGCGAGGACTCCTTAAAGTATCTGGGGTACCACTACCTTCAGGTGGGTAGCCAGACCGACGACATCGAGGCGATGGGCCGGGGGTTCAACATTCTGTGGCAGCACTTCCAGCGCGAGCCTCACTCCGAGAACATGAGCTCTCTGATAGATTGGGCTCAGCGTTTCCAGCAGGTGGATATCCTGAAGGAACTGGCGAGCTACCTTAAGCCGGGCACCTACCGCCTGGAGGTGCAGCGCGGAGCGCGGGACAGCGCGGGGAACGAGATTGATGCGTTGGTGCTGGTTCCGGTGCGGAGTTCGGGGGGGATGCATGTGCGTTCCTCTGAGCCAGCGGGCGCAGAGGAGACTGTCCCCGCGTCCAAGGAGCCCTGATGGAGCTTGACTGGCGGCCTGCTGTGTCTCGGCGGCGTGCCTTCACGCTGGTCGAGGTCCTTATCGTGGTCCTGTTGGCCGGGATCATCACGTCGTTGGCGCTCGTCCCCGTGGTCTTCACCATCCGCCGGGTTGTGGAGATGGAATCCTCTTACAACGACACGGCAGCCCTGAGCCGGGCCCTGGCCTTTGTGGGGCAGGAGGCAGCGGGGGGGCTGAGGCTGGCCCCTGTGGTCCTGAGGATAGAGGAGCGCAGCGCTCTGGGGGTGGGCGATGATGATGTCCTGATAGTGGCCAGTGCAGCTCCGGCGAAACAGAACGAGCCTGCGGGTAGCCTGGTCTACAAGATTCTGAGTTCAAGCCTGATGAACGAGAACTTTGTGCCCGGTCTCTATCGCTGGCTTTTTCCGGGGGTGCTCCCCGAGGCTGTGAACCCGGATGCGCTGGACGAGGAGGAGGGGAGGCTGGTGCTCCCCTACGCCGTGGCCTTTAACGTGGAGGCGATTGTTCCGCCGGACCGGCTTGATGAATATTCCGGCCCCTTGCCTGCGGGCCTTGCTATGACCCTCGTCCGCAACAGGGAGGGGCGGGAGGAGAGGTTGGAGAATGTCTTCGTCTTTCCCTGATTTCCCGGGGCCGGGAGGCCATCCGTACCGGGGCATGATTTCCCAGGGCCGGGTTTCCCTGAGCGGGACTCGATTTTTTAGGGGCTATGGCCGGTCTTTTATGCGTCGGCGCGGACGTCGGGAAGGTTTTGTCCTGGTCTCCGTTCTGATGCTGAGCGTGGTGTTCATCTCCTGTGCGACGGCCTTCACCTGGTTTGCGCGGCTTCAGGCCCGCAGTGCTCTGAGAGAGCGGACGGCGCTCTCCAACCGTAGCGCGGCTCAGGTCCTCTCGACCGGGATGATGAAGCTCATCTCTGCCATATCCGAGAAGAGCGACGCGGATAGCCCTCTACAGCCTTGGTTTCAGCCCTTCGTTCTCCAGCTTGGCCCCTCGGGGTTCTGGACGGTTCAGGCCCGTCCTCTGGACGATAAAATCCCCGTCCGGGGTCTGTTTCTACCGGATCGGAGCACGGTCCGAACCGAGCTGCGCCGCCCGTGGGAGGACCTCTGGGAGAGGCTGGGGCAGCGCGAGCTGGCTGCCCTGACCCTGGACTTCATGGATAAGGACAGTCGCCCCCGGGTGGGTGGGGCAGAGCGGGACAACTTCATCAATCGGCAGCCTCTGGACCTCTCGGAGTTTCTCCTGTTGCCTGAGGTGACCCCGGAGCTGCTTCATTCCCGGCAGGGAAGGCCGGGCCTGGCTGATTACTGCACGCTCTGGAGCGATGGTAAGCTCAACTTAAACGTCGCGCCAGTGGAGGTGCTGGGGCTCCTCCCCGGGATGGACCGCAATCAGGCGGAACGTCTGGTCGCCTTCTGCAGGAATGGGATTCTGAAAAACATGAGCGACGTCCGGGGAATTCCGGGTTTTTCCCCGAAGGCTGCCACCCATATGTTGAACCTGGCGGGTTTCAAAAGCCGTTATTTTGCCCTGCGCATTGAGTTTGTGGACGAGTCCGGGGGCGGCGCGGTCTTCAATATCGTCTTTGATAAGCAGAAGGCCTGTATCGTCCGTTGGGAGGAGATCTGAAAAGTGTTTTCTGCCCTGAGGAAAAAAATTCATGCCTTGCCAGCCTTCCGTAAGGAGAGGGGGCCGGGGATCGAGGGCCTTGATTTTTACCGCATCCTGGGGGACGATGTCCTGCGACTTCCCGCCGGAGCGGTCGCGCGCCGTCTGAGGCGTACCGTCTCTCTGGCGCCTCTGAGGTCCCTGTCCGTCTCCGAGTTCTCGTTTTCGTTCGGGAACCTCTCCAGGGTGCGGGAGGCCCTTAAGCTGCAAATCTTGCCCTATGCGGCGACGGGTAGCGTGGAGCTTTTTCCGACGCCACTGGAGCGGACCTCGCGCTCCTGCAGGGGCTTGGCCTGGTACGTCGCGTCCGGGGAGCTGGGCTTCCCTGCCCCGCCTCTGGAGGTTGAGAACCTGGTCTGGCCGGCCCCTCTGCCTTTAGTTTCGGAGATAGGGACAGAGGGCGTCACCATGTGGGTGGACGAGGAGAACGTCTGTTCGCTCCTTTGGGAGGAGGGGCTCCCGAGCCTCTACCGGTGGCGGCCCCGTGACAAGGCCACGCCCGAGTCGGAGCTGAGCTGGCTTGATAACTACTGCCGTTCGCGTAACGGGGAGCTGAAGGCCTCGTTTGTCTGGGATGCGACGCAGTCCGACCCCTCTACCCTGCTCGGGATCATCGACAGGAGCCTGAAGGTCTGCCCCTGGATTAGCACGGTGAACCTCTCAACCCTCGCCCTGTCGAGCGCGATGGGGCTGGAGAGGGCGGTCGGTCTGCTCTCGAACGTGGCTGGCTGGGCGCTCGTCCTGGGGCTCTTCGTCCTGGGCGGGAACGCGTTGCGGTGGAACCGCGCCCAGCAGGACCTGTTCCAGACGCGCGAGCTTGCTTCCGACCTCTACAAAAAGACCTTCGAGCCGGACAGGACGGGACGTGTCCCCGACCCTCTGAGGCTGGCGCGGGACATCCTGGCCGAGAGGGCAGGTGACGCGGAGGATGGCACTCTGGAGGATGCCTTGAGTGAGCTGGGGGTCATCTTTACCGAGAACCCCAGTATGAACGTGACTCTCGATATCCTCCGTTATAATGCCGAAGGCCTGAACTGCACTGGCTCTGCGCCCGACATGACGACAGTGCTCGCTTTCCGCAAGGCCTGGGAGGCACGCGCGGATCTGGTGCAGGTGGAGAATACCCAGAACGTCCCCGGGCTGGGCTATCGTTTTGATCTGCGCGTGAGAGGGCTGACCCCGAGCGGGCAGCAATGAGCTTCCCAGACCATCAGAAAGAGAAAAACCCGGGAGAAAGGTCGTTTCCTCCACGCTCTCCCTGGGCCTGGAACCGTTCAGACGGGCGCTTCTTTGGGGAGCTCCCGGTATTGTGAAAGCCCTTCCGGTGGAGAGTTCGAGAGGGAGAGGGCGGGATTTTTTTCCGGACGCTCCGGAGCTGTCGGCGCGGCCGTTTGAATGAGGTGGAAGACAGTTGGTATTTAATTTTGACGCTGGGCTGAATCACGCAAGAGCGGTGCTGCGCGGTGAGGTGACGGGGTCGGTCCGTTTCCTTGCTTTTCTTGTGGCCGCCTTGGCCGTCTGGGTTGGGGCGTCGTACTTTTCGACGCTTCATGAGGACGCCTCCTCAGACCTGGTCACTCAGAAAGGCCATTACCGAGCCCTTCAGGCCCTGGTGGAGGAGCACCGGGCCTCGGGCTCGGACTCGGGGCAGGCGGTTGACGTCCCCACGGTGTTCGCCCAGGTCTCGGAGCGCTTGGCTCTGGGGACGCGCGTCAACCGTATGACCCCGGACGGAAAAAACCATTCGATCGAGGTCAACCGGCTTTACGCCGAGGAACTGGTTGAGCTTGTCCGGGAGCTTGCGCTCCGGGGGGTCCGGCTCTTTTCTGCCGAGGTCCGGGCCCTGCCGGCCGGGAATGACCGGCTCTTCACCGTCTCTGCGATCATCGGGATCGGCCAGAAGTGAGGGGGGAGGCAACCATGAAAGCGGCTCCCAAACTCTTAAAAACACTCCTGCTTCTGACGGCCTTCTGTGTCTCCTCATGGTTTTTCATGCCCTGGAGGCAGGTGGGGACGGCTGTCCTGACGGAGGCCCGGCGTCATCTGGAGACCCGGGGGGCGGAGCTCTCCTTTGCAGGGGTGGAGGCGGTTTCCGGAGGCTTCCAGGTGCGAAACCTGAACCTGTCAAGTTTCGCACGCTTCTCGTTTCGCACTCTTACCCTGAAGCCTCACCTGTTGGACTCTCTGCTTGTTCTGACTCCCGTCTGTTCCGTCACTTTTGAGGGGGCAGAGGCAGTCATGGGGCAGCCCATGTCGCTGGGCGACGGGGGGGCTACGGTCACCCTTGGGCCAGATTCAGTGCTGCTTGAAGGACTGAGGTCGAACGGCGAGTTCTCTCTGAACGGGTTTCTGGCAATAGACCCCGGAGCCATGCGCATCGCGCGGGCGAACGCTGCTGTCCGGGTTCCCCAGTCCTTTGAGGAGAACATGGAGGCTCTGCAGGCGTTCCTGCCCCTCGTCCGTGAGGGGAGCGGACGCTGGTTTCTGCGCCGGGAGGAGGCGAGGGCATCCCAATGAATCTGAGGACGCTTGACGTGAAAAATAAACTCAAAGGAGCCACTGCGATCCTCTTCCGCCGCTCGGAGAGCGAGCCGCGCGAGGGGAGCAGGCTCTATGTCCTCTGGCTGTGGTCCTTGCCCATCTTGCTTGGAGTGACCCTAGGCTGGTTCGCCATGACCTGTGCGGGGGTCCTGTTGGACGGATTTTACCCCTCAGCTGTGGAACTCTCTGCCCCGTCCGGGCTGGAGAAGCCCCAGGATGGGGAGGAGGATCGGCTGAGCGCCTTTCTGGCGTCGAACCCCTTCCGCATCTCTCCGATGCCGGCCCTTACCCCTCCTGAGAAGCAAGTTTCGGAGGTGGTCGCGACGGGTTCCCTGGCTTCTGCGACGCTCCGGGGCACTCTGCCTGGGGTTGCGGCCTTGCTGGAGGATCGGGGTCAAGACCGTTTTGTGTTGGTGGGGACCAGCTTTGACTCCTTTACCCTGGAGACGGTCACAGGCCATAGGGCGGTGTTCGTTGCGAGCCCGGACCGGGTCGTGAAGGAGCTTCTCTACGGCGGTCCCTCTTCGTCGGCGAAGAGCCCGGGCTCCCTGGCATCCCCGGCGGCTCTGCCCGGGGCGCCTCTGCCGGTGGGCAACGTCGTGCCGGCCTCGGATGGCAGCGTGGGGGAGCTCCCCAGCGGCCTGGTCTCTCAGCTGGTGGAGAACCCCTTTGAAGAGCTCAAGCGTGTCCGGCTCCGTCCCACCAAGGAGGGGACGGGGCTGCAGATAGAGTGGATACAGCAGGACAGCATTTTGAGCCGGCTGGGGGTCCGGGAGGGTGACGTGGTGAAAGGCATCAACGGCATCCCTTTCCGTAACATGGCGGACATTGCAAACTCCATCAACTCTCTGATGAACAGTGAGAGGTTTGACGTCGAAGTGACCCGGGACGGTAAAGCGACCTCCCTGCAGTATGTCGTGCATTGAGCTGCGTGCCCGGAAGGACTTTAATCCTGTGAAGACAGAGGTACAGGAAGCCCAGGCGCGTATTAAGCACCGAAAGGCCTTTACCCTTGTGGAGGTGCTGGTTACAGTCGCTATTCTGGGGCTTGTGGTTGCCGCCGGCTTCCGTCTTGTTACCCTCTCGCTTCGGACCTTGTCGGAGGTGCGGCTCACGCGCCGTCTCACGGCTGAGGCCCAGAAGGTTTACCTTGATTTTTTGACGGAGCCCGACACGCCCGACAAAGGGGAGCGGGACGGTGTACAATGGGAGACACAGAACGAGCGCACGCCTGTGGCAGATGGGATGGAACTCCCATATCGTCGCCTGACTGTGACTCTGGAAGGGCGTTCGATGACGCTGCTCCTACCCACAAAAAACTGAGAGATGGCTCTGTTTGGGACCCTGACGGCAGAGCCAGGCAGGTCTGAGCGATTTTTTGATCTTTTAGTCATACAGGAACATGGAACTGGAGACGATTGAAGGGCAAACTGGCGCCCAGAAAGGTTTTGTCTCGCGCGGAGCGCGGGAGCCCGTTTGTCTCGGATGCAAGGGGGAGGAATTTTTTGAAAAAGTTGTGTGGAGGTTTGTTGCTTGCGTTTTGCCTTGCGCTAGGGTCCCTGGGAGCGCAGAGCTGGGCGGCTCCTGAGACCTCGGGGCCGGGGTCGCCCGACGCCATGCAAAACGAGAGGAACCTCATTGAGGCGGCTCAGGCCATGCGCAGGTCGGGTCTGGTCCAGTTCAACTTCAAGGATATCGACCTGGTGAAGTTCATCCGCTTCATGTCGGAGCTGCTGCAGGAGAACATCATCGTCCCTCCCAACCTGACAGCTCAGGTCACCGTCATCTCGCCTCGCCCCTCGACGCTCACTGAGGCGCGCCAGGTCATGCTTTCCATCCTCCAGGTCTATGGCTTTTCCCTGCAGGACATGGGCAGCTACTCCATCGTCCGACAGGGCGGGGTCAGTCCTTCCCTCAACGTGGGCAAGGGCCGGGGCGGACCGGGATACGGCGAGGAGAACGTCACCTACATCGTGCCGCTCGACTACATATCGTCGGAGTCGGTCGTGCAGTCGATGCAACAGACCTTTGGGCAGACTATCATCGTGCTCCCGGTGGGTAATGGGCGCGACGTGGTGCTGCAGGGTCGTGCCACGGACGTCTCTCGGGGCGTCGATTTCCTGAGAAAGCTGGACAACCCCTCCACCGCCAGGATCAGCCGGACCTTTGCCCTGAAGCACGCGGACCCGACGACCCTCTCCAACCAGCTCAACGCCATAGCCCAGGCCGGAGGGGATCTACTGAGGGGCCTCACCTCCGTGCCGGACCCATCCAGCCGCAAGGTGGTCGTGGTGGGGGACAGGCAGACCGTGAGCGCGGCCGCCAAGATAATCAAAGAGCTGGACGTGGACTCAAAGGCGGGGGATTTCCACATCTACACCCTCAAAAACATCAATGCTGCGGAGGCGGCCGAGCAGATAGGCAAGGTGCTGGCTGCCTCGGCCATGCTCCAGCCCAACCAGGAGGGCAAGTACCCGGCCACCGTCGTCCCGGACCTGACCACAAACAGCCTGATCTTCGCAGCCACTCAGCAGCAGTACGACGCTCTTGAGAAAATCCTTGCCTCCATCGACATCCAGCCCCGCCAGGTGCTGATACGGGGCTTCATCGCCGAGATCAACGTGACGAACCTGAACCGCGCGGGCATCGACTGGAATATCCTTGGCGGGCATATTTGGGATAACATCATGCTGGGCGGCATGGGCCAGCTGGGCGAAGGCTCTGTCCCCGGCCAGTTCACGCAGTGGTTCAGCGAGCTCTCCAAGAAGCAGGAGCTCCTGGAGCGAGGCGGTTCCACCTACACGGTCACCAACTACAAGCCTCTGGGCATGATCTACACGACCATCGACATGCTCAAGAAGTACGACGCCGTCAACGTGCTCTCGGTCCCCCGGCTCATGTGCACGGATAACAAGGAGAGCTCGTTCCTGGTGGGACAGGTCATCCCGGTGCTGAAGGGCTCAACCTCCGACCTGGCCAACCCCGGGGCGGTGCAGCAGAACTTTGACTATAAGGACACGGGCCTCTCCCTGACCATCACCCCTCAAATCCGTAGCGGCAACGTCGTGGCTCTTGACATCAAGCAGACGACGGAGGACGTCCTTACCGCCACCGGCTCCGTGACGCCTGTGACGGCCAAGCGGGAGGTCAAGACCTCCGTCATCGTGGGTGACGGGGAGACGGTCATCCTGGGCGGTATCGTGAAGGAGACGGAGAAGTCTCTGCGCCGCAAGGTGCCGGGTCTGGCTTATATCCCCCTGATAGGCAACCTGTTCCAGAAGGTCTCCAAGGAGCGCGAGAAGATAGACTTCATCATCTTCCTGACGCCCCAGATCATCTCTAATCCGGCGCAGATGCGCGCTGCGACCCAGCAGGCGGCGGGCCTGCTTCCGGCCTTTGTCTCCGGAGACCGGACGGTGAGCCCGGACATGGCCCCAGATATGAGCCAGGTTGAAAGCGAGGTGGATCGGCGCTTCCGGGAGCTCTATCAAGAGAGCCTCCGAAAGCGCTGACGCGGATGAGAGAGGACGAGACGCTCACCCCGGAGCTCCTGGAGAAGACTTCCTCAACGGGGGCTGAGGCTGGAGATAAGCCCTCCCCTGAGGGCCTGCCGGACGCCCGGACAGTCGCTGAGCTTCTGCCCGAGGAGATGGGGCTGGACGTCATGCGAGCGGGCAGGATAGTCCCCTTACGGATGGAGGACGGCGTGCTGATAGTTGGCGCGGTCTCCCTCGAAGCGTGGCATCGGGCCCAGATGTTGGGGGTTGCGATGGGCCTGCCCGTGGACCTTGAGCTGCACTCCGAGAAGGCCATCGCCGACCTTCTGCACGCGCTCTACGACCTGCGCAGCGTCGCGGCGGATGTCGCAGCCCAGAAGATGGAGGGCATTGAGGACATCGACGACCTCAGCCGGGAGGACGTCCTCAGCGATTCGGTGGACGTGCCGGTCATCCGATTGGTCAACGGCCTCCTCGTTGACGCGCTCCGTCAGCGCGCCACGGACATCCATGTGGAGCCCTACGAGGATGAGGTGCTCATCCGCTTCCGGGTGGATGGGGTGCTCCAGGACCGGCTTCGGCTGCCTCGGACGCACCAGGCGCCCCTGACCAGCCGCATCAAGGTCATGGCGAAGATGGACATTGCCGAACACCTGTCTCCTCAGGACGGTCGTATCGGCATCACTCTGGGGGACCGGGCGGTGGACATCCGAGTTGGGCTGGTGCCGACCCAGCACGGGGAACGTATAGCCATGAGGCTTCTGGACAAGGGGCATGGACTCCTCACCCTTGAGGACCTGGGCATGGAGCCGAACGAACGGGCTGTCATGGAGAGCCTGATCCGGCGACCCCACGGCATGATCCTTCTCACGGGCCCCACGGGTTCCGGAAAGTCCACCACGCTCTACGCCATCCTGCAGGCCCTGGCCCGGCCCGAGGTCAATATCATCACGGTGGAGGATCCGGTGGAGTATGCGCTCCCGGGGGTGGCTCAGATACAGGTCAACGAGAAGGCGGGGGTGACCTTCGCTTCCGCGCTGCGCTCCATCCTGCGCCAGGACCCGGACATCGTCATGATAGGAGAGATGCGGGACTTTGAGACGGCGCACATTGGCGTCCAGGCCTCACTGACGGGGCATATGGTGCTCTCCACGCTCCACACCAACGACTCCATCGGGGCGGTGGTTCGTCTCGTGGACATGGGGATAGAGCCATATCTGGCCGCAAGCTGCATGATCGGCGCCGTGGCCCAGCGTCTGGCGCGCCGCTTATGTCTGCATTGCCGGATGCCGGTCGAACCTCCACCCCTGATGGCCCGACAAGGGCTGAAACATGCCTTCGAGCCGGTGGGTTGTGATGCCTGTCAGGGGACGGGCTACCACGGTCGCATCGGGCTTTACGAACAGTTCGTGATGGACGAGGGCGTCCAGGAGGCCTTTGTGTCGGGTGCTCCCGCCTCAAAGTTGCGCGAGCTGGCTCGGGAGAACGGCTTCCAGACCCTCTGGGAGATAGGTCTCTCGGCTGTGGAGCAGGGCAAGACCTCCCCGGCCGAGCTGGTTCGAGTGGCAGGCGAGGACTAGCGGCGTGCCGTACTTCAACTACTCGGGCTATAACTCCAAGGGCAAGCTGGTCCGGGGCGTCCTGGAGGCCTCATCCTCTGTCCAGGCTGTGGAGCGCCTTACGGAGCAGTCTGTGGTGGTGGTGGACATCTCCGTGGCCGAGGAGCGAAAACATGTGGCCTTGAAGCCGCTCTCTCTGGACTCTCACATCTTCTTCTGCCGCAGCCTGGCCTCATATCTCAAATCGGGCCTGCCGCTCGCGGACTCGCTACGGATGATGGGGCGCCAGAGCCGCGACCGTCGTCTCTCCGCGACCTTCTCGTCCGTGTTGTCCGCGGTGGAGGGTGGCAAGAAGTTCCACGCGGCCCTGGCCGACAGCGGCGCGTTCCGGGAGGAGCTGTGGCGCGTGGTGGAGTCCGGGGAGCAGAGCGGCTCTCTGGTCTCGGTGCTGGAGCAATCGGCCGAACAGTTCCGCCTGGAGTCGAGCTTAAAGCGCAAGATCCGCGGCGCTCTGACTTATCCTATCGTCATGCTGACGGTGGGGTTCGGAGTGGTGGCCTTCATGCTCTCCTACGTGGTCCCCAAGATAGCGGTGCTTTTTGAGGACATGAACCAGACGCTGCCCCTGCCCACCCGGCTGCTCATCGGGCTCTCCTCGTTCTTCAACAGCTACGGGCTCTTTATCCTGCTGGCCCTGGCAGTCTTTTTTCTCGTCGCCAGGCGCCGGAAGATGAAGCTTTCTCTGCCGTTTATGAGAGGGGTCCGCGAGCAGCTGACGCTCTCTTTAGTGATGTCGCATCTGGCGACGCTGCTCCGCACGGGCATCCCGCTGGTGCAGGCTCTCCGCATGGCCTCGTCGATGGACGCGCGCTCTCAGCGCTGGCTTGACGTGGCTGAGCTGGTCAAGGCAGGGCATCGGTTTGAAAAGGCTCTGGAGAAGACGGGTTTTCCCGAGGATGTGGTCTACGTCATTCGGGTGGGCGAGATGGGGGGCGAGCTGACGGAGGCGCTCTCCAACGTGGCGCAACACAGCGGTGAGCTGGCCCAGAGCCGCATGGACCGGATATCCACCCTGATGGAGCCGGCTCTGATGCTGACCCTTGGGGTGATCGTCGGGTTCATTGTGCTGGCCATCCTCACGCCCGTCTTTGACCTGGCTGGCATCGTGCGGTAAAGAGCCCTTCTCTTCAGTCGGGATAGGGGTCGAGGAAGGCGGCTGGGGAAAGGGCCGGCTGTAGGAGGGCTGCGGGCCGCTCCAAGTTTGATAACTACAGGAGGTTTGTCATGAAGCGAACCATGAAGCAAACGCGTTGGATGCGCCGGAAGGGCTTCACTCTGATTGAGATCATGGTGGTTGTGGTGATTTTAGGGCTCCTGGCGGCATTGGTGATTCCGCGCATCGGCCCTCAGGTGGACGAGGCCAAGCGCACGACGGCCCAGACGCAGATAAGCAGTCTGGAAAATGCCCTTGAGATGTACAACTTGCACAACGGGTTCTATCCTTCCACACAGCAGGGGCTGGAGGCGCTGGTGAAGGCCCCGACGACCTCGCCGATTCCTAAGAACTTCCTTGAAGGTGGCTATCTGAAGAAGGTGCCCGAGGACCCCTGGGGCAACCCCTACATCTACCGCAACCGGAGCGGCCGGATAGAGATAATCAGCATGGGGCCCGACGGAGAAGAGGGCGGTGAGGGCAAGAACGCGGACATCTCCAACCTCGACTGAGGTGAGCGCGTCCAGCGGGAAGGGGCCTAGGCCCAGCTTTACCCACACCCTGTCCCGGCCCGGCTTCACCCTCATGGAGATCGTGGTGGTGATGCTCATCATCGGGCTCATGGCGGCGATGGTGGCGCCCCGCGTCGTCCGGTACCGTGAGCCTCCGATGACGGAGCTGCGGCGCGCGACGGAGGAGCTTTCTGACAGAGCCCTTTCGGGCGTTAGCGTCCGTTTGAGGCAGGAGCCCCCTAAGGATGGCAAGCGCGGAGGCCCCATTCTCGTGGAGGCCCTGGTCAAGGATCCGGATTCCCTCATGCCCTCCCCGGAGCTGACCTGGAAGCCCCTGGAGGTAAAACACCCACCCTCAGGCGAGAACTGGGTCCTGGAGCCTGAGATCGTGTATTTCTACTCGGACGGTTCCTGCACCCCGGCGCGCATCCGGCTCTTGAATCCTGGGGACTCGGAAGGGACCATGACGGCCCACTTGACCGTCACGGGCTACCTGTTCCAGCCGGACAAAAAGTAACCAAAAAATAAAAAACTCAAAAAAACGCCCCGCCGTTGAAAGGCGGGGCGTCTGTTTAAAACAAAAGTTCAAAGTTCAAAGTCAAAAGTTCAAAGTTCAAAGTTCAAAGTCAAAAGATGGAGTAGAGGTTTCCGTCGCTGCTGGCCAGGTAGAGTACCCCGTTCATGAATGCGCAGCTTCCGTTGATGCCGCCCCCGGTGGGGAAGGTGTAGCGTGCGGCTCCGGTGGCAGTGTCCAGGACAAAGAGCGTTCCGTTGCCGGCCCCGACGAAAACAAGGCCGCTTATGGGCAGGGGCTGGGCCAGCACGCTGCCTCCGTCGGTCTCGAAGCTCCAGAGCGTCTGGCCGTTTTTCCTGTTTAGGGCCACCACCTTGCCGTTGCCCGTGCCGACGAAGAGCCGGTCGCCCTCAAGGGCTGGGGGGGTCGTCACCGGGTCGCCCACATTGGCCTTCCACTGGGGGATGACCCCTTTGATCTGCACCGACTGGACAGAGCCGTCCCAGGCGGAGAAATAGACGAAACCGTTCTCAGCCACGGGGGTGTTGACGGCCCCTCCGGCCCCGCCGCCCCACATCCTCTTGCCGGTCTTGGGGCTGATGGCGCTGAAGATGCCCTTCTGGTCGCCCAGCAGAACGAGCCCCTCCGCAAAGGCTGGGGCGCTGCGCAGCTCCAGGCCGGCGTCGTAGGTCCAAATCGTCTGGCCGTTGGCGGCCGAGAGGGCGTAAAGCTTGCCGTCCCCCTTGACGACAAACACCTTGTCGTCGCCGAAGGCAGCGCTGTCCACGATGGTCTCGGCGCCATAGCTGTCCTCGGGTGGCAGGTACTGCCATTGAACCGCGCCGCTCTTCAGGTCCAATGCCGTCACGGTGCCGTCAGCCTGAGCGAAGAACACTCTGCTGCCGGCCACGGTCGGGAGCCCGACGATGGCGTTCGAGCCCCGGTAGCGCCACGCCTGCTGGCCGGAGGCCGCGTGGACGGCGTAGAGGTTGCCCAGGTTGTCTCCTGCGAGGACCAGCCCGTCTGACGCGGCCACGCCGCTGCTGAAAGGGGCGTCGCCCTTGAAGACCCAGCCGGCCCTGCCGCTCCAGGCCCATACGGGACCGGTGGGGAAGAAGAGGAGTCCTCCCAGAATGAAAAGACTCAAAAAAAGACTCAAAAGCTGTCTGGAACGTCTCATGATGTATCCTCCTTGATAATACTTATTGTATCTATTGTGCGAACGTGCTGATGCACCGAGTCGACTCTCCGTATTGGAGTTCTCAGGGCTATGCCTGTCCATTAAAACACTTGAGTAGGCCGAAGGCCATGTTATAGTTACGGATATTAGGGGTGGCTCGGAAAACGTGTTATATTACAGGTATCAGGCCGGAGCTCCAGGCGGCCAGCGCGGGAGGCTGGGCCTTGAGGAGGGTCTGTGGGCAGCAGGTATCTTGCTCCCGGTTGCTGAAGCAAGAGGAGGTGTTTTTCATGTCCATAAGCGAGAGAGCGCTTTCGCTGGAACAAGAAAAGGCGGATTTGGAAAATAATAGAGCCCTTAAAAAGAAAGTGCTTGGCAGTTTTGTGGAGCAAGTAAAGGAAAGACAGGGGGACAACCTCTTGAAAATTGTATTGTTTGGCTCTGTTGCCAGAGGGGATGATGAGCCTGACTCCGATATAGATGTCTTTGTATTGCTAAAAGACCCCAAAGGCACCACTGATAAGTACATAGAGAATATAGTCGATATTGCCTATGACATAGATCTTGACGAAGGAGATTGTAAGACCTATATATCCCCTCTTGTTTCTGTTTTGGAAAGCTACGAGGACGCAATCAGAATGGGCCTCCCGATTTATAAGGCCATTCAAAGGGAGGGCCGTGTTCTGTATGATGCTCAAGCATGACGAAAGGGATGTAATGGTAAAGCTTTACATGGAAAAATCTATGAAGGCATTACGTTCTGCAAAAAACACCCTTGAAGACGATCCGGATAACAGCATTAATCGTTCCTATTACAGCATGTTTTATGCTGCTCAAGGAGCCTTAGTGGCAAAAGGGTTTAGCGATTTTAGGAAGCATCAGACTGTCATTAGTAAATTTGGGGAGATTTTTGTAAAAACTGGCTTTTTGGATAAAGAGCTTGGAAAAAATATCAAGCGAGTTGAAAACTTGAGGTATCGTGCGGACTATAACCCAAAAATTAATTTTTCATCTGAAGAAGCAAGAGAACAAGTTGAAAGAGCTGAGCAATTTGTTTCTGCTGTAAACAAACTACTCAATCAGGGACTGAAATAACTTGCCCAGGATCTGAGATTGCCCCCTCCCTAATGTGGTCGAAGTTCAGGCCACAGAGGGCAAGGGTTTGGAGGACGGCCTGCGGGCGGAAGCCGGGGCGGAAAGGCGGAAAAAAATCATCATGAAGATAGACCTTGAGGGGACAAAACGCTGGTTTGAGGGCTATTTGCAGGGGTTTGAGCTCTCAGACCCGATGCTGGAGATGAAGCATCTCCACAGTTACGAGGTCATGAAGCTGGGCGAGAGGCTGACGGCGGCGCTGGGCTGGGACGAAGACCGGTCTCGTGTCGGGGTGGCTGCCTCTCTCTTGCACGACATCGGCCGCTTCAGTCAGTACCGGGACTTTAAGACGTACCACGACGGGGACTCCATCGACCATGGGGACAGGGGCGCCGCAGTGCTGGAGGCGGAGTTCCCCCGCACCCTTGCAGACAGCGAGGCGAGAGAGGCCATCATCGAAGCGGTGCGGTGGCACAACAAAAAGGAGCTTCCGGAACTGGACGAAGCGGTAGCTCCCTTCTGCCTACTGGTCCGGGACGCGGACAAGCTGGATGTGTTCAAGCTGGTTCAGCGCTGCATTGATGAGGACCGAGTCGAGGAGCTGCTGCCACGCCACAAGCCGGGCGAACCGCTCAGCGAGGTCCTGCTGGAGGAGGTGGAGCGGACGGGCAAGGGATCATACAAAAACGCGGCATCCCTCCTGGACTATCTCCTGATCCAGCTCTCCTGGGTGGGGGATATGAACTTTGTGCCGTCCCTGAGGCTTTTGAAGCAGAGCGGCGTGCTGGAGAGCATCTTTGAACATTTCCCGATGGACGACGCGCGCGTCGCGTCGCTGCTGGACAGGCTCACGGCCCCCTGCCGTTCGGCTTGACCCGTGACTCGGACCTCTCCGAGGGGGTGAGAGCTGTCCATGAGGGGGCCATTTAACTTTATTAAGAGAGCCGCCGTCCCTGTTCGGGATGGCGGCTCTCTTAATAGGAGGGCAGGGAACTTAAACTACGTCCTGATGCTTCCTGTCGCTAAGGTTATTTAAAAAGGAATGGCCCTTCGTCGGAATCCGAATCGGACTCCGGCTCTGGTTCCGGGGAGGTGGGGTCCTCAGGCGCGGGCTTTTCCTCTGCCTTGGGCTTAGGTTCCTCTACGTCAAAATCTGCGTCGTGAAGCTTTTTCTTCGCGTCCACGACGCTTTTAGGGGGCGTCACCTGAGCGTAGGTTGATGCGTTGTTGATGGTGTGCCACAGGCCGTCGAACTCCTTCACCCAGACCCTTCTGGGGCTGTCAGCGCCGGAGCTCTTCAGGTGGAAGACCAGATAACCGCTCTCCTGCGTCTTCTTCGCGATCACCAGCTTGAAGTTGTCCGGCGACATCTTGTAGTTGTTTTCCGGGGAGGCCCCTGCTGCGAAGCTGCGGAACACGTAGTTCTCGCCCGGGTCCTGCGCGCGCTCAACGAAGGTGGCGAGGGTTTGGGACTTTTCGATGGGCCTGTCGACGCGCATCGCGTAGCGCAGCATCTTGGAGCCCTCTTCACGGGTGGCGGGGTCGATGTAGCAGAAAACAGCCTCAAAGTAGAGCTTCAGGGCGCCCTCAGGAGTCCTTCCTTCCTTCTGGTAACGGGCCTTGAAGTCCTGATAGTCCTTTGGGAGCTCTGCCTGGCCTTCGGCAGGCAGGAGAAGAACGAGCGCGAGCAGCAACAGGCACAGGGTTGATTTTTTCCATCCGGTTTTTTTCGTCATGAACCTTGGACCTCCTTTAGTTTGTCTGATGCCCCAGCTCATTGCTTGACCCAGTACACGTCGTCAAAGTTTTGGCTCAGGCGATCCGTGTTGGTGCTGCCCCCTCCCAATTTCTTAAAAACATGGCCGTGGTAGGGCTCTTTGGGTGGGAAAATGGGCTTGCCGTTCAGGTTGAAGATGTACTTA
>JAAYOR010000037.1 GCA_012520235.1 Fretibacterium sp.
AAGCCTGTAGGGTGAGCGATTTAAATCCTAAGCGACTGACACAGCGCGCTGCGCTTACTGGTTATCTGGTTAGCAGCTTCACCTCGACATAAGCAGGACCGAAGGGCTTAGAAGCCTTACGCTATTCCACACGGCATTCGGAGCCTTTGATAAAAACAGCTCCAAAGAGCCAGTCGCCTGCAACGTATTCCCGAACCCGAGAGAGGCCGTCTGGCAGATTGTGACGGATACCGCCTCCGCGTGGGTGGGTGGCGCGTGTGCTGGACATCGGCTTCGAGAAAACACGTATCCCCGTCTGCGATATAGACTCTCGCGGCGACATCTACAAATGGGTCCCCTGTCCCAGATCTTCGCTCCGAGATTGAGGCGGAGGCTCACATGGCCCCGCCCGTGCCTTATGGGAGGCCTGACTAACTAGGAGACTGCTTCTTTCCCTTCGGAATTCTGCAAAGAAAAAAGACACAGCGAGGTGCAAAATCTAAGTTTTTGCACCTCGCTGTGTTGCGGGGGCAGGTCGTCACAAAGAGGGTTTCAGCCTTGACTCTGTGTGTTACTCCTCAAATGTCCCTTTGACCTGAACCGTTCCGTCCTTCATCATCACGCGTCCTTTGGCCAGGACATGCTTGGGCCGGTTTTGCCCGTCCAGGACGAGGATGTCCGCGTCGTAGCCTTTTTCCAGGCGGCCCTTACCCTTGAGGGAGAGCTGGTCGGCCACATAGCTGGTCGCCATGGAGATGGCGCGTTCGGGGCCCACCTCAGGGGCGGCCATCAGCTCGACGACAGAGGCCAGCACGGAGTCGACAGGACCTATCCCCATGCCGATCATCTTACCGGAAATGTCAAAACGGGGCATGCTGCCGTTGCCGTCCGAGCTGAGGGTGATGCGGGATGGCGCCACGCCGCGGGACAGAAGATAGGAGACGGCGCGCTTCGTGGGGATGCCGAATATGGGGTTCTCCCCCGGAGCGGCTGTGAGGTCAAGCGTCCCTCCGGCCTGAGCGTAGGCGACCGAGGCCGCCAACAGCTCCTCACTGCGTGAAACGTGGGTGGGGGCAAACTGCGCTACGGGGATGTCCGTGCCCTCTAAAGCGGCCAGGAGCGGCTCAAAGGCAGAGCGTTCGGAGCCCATGTGGACGCAGACCGTGCCTGCTTTGCCGGAGAGCATGCCCCCGACACGCGCGTCCGAGACGGCGCGGCGCAGCTCTTCAACGCTGGGGTGTGAGCTGCGGTGATCGGAGAGCGCCAGCTTCAGCCCGATGACCTTATCGATCAAGCAGAGGTCGTCCATCACTCCGCCCGTGAGGGTCGGAGAGGGGAGGGCGTAACTTCCCGTCAGGATCCAGGTGCTGAGCCCCTCGTCCTCCAGGCCGCGCGCCTTCATCAGCAGGTCGCGCAGGCCCCTGCAGGTCCCGTCCGTCCCGGTCAGGCCCACGACAGAAGTGATCCCCGCCCGGACGAATGAGGAGAGCTGAAGCGGCGGGGTGCGGAAGGAGGGGCCGCCCTCGCCCCCGGCACCGTTGAAGTGGACGTGCCGGTCGATGATCCCGGGCATGGCTATGCCTCCGGCCGCGTCCAGGACCTCGGCAGGGCCAAAGACCTGCTCCAGAACCCCCAGGTCAGGCTCCGCGTCGGGCGGAAGGATCGCGACGATCTTCTGCCCTTCAACTATCAGCGTTCGGGAGCCCAGAGCCTCAGGTGCGTAGATCTGAGCGTTTTTGATCAGAAGCATGACTCACGCCTCTTGGGGCCGATCGGACGGCCAGATGGCGATGCCGGTGAAGCCATAGAACCAGGCGGTGAGGAAGCCAAGGTAGCAGAGGAAAGCCCAAGGCGCGTATTCCGCCACAGAGACATCCAGCACACTGGACATGTAGATGCCTGCGGCCGACCAGGGGATGAGGGGCACGACAACGGTGCCGGAGTCCTCCAAGGTTCGTGAGAGCACTCTGCGGGAGATGTCCATCTCGTCGGCCAGGTCCTTGTACATCGTTCCGGGGACTATCTCGCTGAGGTAGGAGTTGCCGGTACCGAGCCCTGTCAGGATGCCGGTGAGAGAGGCGGAGAGCACAAAGCGCCCCTTGCTGTGGCCGATGAAGCGAGTTCGCAGCGAATCACAGATGGTGCGGAAGGTGCCGGTGAACTCAAGCTGCCCCGCAAAGAGGTAGGCAAAAAAGACCACGACCACGGAGCTGGACATGAAGGCCAGACCGCCGCGGCTCAGGAGTTTGTCGAGCGACTCCAGGCCCGTGACGATCTTGGGGCCGGAGGCCATGAACTTGACGGTGGTAGTGAGGTCGTAGCCCTGAAGGAAGGCCAGAGGGATGGAGATGACGATGCCTACCCACAGGACGGGCAGGGTGGGGAAGCGTTTGTAGGCCAGAGCCAGGATGGCGAAGGGCGGGATCAGAGCCAGAGGATTGAGCTTGAAGGTTTTCTCTATGGCGGAGAGGATTATGTTGACCTGCGATAGGTCCAGCTCACCACCGGCTTTGGAGCCGATGTAGGCGTAGACAATGACGCTGATGATGAAGGGAGGGATGGTCGTCCAGAGCATGGAGCGGATGTGATCCACCACCTCAACCTCAGCAACCGCCGCGGCCAGGACCGTCGTGTCGGAAATAGGGCTCAGTTTGTCGCCGAAGTACGCCCCGGCCACAATCGCTCCCGCCGTCGCGGGCAGAGAAACGCCCAGCCCCTGAGCGATGCCGATGAAGGCCACGCCAAACGTGGCGGCCGTTCCCCAGGAGGTGCCCGTGAAGCACGAGGAGAGGCAGCAGATCAAAAAGGCCGCTACTAAGAAAACCTTAGGGGTTAACAGCTTGAGCCCGAGATAGATAAGGTAGGGGATGGTGCCAGAAGCCATCCAGACGGCGATCATAGGGCCAACCGTCAGGAGAATCATGATGGCTCCGCTGGCTCGAGCCACCATCGGAACGACCCCCTTATCGAAAAGGTCGCTCCAGGAATAATGGTAGACGTAACAGAAGACCACCGTGGAGAACATGCCGCAGAACATCAGGAGCAGCGCAACGTCAAAGCCCAATATTAGACGTCCCACGACGATGATCGCCAGGATGGAGCCAAAAACCCCGAGCGCCCCCTTCAGAGTTATCTCGTCGCCCGTTCTTTTCTCTTGTTCCTGCATCATAAAACCTCCTCAAAAGTAAGTGATCACTGTGTAGGATCATAACATGATTACGCCGATAAGGAAAAAGAAATAA
>JAAYOR010000005.1 GCA_012520235.1 Fretibacterium sp.
AGCAGGGCCGCGGATTCGCGGTCGTGGCCGACTCCGTCCGCAGCCTTGCCGAAGAGAGCAGCAACGCCGCAGAGCAGGTGAGCAGCCTCATCAGCAATCTGCAGGAGAAGACGGCTGCCTCCATCGCCTCTATGAGGGATGTTGACGGCATCGTGGATGACGTCGTCGAGACCTCAGGCGTGGCCGCCGCCAACCTGGAGAAGGTGCTGGAGCTCATCTCAAGGGTGAGCGGCTCCGTCCAGAGCGTGGCAGGCCTGGCTCAGGAGCAGGCCGCTCAGGCCAGAGAGGTCTCCGATGAGGTCGACATGGCTGTCTCCAGCGTCGCAGAGACAGTGGAACACCTCACCGGCATCCGTCGCGCGGCCCAGGACACCTCCACCGCCTCCGAAAACGTGGCCCGGGAAGCTCAGGACCTGGCCTCAAAGGCAGGAGATCTTCAGCACATCCTGGCGCGCTTCAACGTCGACTCCGCCTCCTCGCCTCCCGATCGTCTCGCCAGGAGCTGAGAAGGACAAAACTTTTTTCGAGTTTTCACATTCCTGAAAGCGAAGCCGGGGGGGACCTCCCGGCTTCGCTCGTCTCAGTCTCAGGATCCTAAGGGAGGGCTCCCTGACGACGCTTCAGCCTGGCCTGCTTTGCAGCCACCGCCGTGCTCTACGCCTTTGGTCTGCCTCTGTTCTGGCTGAACATGAAACTCATCACCGCATCACTGCTGATGGAATGGTTTTACCCTTGAGTTGCAAGAAAATCAGCTGCCACGCCGTTCCTGGAACAGGAGAAAACGGGCCAGAGCCGAGGCGACATCTTCAGGCAACCTCAGGCTGAAGCGGGCCTTCAGAGCGGCCAGCTCCTCTTCATCGACAACATCGGCAGAGGCCGCAGGGGCCCGACGGCGCGGAGAGGGCGAGGAGGGACGGGCGCGTGGAAGAGGCGTCCCATAGATCACCCGGACTCGCACCTCGGTCACCTCAATGTCCCACTTCCGCTTCAGAGCGCGGATGATGTTGCCGCGCATCCGCACGATGCCGCTCCCGACGTGAGACCCGTCCACCGCCACAAGAAGCTCACCTTTTAACAGCTCAAAGGGACGGGAACGTCGCGCGAGCTCCGGGCCCACCACTCCGGACCAGCCCGCTATGATAGAGTCCAGCTTCAGGATTTCCGCAGCACCCTTCAGAGAAGGCACCACCCGCTCTACCAGTGACTTGATGGAGGACGGGCCCGGTTCTCTTTCCCTGCTCACAGTTTCTCCTCCTCTTCCCTCTCGCAAAACTCACAAAAACTCTCGGAAGGACAAATTTCCTTCTGCCTTCGGTGTTTTTTGATTTTTTTTATGGCCACAGCCAGGATCTGGACGTCGGTTGGGGTGACCCCGGAGATCCTCAGGGCCTGGCCCAGAGAACGGGGACGGATTTTTTCGAGCTTCTGACGGCTTTCCGAGAGGAGACTGTCGAGCCCTCCGTAATCAAAATCATCCGGAATCCTCAAGGCATCCATGTCCCTCATCCGCTCCGCTGCGCGCCGCTCCTTTTCAAGGTATCCGGCGTAGCGCAGCTCCGTGTCCACGTGAAACGCCTCGTCAGGACCCAGCTTTACCTCGGGAGGCGTCAGTTTTGCTACCAGACGATACGTCACGTTCTTTCGGCGCATCAGGTCGGAAGCCAGGGCCCCCTCAGCCGGGAACTCCGCCCCGGACTCCTCAAAGAGCTCAAACGCCCTTTCAGTCGGAGCCAGGCGCGTCCCTCTCAGCCTTTCTATTTCCCTCTCCGTAACCTCCATAAACCTCTGTGCAGCAGCCCAGCGCTCATCATTCAGCAGCCCCACGCGATGGCCCAGCCCGGAGAGCCTTGGAACTGCGTTGTCATAACGCATCAAAAGCCGATATTCACATCGGCTGGTCAGCATCCTGTAAGGCTCCTTTGTGCTCTTCGTGGTCAGGTCGTCCACCAGGACCCCCAGATACCCGTCTGAACGGCTCAACACCAAAGGTTCCTCGCCACGCGCCGATAAAGCCGCATTGATCCCAGCCAGAAGCCCCTGGGAAGCAGCCTCCTCGTAGCCCGAGGTCCCGTTCACCTGCCCCGCGCAAAAAAAACCCCTGAGTTTCTTATTCTCTAATGAAGGTGAAAGTTGGTCAGGCTTTAGATACACATATTCTATCGAGTATCCGGGCCTGAGGATACGGGCGTGAGCGCAGCCGGGCAAAGAGCGCACCAGCTCCACCTGCACGTCATAAGGCAGGCTGGTTGAGAAGTTCTGGATGTAGACCTCCTCCGTGTCCAGCGAGATGGGCTCAAAGACGATGGGATGAACTATCCTGTCAGGAAAACGCAGAAACTTATCCTCAATGGAGGGACAATAGCGCGGGCCCTCCGTATCCAGCTCACCGGTCCTGAGAGGGGAGCGGTGGATGTTACGGGCCAGCACTTCGTGGGTTTTTGGAGTGGTGTGGGAGAAATAACAGGCGTAGTCGGAGCGATGAACTCGCTTCTCTCCCCACACGTCAAAGCACAGAGGGGTCTCTTCCGACCTCTGGGGAACCGCCCCGCTCAGGTCAAGACTGCTCCTGTTGAGCCGGGGCGATGTGTCTGTCCTCATGCGTCCCTGCTCTATCCCAAGCCGAGAGAGAGAGTCCAGAAATTTCTCCGTCTCCGCCGAGGTCTGCCCCATGGGCCCGGAGGGAAAGGAACAGGCGCCCATGTGGACGCGACCCCTCAAATACGTCCCGGAGCAGAGGACCACGGCACGGGCGCCATAGCGTGACCCGTGGCGGGTCGCCACCCCGGCGACGCGATCCCCTTTCGTCAGCAACTCTGTGACCTCGTCCTGATGGACGTCGAGCTCCTCCCGGGTCTCCAGGAGACGACGGTAATGACGTGCATATAAGACCGGGTCGCACTGGGCACGGAGTGCCTGGACCGCCACTCCCTTCGAGGTGTTCAGCCACCGGATCATCAACGTCGAGGCATCAGCCGCCCGGGCCTGCTCGCCTCCCAGAGCGCTCACCTCCCGGACCAGATGACCCTTTGCAGGCCCTCCCAGAGAAGGGTTGCAGGGCATCAGGGCTGTATTGTCCAGGTTCAGGTTCAGCATAAGAGTCCTGCAACCCATCCGAGCGGCCGCCAATGCAGCCTCACAGCCCGCGTGCCCACCCCCTATAACCACAACGTCATAAGAATCCTGAAACATCTGAAAAATAATCTCTCCTTCTCAGGCCCGGGCCTTGGGCCCAAGGCAAATAGCTTTTTATGTAACTTAGAGTTCACAGATGGCTTAGTGGCATGGCATGTTGAAAAGGGTCAAGGGCACAAGTTCCCTTTCGGGTGCGGGTGTGGGCGCTTGGAAAACCCACGATTTTTATTTAGTCTGTGGAAAGTTTGAAGATATTAACCAAGGCTGACCTTCAAACCTCGGAGGGCGGAAGCCGATGGCAGAAAGCCGTGCTTACGTCAGGAAAGGGAATTTCGGTGCCGGTGACAAAGACCTGCCAGCCGGCGCCGGCCAACAGACGGCCTGCCAGAGCTCGTCCTTCCGCATCCAGCTCCGCGCCTAGGTCATCAAACAGGAGAATGGGCTTAAGTCTCATCTGCCCCTCAATAACCCGGCCGGCCGCCAGGATGAGACGCAGGATGAGACGCCGTTTCTGGCCCCGACTCAGGGAGAGAGCCGCAGGGCGACCGTTACAGAAGAACCTGAGGTCATCCCGATGCGGGCCGGACAGAGGCCGGCAGGCATAGCGCTCTCGTTCTCTCTCAGCCTCCAGAGAGGCCTCAAGTGTCTGGTAAGCTGAAGCTCCGAGAGGAATAGCGGGATGTAACTCGAAGGAAATGGGCAGAGGCAGAATCTCCGGCCCCTCTGAAAGGAATGTTTCCCGCAGGAGCTCCACCAGGCGCCGCCGACATTCCCGGACCCAGCCGCCCAGTTTGATGAAGGGTATCGTCGTCACTCTGACGGAACGGTTCTGCCTCAAAAGAGCGCACCGGTGACGGACCAGCTGTCGGTACTCGGAGAGGCGTCTGGCATAGACAGGGATCCACAGGGCACAGAGCCTGTCGAGAAAGTGTCGCCTCACTGAAGCGGCTCCTTCCACCAGGTTGATGTCCGAAGGGAGGAACGCAAGAGAGGGCAACCGTGATCGGAGCTCGGCATGCTTTACCCGCTCTCCCCCTGCCCTCAGAGTCGTTCGAGAGGATATCATTGCCTCAACGTCAAAACAGCGTTCCCCGTCCACCGAGGCGGCCAGGAGCGCCGGGCCGGGGGCCGTCCAGGAGACGAGGGAGGCTATCTTTCCGCCTCCAAAGGGGCCCCATCCGGAGATCACGTTCAAAGACTCCAACAGATTGGTCTTTCCCGCACCGTTCGGCCCAATAATGAAGTTCAGGCCCTCCCCCCAGGAACAGTAGCCAGCCTTCAGGTTCCGAAAATCCCTGGAAGCCGTCTCGACAAACCTCATCTCAGCCTATAGGCACAGTCAAAAAGAGAGGAAAGGGCTCAGAAGGCGGACGCATCGTCGTCCTGAGCGGAGAGGACAAGCTCATCCGGATCATCCGGACCCGTCCCGCCTTCCTCAGGCTCAATGGATCTTTCGGGGACCTCAACTTCCCCAAGATCTCCGGAATCCTCAGAAATTTCTGGGGTGCTGTCCAGCTCTTCTTCTAATTCCAACAGGTCTTGCTCCGTCACGCGGCTTGGCATGAGCATGTAGAGAAAATCCTTTTTATCGTCCCGCGTCAGACGCATCTGCCCCTCCTCCCCGTTGAAATAAAGGGTCACCTCGTCGGAACCGATGGCCTTCAGTCCATCCTGAAGGTAGTTCACGTTGAAGCCTATTTGTAGCGGCTCACCGTCGATGGAGGCATCTAGGACCTCAAGACTGGTGCCGAACTCAGGCGCTCTGCCCGTCATTTTCAGTTGCCCGCCCGGAGAAAGGGTCAGCACCACCAGGCGCGTGTAGGAACGCACAATGATCTCCAGACGTTCCAGGGCGGACAATAGATCGCTTCGGAGGATGAGGAGGCTTGTGGTCCTGTTAGAGGTCAGGAGCTGTTCATAGTTCGGAAAGGAGGACTCGACACGCCGGACCGAGAAGTCCAGAGCTTCGATGCGGAACCAGGCCAGAGAACCATCGCAGAGGATCTTGACCTTCGCCTCAGGAGGGGCAGTTGCCAGAAGGCGGGTCAGTTCGCGTAGAGCAGCGACGGGGAGCAGCACCTCAGCCTCAAAGGAGGGCTCGCAAGAACACCGGGCTAAGGAAAGCCTCCGTCCGTCTGTAGAGGCCAGGCAGAGCTGCCCGGCCTGAACTTGAAGGAAGCAAGCTCCAAGGTACTTTGGAAAATCAGCAACCGTTGAACCTGCGATGGAACCCTCTATGATGATTTTATTAAGGTCCGCAGCCAGGACAGAACAAATTTCCTGAGCGCTGTCGCTACGCGGAATACTGGGAAAATCCGCTACGGGCCATGTGGTAAAGCGGGTTTTGTTTCGTCCTGCCACCAACGTTCCTTTTTCATCCTTAACTTCAAGAGTGACGGTGTTTGAGGGAATTTTTTTGAGGAGCTCTCCCAGAGGGCGGAGCGGCAGAATGGCTGAGCCCGGGGAGAGGACTTCAACACCCTCTGCAGGGCAGCGGAGTGCTACCTTGAAATCTGTGGCTTCAAGGATGGCAGACTCGCCTTCCTGGCCCGTGGTTATCAGGATCCCATTGATGGCGTTGAGAGCACTCTTTGTGTTACAACTCCTCTCCGCCAGTTGCCAGTTTTTGAGGAATTCCGGGCGGTCTATTTGTATCTTCATCTGGTTACCTCCTTGAGTCTGCGAGCCCGCAGTAAGAGTGTTGTAAAACCTTGGCTTTGTAGGTGAGTCGAGGGAGTAAGAGGATTTCTCCAGTTCAGTTGTTTTGTGGCTACTAACTGTTTATCCTGTCTGTAGAGCTATTTTTAGTTGGTAGTTTGTCAAGTTCAGGGTTTTTTGGCTTTTAGAGCCTTTGGGAAGTTTTGGAGTCTTTTTGTTTCTTTCTGCTTCTACCTTTTTTCCTCATCCTCTTTTATTACT
>JAAYOR010000006.1 GCA_012520235.1 Fretibacterium sp.
AAGGGAACTTGTTCCCTTGCGGGTGTGGGCGGAGCCCACGGTTTTTTAGGGTCTTTATTCTTCCAAAGTATTTTCAACCTATTTTTTAATTTTTTGAGGAGGGATTGATTTGAAGAAGCTGTTCTGTGTTCTCGCGCTCCTGGCCGTAGTGGTTTGTGGTCCGTCGTGGGCCGCTCCGACCGTGCACGACGTCTATGCCGAGAACGGCATGGTGTCGTCCGCGCACGAGCTGGCATCACGCGCGGGTGTGGAGATCCTGCAGAAAGGGGGCAACGCCATCGACGCGGCTATAGCCACGCAGTTGGCGCTGAACGTGGTGGAGCCCAACGCCTCCGGCATCGGCGGCGGCGGGTTCATGACCGTTCGGTTTGCCAGGTCCGGCGAGGTCGTTGAGCTGGACTATCGCGAGACCGCCCCCGCGTCCGCGACCAAGGACATGTACGCCTCCGAGGCCTCCAAGCAGGCCAAGGAGTCCGTGCTGGGGGGCAAGGCAGTGGGCGTTCCCGGCGTCGTCAAGGGGATCTTTGCGGCCCTGGAGAAGTACGGGACCATGACGTTCGCCCAGGTCGCTGAGCCGGCTATCCGCTTGGCGGAGGAGGGTTTTGAGGTCGCCCCGATGCAGAAGGACATCATCAGCGACGCGTTCGAGATGCTCTCGAAGTACAGCCCGAACTGCGCCTTCCTGCCTGATGGACTGCCTCCCGAGGCGGGGACGATCCTGAAGCAGCCGGAGCTGGCCAAGACCTTCCGTCTGCTGGCGGAGGGCGGCCCGGACGCCTTCTACACGGGTCCGATGGCCGAGGCCATCGTGAAGGCTGTGAACGACTCGGGCGGCGCCATGTCTCTGGCGGACCTGGCTTCGTACAAGGTCCTCGTCCAGAAGCCGGTCACCGGAACCTACAGGGGCTACTCCATCTACTCCACGCCTCCGGCGTCCAGCGGCGGCACGCACATCGTCCAGATCCTGAACATCATGGAGAACTTCCCCGTGGCCGAGTGGAGGCACAACTCCCCCCGCCACCTGCACGTCCTGGCCGAGGCCATGAAGCTGGCCTTTGCGGACCGGCAGAGGTTCATGGCGGACGTCGCGTTCGTGGAGGTTCCGTTGGCCGGCCTCACGGCCAAGGACTATGCAAAGTCCCTGGCGGCGAAGATAGACATATTCAAGCCTGCCGTCGTCGTCGAGCCGGGCGAACCCTGGAGCTTTGAGGGCAAGCCTAAAACCTCCCACGTCGGGGGAACCGGCGGCGAGCGCATCTCCACCAGCTCCTTCTCCGTCGTGGACGCGCAGGGGAACATCGTGGCCTCCACGAACACCGTGAACTACTTCTTCGGCTCCGGCGTGGTGGTCCCGGGATACGGCATCGTCCTGAACAACGAGATGGACGACTTCTCGCAGAACCCCGAGAGCGTCAACGCCCCCGAGCCGGGCAAGCGTCCGCTCTCCAGCATGAGCCCGACCCTCGTTCTGGACCCGGAGGGCAAACCGTTCATGACCCTCGGCTCCGCAGGGGCGACGCGCATCATCACGGCGATCGTCCAGATCATCATGAACGTCGTGGACTTTGGAATGACGATGGACCAGGCCATTGAGCAGCCGCGCATCTACAATATGGCCTCGAACGGCAAGGCTGGCAAGCTGACGGTGGAGGAGGGGATCTCCCCGTCCGTCATCGACTACCTCAGGCTCCGCGGGCACGACGTTGATGTGCGCCCCTTCTCCGGACATTTCGGGACGGCGCAGGGTATTTTGTTCAAAGATGGGAAGATGAACGGCGGGGCGGACAGCCGTCGCCTGGGCGTGCCGGTAGGCTACTGATTTTCAGGATGAGGGGGACTCTCCAATTATGAGAAAGCTGACTTGCATTTTGCTCGCGGCGTTCGTTCTTTCCTGCAGCGCTGCGTTTGCGGTTGAGGTTCATGACGTCTACGCCGACAAGGCCATGGTCTCCTCGGCGCACGAGCTGGCGTCCAGGGCTGGGGTGGAGATCCTGAAACAGGGCGGCAACGCCATCGACGCAACCGTGGCCACCATGTTGGCGCTGAACGTTGTGGAGCCTGCTGCATCGGGGATAGGCGGCGGCGGCTTCTCGCTCATCCGGTTCGCCAAGACCGGGGAGGTCGTCTTCCTGGACTATCGTGAGACCGCCCCCGCGTCGGCGACCAAAGATATGTACGCATCCGAGCAGGCCAAGAAGGAACTGTGGTCGCTTGAGGGAGGAAAGGCCGTCGGGGTGCCCGGAATGGTCCTCGGCATATTCACGGCCCTGGAGAAGTACGGAACCATGACGTTCGCTCAGGTCGCCGAGCCGGCCATCCGTCTGGCAGAGGAGGGCTTTGAGGTGGAGCCCTCATTGAACACCATGTTCATGGACAAATTCAACATCCTCAAAAAGTTCAATGAGGAGAAGGACATCCCCTATTTCTCGGAGGGACTGCCCCTCAGTGCGGGAGAGACTCTGAAGCAGCCGCTGCTTGCCGCGACCTTCCGTCTTCTGGGCGAGAAGGGACCGAGCGCTTTTTATGACGGTCCCATAGGGGAAGCGGTGGTCAAGGCCGTCAACAGCAAGGGCGGGGCGATGACCCTTGAGGATCTGAAGTCCTATCGCCTGGAGGTGCGGGAGCCGGTATTCGGAACGTACCGCGGCTACAAGATCTATTCGGCGGGCCCGGCGTCCAGCGGAGGCACGCACATTCTGGAGACCCTGAACATCCTGGAGAACTTCGACCTGAAGGCGTTGGGGCACAACACGCCCGACTACCTGCATCTGATGGCCGAGACCTACAAGCGGGTGTTCGCCGACCGGCAGAAGTACATGGCCGACCCGGCTTTCACCAAGGTGCCGCTGAAGGGCCTGACCCACAAAGGCTACGCCGCGGAGCTGGCCAAGGGCATCGACATGAAAAAGGCCAGCCAGACCGTGACTCCGGGCGACCCCTGGCCGTGGGAGGAGGGTAAGAAGGCCGAGTACAAGGGAGACCTGCGGGGCAGCCATCACTCGACCACCCACTTCTCGGTGGTCGACGCGGAGGGAAACATCGTAGCCTCCACCAACACGATCAACTACTGGCTGGGCTCGGGTGTGATCGTGCCGGAATACGGGTTTGCGCTGAACAACCAGATGGACGACTTTGCGCAGGACCCGGAGAGCGTCAACGCTCCCGAGCCTGGCAAGCGTCCGCTCTCCAGCATGAGCCCGACCATCATGCTCACCGAGGACGACAAGCCCTTCATGACCTTAGGGGCGGCCGGGGCCTGGAGGATCATCAGCGGCGTGTGCCAGACGATCCTCAACGTCGTGGACTTCGGCATGACAATGGACCAGGCCATTGAGGCGCCGCGCATCTTCTGCGCCTCCTGGAACGGGGAGCAGGAGGACCTGGACATTGAGACGGAGTTCCCGCAGAGCGTGATGGACGATCTCAAAGCGCGCGGCCACAAGGTGCACCCCGCGACGCGCCTGGAGGACGGCGGCAGTTTCTTCGGCACGGTACAGGCCATCCTGTTCAAGGACGGAAAGATGAACGGCGGGGCGGACAGCCGTCGCTTGGGCGTGCCGGTAGGGTACTAGCAGGGGCTCAGCTCTCCTGGAGCGATAAAGCCTGTGCCCTTCGCTATCTTGCGAGCGCGATACGGATATATACGGATATCGCGGGGTCCCTTTGGCTCACGAGCCTCCCTTGTGAGGCGCAGGGGCGAGAGGGCTTTTAGGTCATAGGCCCCCTTTGCGAGTTGCAGAGGCGCAGGGGGGGGCCTTGGGGCCATGAGCCCTTTTTAACGAGACGCGAAGCCTGATCGCGTAAGAGCACGAAAAAACTTGTTTTGCAGTTGCGTCTCCTCTTTTTGTGGTATAATGCCCTGGTGTTCTCCTTGAGCCGTTAGCTCAGTCGGTAGAGCACCGGACTTTTAATCCGGGTGTCGTGGGTTCAAATCCCACACGGCTCACCAGTTCTGTGTGGTCCCATCGTCTAGTGGCCTAGGACACAGCCCTTTCAAGGCTGCGGCGCGGGTTCGAACCCCGCTGGGACCGCCAATTTCAACAACGGTAAAAGCGCCACCGACACCGGACTGATTTTTTTTCTTCCTCTCGTGGAGACCTCTGGGGGTTGACACTCCCTTCATTAGAGAACCGTAACCTTTGCTGGGGGGCGGTTCTCTTTTTATTTTCTCATCATTATATGCCAAAAACCCGCTATTATGAGAGAGGAAAGGAGGTGAGCTCATGGCACGCATTCGAGAATTGCGCCAGGCCAGCTGGAGATTTTCCCCGGGCGTGCTCCACAGTCCAGGGAGAACAGCATGGAGGCATAGTCCCTCAGCCCTGTAGAGGCTTGCCTGTTTGGGAGCCTCAAGAGCTCTGCGGCGGAAAATAATTGCCAGATATCCAAACTTTACAGCCATCTATGGCATCATCCTTGACGTTCGTTTTTGATTGTTCGACAGACTCCCAGGCACAAAAATTAAAAATGTGTGCTACAATACAAGATAAGTTCTCAGGTTCAAACTCCTTGTCTTTATAGTTACATAATGAAACCTGATGGCCGGGGGAAGTCGGGTGAGAGTCCCGCGCGGTCCCGCCGCCGTAAAGGAAGAGCGCATCTGCAACAGGATGAAATCTGGAGTTGCGGTGTCGTCTCAGCCTAAGTCGGAGTGCCTATCCATCAGGAGCGAGTATCCTACCTACGAGCGATGGGAGAGGAGCTGTTGTCCCTCCGTCCCTTTCAGTGGTTCGGAGGGATTTTTATATAAGGTTTTCAGGACGGGTGTCCTGAAGCGTAAGCCGGTGCGTTTTTTGCAGTTCTTATTAAAGTCCCTGTCATAGGGAGCGAATATTAAGGAGGAGGTATTTCATGAGGAAGTACGGACGCATTCTGTTGATGGCGGTTTTGGTGGCGGGGCTGGCGACGTCAGCTCTGGCTCATGAGATGGTGCTGAAGCCCGGCGCGGAGAAGGACGGCAAGTTGGCTGTGGAGCTTCACTCGGGGCACAAGTTCATCGTGCCTGAAGAGGTGGAGAGCGTCGAGCGCATCAAGGCCGGGCTCTTCAAGGACGGTGCGCTTCAGGAGGCTGAGCTGAAGGGCAATGACGCCGAGCTCCGCATCGATTTCTCCGTCCCGGTTCAGGGCACGAGCATCATCATCGCCAATAAGGACGGCGGGGTCTGGAGCAGGACGAACGAGGGCGGCAAGTCCGGCACTCGCAAGGAGCTGGAGGCTCAGGGGCTGAAGGTCCTGAGCGCGGTCAAGTACGACAAGTTTGTCAAGCTCATCCACAACCCTTCCAAGGATGACACCAGCTTTGCGACCGTAACGGGCCAGGCTCTGGAGCTCATCCCCGAGACGAACCCCGCGGACCTCAAGGTCGGGGATTTCCTTAAGGTGAAGATAATGGTGAACGGCAACCAGCCCTACTCCGGACCCGTGTGGGCGACTTGGGACGGCTTTGCGCCGGAGGTTGAGGAGACCTACGCCTACTACACGGTGGCAGCCCAGGGCGAGGCCCTGATCAAGATAACGGCCCCCGGCCTCTGGGGGATCCGCGCCATGAAGTCGGACCTGCCCGGCAAGGAGGGCGAGTACGACGCTCTGTCGCTCAGGTCCTTCCTGATGTTTGAAGTCAAATAACAAATAAGAATGGCTCGCTTATTGAAGATAACAGCGCTGCTCGGGTTGATGGCTCTCATCAACCCGGGCTTTTTGAGGTTTTCGGAGTTTTTGGGGAAGGCGGAGGCCCACGGGGTGGGGTACCAGGCTTCGACCCTGAAGCCCGTGTCCCTGGAGTTCTTCTACTCGACGGGTGACCTGATGAGCTACCTTGAGGCCCAGGTCTTCTCTCCGGCCGACGAGAAGATAGCCTACCAGTCCGGCCGCACGGACGAGGCGGGTCGCTTTGCCTTCACGCCGAACGTTCCGGGCAAATGGCGGGTCGTCGTCAAGGACGATGAGGGGCACAGGGCCGAGGCGGAGGTGGACGTCACCCAGGAGTTTCTGGATGGGGGGAGCGCATCCGAACCCGGCAGCGCTCCGGCCGTTGAGGCGAAGAAGGCGATGCCGGAGGGCCTGGAGCTCTATATCCGGGCTGGGCTGGGGGTCAGTCTGCTGTTCAACATCGCGGCGTTCGTCCTCCTACTGAAGCGGCAGAGAAAGGCGGCGTGAGCTTATGCACATCAGTGAGGGGATCCTCTCCACTCAAATGCTGGCTGCCGGATGGGCTGTCGCCGGAGTCGGGGTGGCTGTGGGGCTCAAAAAGCTGGATACTGATAAGATCGCGCGGGTCGCGTTCTTCTCTTCGGCATTTTTCCTGGCCTCCCTGGTTAACGTGAGAATCGGCCCGAGCTCCACCCACCTCTCCCTCATCGCGCCGCTGGGGCTCGTCCTGGGGTGGTCAGCCTTCCCTGCTGTGATGATAGCCCTGCTCCTGCAAGCGTTGCTGCTGCAGTTTGGAGGGCTGCTTGTGCTGGGCGCCAACACGGTAAACATCGCTTTGCCTGCTCTCATCGTGTACCTGCTTTTTGGCTCGCACATTCGGAGCTCGGACGGCAAGGTCGCATCGGTCCTCGGCTTCCTCTCAGGTTTCCTGGCGGTCGTGCTCTGCGCCGTTGGCGTGGCCTTTTTCCTGGGCATGACGGATGCGAACTTCATGGGCATCGCCGGGGTCATCTTTGCCGCGCACCTTCCTCTGGCGGTGGTCGAGGGACTGATCACGATGTTCCTGGTCGCTTTCCTGAAGAGGATCTCGCCCGACATCCTGATGGGCGTGGAGCGGTAGCTGACACCGGCTCAAGATGCGTCTGGACATAAGCTCCCTTAACGCCGGGGCAAGACTGACTCCGTTGGACTCCTTTGACCCCCGGGCCCGCTTCCTGTGTGGCCTTGCCTTGGCCATCGTTCTGGCCTCAGTGCGATCCTTCCCGCCGCTTGTACCCGGGGCTCTGATCCCGCTCCTCCTGTTCTTTTCGGGGGACGTCAGGGCGTCGGGCAGAGCTTTGGTGAGCTTGAACGTCGTCAGTGCCTTTGTGGGGTTGCTTCTGGCTCTGACCTATCCCGGCGGGCGCGTCTGGGGGCTCTTCTCCCGTGAAGGGCTGAGGCTGGGGGTTCTCATTGCTCTCAAGTTGAACCTCATCTCTGTCCTGTTGTTCCACACGATCCTTGCGCTTGGGGTGAGCGGGGTCGACTCCGTCCTGAGCCGCTTTGGGGTCTCGGAGAAGCTGCGTGTGCTCCTGCTGCTCTCCACGCGCTCCATCCTGATCCTGATGGAGCGCGTAGCCACCAGGGTTCTGGCGGTGAGGCTACGAGGTCCGGACGTTAAGGGGCTTCTGAGGTGGAAGACCCTGGCCTGTATGCTGGGGACGACGCTTTTGCACAGCTCGGACCGGGCAGAGCGAGCGATGCTGGCCATCCGGTGTCGCGGCGGTCTGGCGGGATTCTCTCAGGGGCGGCCTATGATCTGGAGTGTGAAGGACGCTTTGCTGTGCCTGTTTTTTGGGCTGAACGTTGCAGCGATCCTCCTGACTCCTTTTGTCTGGAGGCTGTAGTGGAATGGCTTTGACGACTGACGCAGTGCGCCCCCCGGCCTCCGGAAGTCGTGGTTCGGAGCCTCTACTGGAGGTCCGGGACCTCCATCACTCTTACCCTGACGGGCATCCGTCCCTGAACGGCGTCTTTTTTGAGCTTTATCCCGGAGAGAAGCTGGCTCTGGTCGGCCCTAACGGGTCGGGAAAGTCCACGCTCCTGCTTCATCTGGCGGGTTGTCTGGCTGCTCAGAAAGGCGCGGTGCTCCTGCGAGGGCGTCCTGTGGGCAATGAGCTGAAGCTTCTGCGCGAGGCCGTCGGGCTGATCTTTCAGGAACCCGACGATCAGCTCTTCATGCCGCAGGTCCTTGAGGATGTGGCCTTTGGCCTGGTGGCCCGGGGGATGGGAACTGCCCTGGCCCATGAGAGGGCGGAAGCGGTGCTGGACGCTCTTAACATAAGCCATCTAGCCTCCCGTCCGCCCCACAGGCTCTCGGGCGGCGAGAAGCGGCTGGTGGCTCTGGCCGGCATCCTGGCGATGAGCCCGGAGATGGTGGTGCTGGACGAGCCCTCCGCGGCCCTGGACCCCAGGGCCCGCCGACGGGTGATTGAGCTCCTTCAGGAGCTGGACACCCCGCTCATCCTGGCGACCCACGATCTGGACATGGCCTTGGACGTCTGCGGACGGGCGGTCCTGCTCTATGAGGGACGGGTCGTAGCGGAGGGCAGGGCCGAGAAGCTTTTGGGCGACGAGGTTCTGCTGTGCCGAAACGGACTGGAGTTGCCCCTGAGTCTCTCTACCCGCACGCCGTCCACCCTGTCTTCAGCTCGGAACATTGAAGATGACCCGGCTTCTTCTTGACCATCGCGATGGTCTCAAGTCCTAACCATGAGCCTGCCGGAAGATCTCGAAGACCGGGTGTCCCCCTTCGTCTTGTAAGTATTGCCTTGCCTTGCCTTGCCTCAGGATAAAGCCCGTTTTGAGAGTTCGAAGAAAAGTGTCGAACGTCCTTATCAAAAATCAAAATGCAGTTTGCGGAGTTTGCAAACTGTGCTATACTCTTCATAACAGGGGCCACCAAGGGCTCTTGTGGGGTTTGTTGTAATCGCAATTTTCGCCCCAAAAGGCCCCATACATCTCTTTTTTGCTTACTTTGTATGGTTTGTCGTTGTATTTTCAAGTTGCGAGCCCCACTGACTCAGACTGTTTTTATTGCGAAGTTTGAGGCAACGTGTGTATGAGTGAAAGGAGCAAAACGATGGCAAACGAAGGTTACCATGAGCCGGTTGCAGAGCTGAGTGGTGAAGCCCGCGATATGCATCGCGCAATCATTTCTTTGGTGGAAGAGCTGGAAGCAGTCGATTGGTATAATCAGCGGGTTGCTACGTGCAGGGATCAGGAGCTCAAAAAAATCCTTCAGCACAATGCCGATGAGGAAAAAGAACATGCGGCGATGCTGTTGGAGTGGATCCGCAGGCGTGATCAGGTTTTCGATAAAGAGCTGCGCGACTGGTTGTTCACCGATAAGGAACTCGATCACTGACTACATAGGTGCGTGTGAAAGCTCAAGTTGATATTGCCATTTAACAAGAACCTCTAAGCGACAGGGAAGCCGGGCAAGCGCCCGGCTTTTTCATTGGTGGACCTAAGCTGCCATGCAGGAAAAAGTCCGTGAGGTTTCCATCCATTTCGGCGTGTCCAGGATTGGTTCCACTCTGTCTACCTTCCTGGGGTGCGCCGGGTTTTATCTGGAGGAGCTGTTCGTGTGCCCCGACTTCCGGGGCAGAGGATATGGCAAGACGCTTCAGAGGCACTTGGCCTTTCAGTGAGCCTGCAGATCACAGGGTTTGTCGCTTCAAAGCTTCGCCTGATTTGTGGCTGTCCCCTGCTCTGAAGGAGGGATATTTTTTAAGAGGTCTCAAATTTTGATGTAATGTTTTGATACAATAAGGACGCTGTGAAGTGCTTTGGTTCTTTCCCTCTTTTTTCTCTTTTTCAGGTTTTTGTGAAAGCGAGGTGAGGTCGTTGTCTCTTGTCTTGACGTGACGCTGAAGCGCGCGCTGTCAGGGCGTCGCCCTGAGGTCAGAGCCTGAAGTGGCCCTGCTTTTTACGGCCTCACAGGCGAAACCGGCTGAGCCTTCAAGAGGGACCTGCCCTCTTGAGCTTGTTTTTGCTTTGTAAAACCTGAATGGGAGGTTTGTCTTTCTATGGACAAGATGTTGACGTCCCGCAACGGTCCTTGGATCGCGGGCGGACTTATAGGTCTCATCGCAGTTGTGTTGGTGAAATATGGCAACCCTGGCAACATGGGGTTTTGTGTGGCCTGCTTCACCCGTGACATCGCCGGAGCGCTGGGCCTGCATCGCGCGAATGTGGTTCAGTTTCTCCGGCCGGAGATCCCCGGCTTCATCCTGGGGGCGTTCGTCTCCTCGCTTATATTTGGGGAGTTTCGTCCGCGCAGCGGGTCCTCTCCTATAGCGCGCTTTGTCCTGGGCGTGTGTGCCATGTTCGGCGCGCTGGTCTTTCTGGGTTGCCCCTGGCGGGCCTACCTGCGTCTGGCCGGCGGTGACTGGACTGCCCTCTATGGGATCGGAGGCTTGATCGTCGGAGTGCTGGTCGGCATCGGCTTCTTGTGGAACGGCTTCAGCCTGGGGGCCTCAGACCAAAACCCGCGCCCCACGGGGCTCTTGATGCCGTTCCTGGCTCTCGTGCTGCTGGCCTTCGTCTTCGTTCGGCCGCTCTTCGGGCCTGAGGGCACCGGGCCTATCTTCTTCTCTGAGAAAGCGCCGGGCTCTCTACACGCGCCGCTTCTCCTCTCGCTGGGGGCGGGTCTTCTGGTGGGCTGGCTGGCGCAGCGCAGCCGGTTCTGCACCGTGGGCGCTCTGCGTGACCTGCTCATGCTCGGGGACGGACATCTCTTTAAGGGGATTCTGGCCTTCACGGTCGTGGCCTTTGGCGCAAATTATGCCCTCGGTTTCTTCAAGCCCGGCTTTGAAGGCCAGCCTGTGGCCCACACCAATCAGCTGTGGAACTTCCTGGGCATGGCCCTCTCCGGCCTGGCCTTCACTTTGGCCGGCGGTTGCCCTGGCCGACAGCTCATCATGACGGGCGAGGGCGACGGCGATGCTGCCATCTTTGTGCTGGGGATGCTGACCGGCGCAGCTTTTGCCCATAACTTTGGCACCGCCAGCAGCGGAGCAGGTATCGGGGCCATGGGGATTCCCGCCACGATCGCCGGAATCGTCATCTGCCTGGCCATCGGCATCACCTGCCGTCAGACGGCCTGAGACGAGATCCGAAGGATCCGACAGAGATAAGGAGTGAAGAAGAAGATGAGTGACACGATTGTCGTCAACGCCTCCGGGCTCTCCTGCCCACAGCCCGTTCTGGAGACGAAGAAGGCCCTGACCGGCCTGACCTCAGGGAGAGTCGAGGTGCAGGTGGACACTGTGACCTCGCGCGATAACGTCGCCCGGTTCGCTACGAACAAAGGGTGGACGGTGGAAAAAAAGGAAACCGAGACCGGCTATGTGGTGATCCTGTCCCGCTAGAAACCCTATGCGGGGTCGCATAAGTCAATCCAACTGTGAGGAGGGGCGGAGGAAGAGCCCCTCCTTTTTTAATGCGCCCTCGGGCCTTTTCCCGTTCCCGATCCCGCTCTGAACGTCCTTTGCCCCGAAGCTTGCCCGGATCTTTCTTAATCTTCAAGGCAATGATAAAGTAAAGGAGACGTGGCCCAGGTAAGAGGCCACACCCTTGTTCTCATGGGAGACTGTCCAGGTATTTGTCAATGCCAATTCAGGCTATAGACGCACATCATAAAGGAGGAAGATCACTAATGAGCGTTTCTCTTGCCCAAGCGAGTCTGCTGGATATCTTTGAGGTTTTGAGGAGCAAGCGGTTTGTGGACATGACCCACACTTTTTCAGAGGGTATCCCACACTGGCCCGGTTTCCCGGAACAGAAGGCCGAGCTTATCTACCATTATGACGAGGGCGTCGGGACCATGGGGTCGGGCTTTTGCGCGCACTACTACGGACACGTGGGGCAGTGGGGCACTCACGTGGACCCTCCCTGCCATTTCGTCAAGGGTGGGCGGACGCTGGATGAGCTGGATGTCAAGGAGATGATCTGCCCTCTGGCCGTCCTGGACGTGCATGAGAAGGCGGCAGCGAACCCGGACTACGCCGGCGCGCCTGAGGACCTCTACGATTGGGAGAAGCGCCACGGTCGCTTGCCGGAGGGCGCTTTCGTGGTGCTTCGCACCGACTGGTTCAAGCGGTGGCCGGATCCCGCTGCTATAGCCAACGCGGACGCGGAGGGGATCCCGCATTTCCCCGGCTGGGGGATGGAGCTCCTCAAGATCCTGTGCGAGGAGCGCAAGGTCCGGGCTATCGGGCACGAGACCACTGACACGGATCCCGGCTGTACCGGCAGTCTGCCCGGGGAATACTACGTGCTGGATCAGGATATCTATCAAGTGGAGCTTCTTGCAAACACGGATCAGCTCCCGGAATGGGGTGCTCTGGTCGTTGCCAGCTGGCCCAAGCCCCTCAAGGGCTCCGGCTTCCCGGCTCGCGTCTTCGCCATCCTGCCTTAGGGTCATTTGAGGGCACGGGAGTTTTTGTAGTTTTTTGGGTGTTGCGTTTGGTGTCTATCCAAGCCCCAAAAAAATCCAAAAATCCGGAGGAGCTTAAGCTCCCCCGGATTTTTGTCTTACTGCCTTACTGCCTCACTTGACGTTGAGGAGGAGGCTATTCCTCCCCTGGTGGTCTGAGGCTTCTGGGCACCCCTTATTTGTCGTGTCCTTCTGGCTCCAGCTTGTTGTCGGCTGTCTTGCTCCAGTCTATGACACCGCCCTTATAGTTCGTCACCTTCTCGGCCTCGAAGGAAAAGTCCTTGACGAGAGCCTCAGCAAATTCGTTGCTCTGTTTTCCGGAGTTGCAGTAGACGATTACCTCTACATCCTTTACGATGCCGGCCGCGGTCAGGGCCTCGGCAGCTCCTTCCTCCTTCAGCTTGGCCAGGGGGAAGTTAATCGTTCCGGGGATGTGTCCGCCGGGGATCCCCTCGCGAGGGGCTTTGCCGTTGTAGACCTCCTCCGGGCGGACGTCTACGACGATGACGCCGGGCTGGCCCAGCTTCTCCTTAAAGGTGGCCTGATCGATCTCCCCGATCTTAGGTCCAAAAAAGGCGCTGGCAACGCCGGAAAGGACAAGGACGAACAGTGCAGCCAAAGACAGTTTTTTCAGATGCTTCATAATACAGTCACTCTCCTATAGAAAATCAATGATGGCGTTACAATTACTCGGCGGAGCTGGCTCCAATGGCATGAGCCAACTCCGAAACCTGGGTTGGCTTCGCGTGGGGCTTTCTCCAGAGTGCAAAAGCACAAATCAAATATGGAAGCGTCCGCCGCAGGCTTTGACGACTGCTGAAGAACGAAACAGCACGCCCATTTTCAGCGGAGAAGATGAAGGGAGGCCCGTGGAGCGGAGTTATCTCTGAGAGTGCAGCCCGTGCAGGAGAGTACGGCACGTCATGTGAAGGCACATGTGAATGCATAGGTCATATCTCATCCGCTCCTTTCTCAGCCCTCATCTGAGGCTGATAAAATTTGGCGCTGCAAAAGGCACAGCGCGGTTGACTTTCTTGCAAATGAAGCAATCCAGTCAACAGCTTCTCAAGTATAGCAGAGCCCCGGCTTTTAAGAAATCCGCTTTCTCTGAAGACGGAGAGCTTGGAGACAGCCTTGCCTTGAGCGTCGGATGCGCATACTGTGCCTCTGTCCTTTTACCTCCGCTGATGCAGAAAGCCTGGCTCAAGCGAGCGATTGGTTCTTCCCTGGCATTCGTGTATAATCAAATTCGTATTCCATTCCAATAAGGAGAGGAGAGGAGCGAAAACTATGACTGTCTACACCTGATGCGGTTCGCTGCTGCACGGCGTGCATCTTCGTACCGCAGTGCCCTCCGGTCCGGCTCCTCTTTCCTGAAGGCGTCCCATCAAATCAAAGCTTCCCAGAGGAAACCGAGCCCGGAGATACGAAATTGCGGCGTATCCCTTCGCTTTGAATCGATCCCCTGAGCCTGGAACAGGGCTGACTTGTCTTGTTCTTAAGCTGATGGTGTTTTGTTGTTATCCGGGATCGGGTTGGCGATCTTCTTTTCTCTTTGTGGGAGGAAACTCTATGAACGATGTCATCCATGATGCCGGCTATGAGGTCGGTGAAAATGAAAAACGCGACGCTCAATACTCTGAGAAGCGGGCAGGGCACGGTGGCAAGATCGTACTGCTCCTGATCCTGATTGCGGCGGTCGGTGGTTATTTTGTCTGGCCTTCCTATCGGAACGTGCTGGACTCCATCTTTTCAGCCTTTGCTACGGGCGACTTTGCGGTGGTTCGCAGCTTCGTTGAGCGCTACGGACGGATGGCTGCAGTGGTCTCCTTCTTCCTGATGATCTTCCAGTCTGTCATGGCGCCTCTGCCAGCCTTTCTGATCACCTTTGCCAACGCCAGCCTCTTTGGCTGGTGGCGCGGCGCTATTCTGTCGTGGACAAGTGCCATGGCCGGCGCTGCCGTGTGCTTTGCCATCGCCCGCATCCTCGGGCGCGACGTGGTTGAGAAGCTCGCCAGCGGGGCCGCCTTGCGGAGCATTGATGCTTTTTTTGAAAGGCATGGGGGCCAGAGCATCCTCATCGCCCGTCTTCTGCCGTTCATCTCCTTTGATGTGGTCAGCTACGCTGCCGGGCTCACCTCCATGAAGTTCTGGCCCTTCTTCGTTGCGACGGGCCTTGGGCAGCTTCCGGCCACGGTCATCTACTCCTACGTCGGAGGAATGCTGACGGGCGGCGCGCGGCTCTTTGTCACAGCGCTCCTGATCCTCTTCGCCCTCTCGGTGCTGGTCGTCCTGATGAGGGAGATTTATACCGAACGCAAGAAACGCTCTGCCGGAGGCGCCTCTTGAGACGATACGCCAAGGCCCTGGGGCTGATTGCGGTCCTGACCGCAAGCTTCTTTTTGGACCGCTATTTTGGCTGGTCCAGGACCCTCTTCTCTACTGAGACCCTGGAGGGGCTGCGAGGCATGGTGCAAAGCGACCCCTCCAGGGCCGCGCAGGTCTACGTCCTCGTCACATCGATAACCTGTGTCCTTCTGGCTCTTCCGGGCGTCGTCTTTGCTGTCGCTGCCGGGGTCCTCTTTGGGCCCTTCCTCGGGTCTCTCTTGTGCCTCATAGCCACGACGATTGGAGCGGCTATGGCCTTTCTGGCCGGACGGTATTTTATGCAGGATGCCGTCAGGCCATGGGTGGAGGGCAATCGGCATCTGAAGCGTTTTCTCTTTGAGGACATCGACAGAAGCGGCTTTGTGCTCCTGATGGTTACCCGCCTGATCCCTCTGTTTCCCTACAACCTTCAGAACTTCGCTTACGGCCTCACTGACATCAAGCTGCTCCCCTACACGTTCTACACCTTCATCTTCATGGCTCCGGGCGTCACCTTCTTCACCTTCGGGGCGGCAGGGTTGGGGGACCCGGCAAACCGACGCCACTATCTGGCCTTCGCCGGCCTTCTGGCCTTGGGTGTTGTGGGGGTTGGGCTCTGGCTTTACAGACGTTTCGTCAAGGAGGTTGAGGAATGAGCGCTTCCAAAAAGACTTTTCGCCATCGCCGCTGGGGCCTGCGGCTGCATCAGAGCTTGGTCTTCTCCCCCCTCTTTTGCCGGGCGGTCGGGGCCGGGGGCACGGGTCGTGCTCAAAGGGTCTTTTTCCCGGGCTGCAGTCTGGCGGCCTACGCGCCGCATCATGTCCTGGCGGTGAGCGATTATCTTCGCGAGCGTCTGGAAGGGGTCGGAGTCCTTCTCAAGTGCTGTGGCAAACCCCTCAGGCTGGCGTCCCTGAAAGAGAGCTTTCAGGCCCGTTTTGACTCGCTCAGGTCCGAGCTCGACAGGATGGGAGCTGAGGAGGTCATTGTCGCCTGTCAAAACTGCTACGTCCTTTTCAACCAGCTGGACGAGAGGCGCCGGGTGCGTTCGCTCTGGACGCTTTTTGAAGAGCAGGGGCTCCCGGAGGGGCTCTGCGGGAGCGCCGAAGGGCTGGAGGCCTCGATTCAGGACTCCTGCACCACCCGAGGCATTGCCGAGATAACCGGGAGCGTCCGGTCCCTGCTGGACGAACTGGGCGTCACGGTGCATGAGATGGAGTTCTCCCGGGAGCGTGCCCGATGCTGCGGCTACGGCCCCCAAATCGTCTCAGGTGATGCGAAGCGGGGAAGGCAAGCCATGCTGAAGCGAGCAGCGGAGTCGCCCTGCGAGACGATCGTCTCCTACTGTGCCTCATGCCGGTCGGCCATGGGCTTGGATGGAAGGAAGAGCCTGCACCTTCTGGATCTGATCTTCGGCGCTCCTCCGCCCTCCTCCGGAGGGCCGATGAGGGACTGGCTCAACCGCTGGAGGGCCCGACAGCTTCTGGGGCGCTCCGCGTGAATCGGGTTCGAGTCCTGTGATCTCAATCGTCATCCCGACCCTGAACGAGAGCGTTCGCATTGTCCCGTTGCTGAAATCCCTGTCCGAGCTTCCTGGCGATAAGGAGCTCCTCGTTGCCGACGGGGGCAGCACGGACGGCACGCCCGCGCTGGCCGGGGAGTGGGCGTGCGTCATCCGGTGCGGGCGGGGCCGCGCGCTTCAGATGAACTCAGGAGCTGCGGCGGCTCGGGGCCATGCTCTCTGGTTTGTGCACGGGGACTCCCAAGTTGCGCCGACGAGCCTTTCTGACATCGACGCAGCCCTCTCGGAGGGCTGCGTCGGAGGTTTTTTCCGTCTTCATTTTTATGACGCGAACGACCGGTTCATGCGTTTTATGGAGTACACCTCGCACCTGCGGGCCCGAAAATACGGCCTGATCTTCGGGGACCAGGGGCTGTTCCTGAGTCGGGAGCTCTTTGAATCCCTGGGCGGCTTTGCCCCTCTGGCCCTGATGGAGGACTGGGAGCTGGCTCGGCGGTTACGACCCTTGCACCGCAGGGGGCTCATCCGCGCTCTCGAAACTCCTATCGGGACATCGGCCCGACGCTTTATCCAAAACGGGCGGATGAGAACGCTCCTGAAGAACCACCTGGTCAAGACGCTCTACATCCTGGGGGTCCCGACCGAAACTCTCTGCCGCCTCTATGAGGGGCACCGCAAGGAGAAAGGGGCCGGACGATGAAAGTCGCGGCGAAAAAGACTGAGATGAAAAAGGCTAAAGAAAGGGGCGAGGTAAAAAAAGCTGAGGTAAAAAGGGCCGAGGCCCTGCTCATCTTCTCCCGGCTGCCCGTCGGGGTGGAGACCAAGACCCGTCTGGCGCCCCTCTTGGACGAAAGCTGCCGGGAGCAGCTGCACCGATGCTTTTGGGCCGACATCTTCGCGTCTCTCCTGGAGCTTCGGGACCGAATGGACCTCTTCCTCTGCTGGACAGGGAGTGGCGCCCCTGAGACGTACTCCCACCTGATCCCAGCTGAATTCCAGCTCCGCGAGCAGCGGGGCGCCAGCTTAGGGGACAGGATGTTTAGGGCGGCGCAGGACGCCTTCGAGTCAGGCTACGAACGGGTGGCGATCGTTGGCTCGGACATCCCTCAGCTTCGGCCCGAGAGCGTCCGCAGAGGCTTTGACGCGCTCTTGCGGGCGGACGTTGTCCTGGGGCCGGCTTATGACGGAGGCTATTGGTTCATCGGGATGAAAAAAGCGCATCCTGAGCTCTTTGACCTCTCCGTCCCCTGGGGCGGCAGCGAGGTCCGGCTGGGCACCCTGGCTCGGATGGAGCGCTTGGGCTGCCTTTATGCGGAGACCGACGCCTATCGGGACATCGACACCCCGGACGATCTACGAGCATTTCTGGCCGAGGGGCACGAACGCGGGACTGCGACCCGAGCCTTTCTGGAGACGCTGTTTCATCCATAAAAGTCACTGATAGCAGGAAGCTCCGAGGACAGCTGAAGCGCCTTCCTGGCTGCTACGACCACCCCCAGAATGGTATAGGATGGAAAAACGCTAAAGGACGCCTCCTTCGCCAAAAATACAACAAACCACGGACTGTCCGAGGGTGCGTTGAAAAAATGGGAAGAGTCCTGTGAAGAGACCGTTCCCAGTTTCTATCGCTATTGAAGTTTCGCGACTTTGGCGCCGATGGTAAGCGCGTCCTTGATGACGATGAGCTCCTTGGCCAGTTTTTTGGCGTAGTCTGTGAAGAAGCCGTCACTGTTGCTGTCCTCAATGAGCAGAATGATGTCGACCAGAGGCATCATGACCTTGATGGAGGCCTCGTCCGACGCGTCAGTGCGCCGGGCCATGCCCTCCACCGACTACGAGGATGCCCTTGTCCTTAGCCGCCTTGCCCCGCGCCTAACGGTTGTTGGTATACTTCGCGATGCTGGTGAAATTTAGGTCCCAGAAAGCCTTCTCAGCCTTGTCCATGCACTCAATGGTGTAGTTCGTCAGGAACTCCGTGGCCTTGTCCGGGGATTCCTTGAAAAGCTCCACGGCCTTCTTCTCCACCTCAGCCTGATTCTTGAAGAACTCGTCCTCAATGGGGTTGCGAACTGCCTCAAGGTCCTTGATAGCCTCCTGATAGCGCCAGTTCACCACGTCGTCCTGAAGCATGAAGGCCCACTGGGCGCAATCGAGGCTCAACTTGTTGCGGTCGAAGTGAGCCTTCCAGAATCCAAGAGAATAAAAATTTAAAAACCGGGGGTCGCGCAGAAAGCGCGACCCCCTCGCGATTCAAAACAAAAGCAACGTCTTAATTCGAGCTGCTGAAGTTCCGTGACGGACAGCTGACCCTCTCCCCTGTAGCGGCGGGGACAGTCGGTAGATTTTTTGCTTTCGAGTGAAGCCAAAGAACGCGCTTCTTGGGGGAGTGCCAAGCTCCTTGTTTCTTAATCCAGGAACAACAGCGCCTGGATCATTTCGATGGTTCCGCTTTTATCCACCGTAAACGTCAGGGAGGAGTAGTCGGTCTCGTAAGAGACCGTCGTTTCGGTCTTTTCGTTGGGGTCGCCCAGTTCCTTGACCACGTCGTTGACGTTTGCTCCGACCTGGACTTTTGCCAGAGCGTACTGCTTTGAGGAGCATTCAAGCGCCACGACGAAGGATTTATGCGGGGTCGCGATGGTGGAGAGCGTCATATCCTCATAAACCAAGGTGTCGATGGTGTTCTGGAAATCTGGTTCGTGGATATTCGCCTCTTTCGTCGTCTCCATGGACGAGGGTTCCCCCAAGGTCTTGATGATGGTTTGAGTGTCCTCTCCGAAGGAATTCAGAACATACGCGGTGAAGTTCGAAATTTTCTCCAACCGCTCTTCTTCGGTCAGGGCTAAGGCCGGAAGGGACAGGAGAACCGCGAAGAGAAAAGCCAAACAAAAAAGAGCCCAACGTTTCATCTTTTACCTCTCCTTTGGATTTTGAATGTTAAAAGTGCCACTGAAAAGCCTTTGTAAGTATTTTATCCTTTTTTCTGCAAAACGCCATAGACCCTGCTTGGCGATTTCGCCTGACTCTAACAAGGGTTGCCTTCCTCTCGTCATCCACCAAACCTTTAAGGTGGCTCCGGCTCAAGCGATGGTCCGACTTCAGATGGTCAATAATTCGGTTCAACCGCATTGCGACCGCTCGTTTGCTATTTCCTGCTATTGCATGGTCAGAGCATTGAGCTTGCAAAAAACATTCAGAACAATATTTTATGCTTTATGTAAAGTACAAGGATATACACAAGACGTGCATGATGACTGCAGTTATATGAAGAAAGGAATCTGTTTTCTATATCACAAACTATAAAGCATGAATATTCACTCTAGGAAAATTATTATGAGGTAACCTTTTTTCCACAATATATATATAGGGGGGTAGGCATCAGAGAGAAACGCACGAGTAATTTTTCATATCAGAATATATCAGAAAAGGGGTTGAACTTTATGAAGCGCAGGTCATTTCGTTCGCTTTGCATGTCAGCAATTGAGGAGCTTTCAATGTTGTCGCCCAGAAGCCTTGCGAAAGAGGCCTACATTGAGGAGGCGTGTGTCATTGACAGCACGCCGGTCTGGGAGAGTCATGAGGCGTATTACAGGGATTTGCTGAGAAGGGTGGAAAGCACAATCTGGCAAGTTAAGCATGCGAGAGTTTCATAGATGAGTCTGTGAAATTGATGGGCGGCACAATTCGGCAAGTTAAGCCTTGGCAGGCCAGACGCAGTGATTGCAGTTGCATGAAGAAAAACATTCAGAGGAGGGGTATTCATGGATAATATCTACAACAAGTTGCCGGGGGCTGTTTTGGACGTGCTGATTGATGAGGCGCATCGCCGGGCAGAGTTGACGTTATCGTCGATGCTGGAGAGAGCTGCTGAGGGGGATGAGGATTCCGAGCTGCTGCCATACGCCGAGCTCAGGAAGATGTCGCCGAAAGCCTTCAAGGCGGTCTATATCTTGGGCTTCATGGATGGTTTTGCGCATCAGTTTCGTCAGCAGCAGCTTGTTCTTGCCATGGCTCGGGCCTTGTTGGGGGAGGAGGAGGCATCGCCGGCTGAGGAAGAAGACCTTGATGAATTTGAAGATCTGGAGAGCCTCTGTGACCTCGACCTCGCCGATCTGGATGATGAGGACGAGGAACTGGATGCTGATCCTGCAGCGCCTGTTGAGCTTAGCGATTTGTCCGATGCCGAGATTCGGCGTCTATTGAACGGCACAGAGGATTTGCCCTTGGAGTAGAGCGCCGCTGTGAAAAAAGCATTGATAAAAGGGCTCCTCGCTTTTTAAGTGGGTGGTTTATAAAGAGCAACCGTTATGATATCTTTGAAACATTATGAAAGACATCGAACTGTTTCAATTAGCGCTAGGCATATCGTTGCCGTGATTTGTCAAATCCATAGAGTTTGATCCTGTAGCTAAGAGACTTGATATTCACTTGGACTTTCAAAAGGGCTCTAAATTCACCTGTCCCGAATGCGGGGCAGAGGGTCAGAAAGTTCACGACACTGTTACAAAGACTTGGAGGCATCTCAATTTTTTTCAGTATGAAGCCTACCTCACGGCCAGAGTCCCAAGGGTTCGTTGCGACGTCTGCGGCGTCCACCTGTTCCCTGTCCCTTGGGCACGCGAGGGCAGCGGTTTTACTTTGCTTTTCAAGGCCCTGGTCCTCTCCCTGGCCTCTGCGATGCCCATCAAGACCCTGGCGAAGGAGTGGTATTTCTGGGCGACGCACAGCCGCCTAAGCGCGATGGTTGAAGCAGCCCACACAATCAAACATCATTGGGACGGAGTCCTTCAATGGTTTGAGTCCCATATCAATAACGGTATCCTTGAGGGGATCAACAGCTTGATCCAGGCCTGCAAGGCGAGGGCCAGGGGCTACAGGAGCAAGGAGAACCTCATCTCAATGATTTACCTCATCGCTGGGAAGCTCCAGATAGCCTTACCCACTTAAAAAAGCGAGGAGCCAACAAAAGTTTCGCGCAGATGGCGCGCCTGGGTGGGAGCTTGCATGTCTTTGAATCTGAGTCTTGTCCCAATCCGCATTCTCGTCACGGGGACGAGGGGGAAGAGCAGCCTGGTCCGGCTGCTGCACGCAGGGCTTTGTGCCTCCGGCCTTAGGAGCTACGCGCGCATCACGGGTGTTCTGCCTCGGGAGCTGTCTCCCTCAGGTTCCCGGACGATCCACCGCTCGGCGCCGGCCCATGTCCGGGAGATGCTCTGGTGGCTCGCCCAGCTTCCGGAAGATGCGGACGCCCTCGTCATGGAGAACAGCGCGGTCGCTCCGGACCTTCAGGCTGCGGCAGGGGCTTGGCTGCGCCCGACGCTCCTCGTCTGGACGACCCTGAGGCCCGATCATGAGGAGGCCTGGGGGGCGGGCTATGAAGGTGCGGCGAGGGCCCTTCTGTCGGGCGTGCCGCGCGGAGTTCCGGTGGTGGGTGGTCCTGAGATCGGCCGTCCGGAGCTGAGAGAGCTGCTTGCGGGGCTGGGCTGTCCTCTGCACGTTCAGCCGCCGCTCCCGGTCGGGCGCTCGTATCGCGAGGAGAACCTTGCCCTGGCCCTGCGGGCTCTCGAACTCTCCGGGCTCCCTTCAGAGCGCCTGGAGGCCGCTCGTCCTGCCATGGAGGGCCTCCGACCGGATATCGCAGACTTCCGCGTGGAAGGGGATGGGGACGATCTGCTGGCCGTCGCCTTCTCCGCCAATGACGTGAAGAGCACCAAGCGTCTTTTCGAGGAGACGGGCTGGTCGCCCGAGGAGACGACCCTTCTGTACCACCATCGCTCGGATCGCGCTGCGCGGTTGAGAGCGTTTCTCCCTTGGCTGGATTCAATAGCGTGGCGGGACAAGGTGTTTACGCGGACGAACGCGCAGCTGCCGTTCCGGGGCCTGATGCCGGGGCGCCTGAACCGGTTGCCCTGGAACGACGGCCTGCGGGATGCGTTCTCGTTTCGGGCCTGGCGCCCGGGGCGCGGGCGGGTCTTCGCCTGTGGGAACGTGGCGGGCTGGCCGCTTGAGTATCTCTCGGAGGGAGCCTCCGGCTTGAACGGGGAGGGATATGGATGTCTTTTGTGAGTGATTTTTTTTCATCGTTTCCATCGTTTCCATCGGTCCCTCTTGCTGCGGCAGGCGGGTTCTGGGAGTCCCTGACCGTTGGGGTCGGCGTCCTGCTGGGGCTCTTCTGGGGCCGCCGAACGGGTTGGGGCTGCGGCGGGCTTGTGACCCCCGGGCTCCTGGCGCTCCACGCCTCATCGCCGCATCGGGTGGCGGCGGCGCTGGTTGTGGGAGTTTTTTTGGCACTCCCTCTGGGCTTTCTGACTCGTTCGTTTGGCCTCTACGGGCGTGAGCGGGTTGGAGCTGCCATGCTCCTGGCGCTCTGCCTGCGGCTGGTCCTTGCGCCGGTTGTCCCGTTGTCGGTGTGGACGGGGTGGGTGATCCCCGGTCTGATAGCTGCGGACGTGCAGCGTCAGGGCGGCCTGATGACCTTGTGCGGTGCGCTCTCGTGCGGCGTTGCCACGAACTTTGCCGTGGGGCTGGTGAGGGCCCTGGCGGGATGACGCCGTTTGGGGTGAGGAGGCCGGTTGGAGCGGGCAGGGGCTCGGTGGTTCGGCTCCTTCTGCTGACCCTCGCGCTGTGCCTCCTGTGGGCTCTGGGTCGTTCTCCTCTGACCCCGGACGAGAGGCGGCTTTATCGAAAGGTGGAGGCCGCCCAGTCGTGCCTGTGGAGCGAGCTGGAGGCGAAGGGTCTGTCCGGTGACGTCGTGGCGGACCCTTACAGGAGCGGCTTTATCGGTGTCGAGTGGAGCGCTGTGACGACGACTCTGGGGAGCCTGGCGGCCAAACGCTGCGCAACAGACCCCTTGTGGGCCGTGCGGCTCCTGCGATGGTTCGACGAGCTGGGGCTGAGTGCGGGGGACCGAATTGTGGTCCTGGCCTCCTCCTCCTTCCCGGGGCTGCTTTACTCCGTCCTGGCCGCTGCGGAGGAGCGGGGCCTGAATATTGAACTGACCGTCTCGCTGGGTTCGTCCACCTGGGGGGCCAACCGTCCGGGGGCGCTCTGGCCTGAACTGGCGGCCATCCTGCGGCGCGGCGGCTTCCTGCGCTTCCTGCGAACCCGACCTCTGTTCTACACTCTGGGTGGGGAGGAGGAGGCGGGGCATGGGATGCCCGAGGAGGGGCGCGCGCTTTTAAGCGAGGCTGCCCGAGCGGATGGCGTGGAGCTTTTTCAAAACAAAACTCTTTCGGATGTGATAGAGCGCAAGATGCGCCTGGTCGAGGGACGGACGCCTCCAACGAGGCTGGTCGTCTCCCTTGGAGGGTCGGAGGGCAACATGGGAACGGACCCGGAAGTCCTGACCCTGCCGCCGGGGCTCCTGCTCCCGGATGAGCGCATCGCAGAAAAAGCGGGCAATGGCGCCCTTGGCCTCTCGCTGAGGGAGGGGTATCCCGTCCTGCACCTCCTGAATCTGCGTTTGCTGGCGGATGCGGAGGGGATAGCCTGGGACCTGAGGCGCAATGATTTTGCCGCGCGGGGCTTCGTGGTGCACCCCCTGTTCGGGTTGGCGTTGTTCGTGCTGGTCCTGATGACGCATCGCCGCTGGACCTGGGAGGAGGGCCCTTGAGAAAGGCATTTGTACGCTCACCGAGCACTTGAACAACTACGTATTGTCGATCATTTATCATTGTGGCAATACGACTTATGAATCGGAATCAGGGAGTCCCCCCGGGATGGCCAATCGTCCCGCGAGGAGCTCCCTGATGTGTTTTATGCGCGAGATGTGATGAAAATTCTTGGGGTCGTGTTATTGCAGTTTCTTGACCGCTCGAGAGAAGTCGTTCATGAGGAGAGGGAACAGCTCCCCTGAGAGACGGACCATTCCACGCCCTCGATGTCCTTGATCCCCAGCCCCGGCGCGTCGTTCAGGCTCAGGACCGCTCCGTCGTAGCTCACGCCCCCCTCCACGGGATCGTGGGCGCAGAGGATGGGTGGGTCAAGGTCAAACCGGGTGATGACCCTCCGGGCTAGTGCCAGATGAGCGGCTGCCGAGACGGAGATCTTGCTCTCCATCATCGCGCCGATCATGCACTCCATCCCGGCGGCCTCAGCGGCGGCGCAGATCCTGAGGGCCTCGGCCAGTCCGCCGCTCTTCATCAGCTTGATGTTCAGGAGATCGGCGGCCCGAAGGGCTATCAACCTCTGTGCGTCACGGGCGGAGCAGAGGGACTCGTCAGCCAGGATAAGGGTGGAGACCGAATCGGTGACGAGCTTCAGCCCCTCCAGGTCATGGGCTGGAACGGGCTGCTCCACCAACTCCACGTCCAGGCCCTCGTCCTCCATCCGGCGGATGGTTCGGACGGCCTCCTTGGCCGTCCAGCCCTGATTGGCGTCCACCCGGAGCAACACGTCGCTGCCTACGGCCGAGCGCACGGCGGCCATGCGCTGCATATCCAGCCGGAAGTCTACGCCGACCTTGATCTTCAGAGCGCTGTAGCCTTCCTGCACCGCCTCGGCGGCGTCACGCGCCATCTCGTCCAGAGGGTTGAGGCTGATGGTGTAGTCGGTCTCAAAGGTCCGGGGGCTCCCTCCCCAGAGACGATAAAGCGGCTGTCCGTAGGCCTTTCCCCAGAGATCGTGCAGAGCGATGTCTGCGGCGGCCTTGGCGGAGTGGTTTCCAACCGCCGATTGAGCGACGGCGGAGAGCGAGTCCTGAAGGTCCGCGACCTCACGTCCCAGGAGAGCCGGAGCGATGCGAGTCGCCAGGGTGCAGACGATGGAGCCGTCCGTGTCGCCTGTGATGGCTGCTGTGGGAGGCGCTTCGCCGTAACCGACCAGCCCTTCATCCGTTCCGAGCTCAAAGATGTTGGTGGTCACCACCGAGGTGCTTCTGAGGGCTGTTTTGAAGGGCTTTTTGAGTGGGATGGCGAGGGTCCCCAGCCTGTAACGAGTGATTTTCATCCTGAACTGCTCCTTTCCTTGGAATCAACTTTCATCATGTCATATTATAATGGAGTGTCAGAGTCAGATAGAAACCGCCAATGACCCAGATTGCCTCTTGAAGTTGCGTTATCACGGAAGAGAAAAAAGACCATTCGGTCGGTGACGCCCGTGAAAAGCTATCTGAAAAACTACCCGCAAAACTACCCGGGTGGGTGGGGCGCATTTGGACGATGTGGCGTATCCTGTAACTAGCCGGTCGCTTGTTCGTGGATAAGTTTTTCAGGTGTTGTACGAACTACAAGGAGGTGCTGTGTAAAGTGTGGAAGAATTTAGGTGTTCGAAAGAGGTGGCTTGGGATTTTGGCGCGGGTGCGGGCCTGTGCCCTGTGCGTGGGGATAGCGGGGTTTTTGTTGCTGTTGCTCCACGCTGCGCCGTCGGAGGCGGTCCTGGTTAACGGCAAGGAGCTCGATAAAATCGACGACATCGTGAAGGAGACGACCGGCGAGCGCAAGCTCGTGAAGGAATCGTTCTTGAAGGTCATGAAGGCGGATGACCTCAACTTTCGGTTCTATCCCACCAAGGGGAACGATAAGGGGACCCCGAAGGAGAAGCCCAGGGTCGACCTCGGGTTCCCGGGAAACCTCTCCGGAAATAGGAGCAACTGGTACACCAACACCGGTATCCACCCCGCCGTCGGAAAGAAACGGGGCCCCGACGGTTCGTCGGTCGTGCTGGTCCCGGCCTCCAGCAAAATGGGTATCTTCTACTCCCTCAATACCGTGAAGCCGACTGAGAAGGGTGAGCTTGTTGCGCATGACGAGAGAGGAGAGCGGATATACGCTACAACGTCAGGGCGCGAATACATCACGGACTCGGCCTCCGGGCTTTTTCCCAATGGAAAAGAGGGCAATGAGATATTTGTCATCGCATACCTCACTGCAGAGGGCGATCCCTGGAGTAACAAGCGCCCGGGGGCCAGGCAGAACTACGGCCTTCATCTGGCCTTCGTCGAACCTTGGAGGTCCGATCCTTTGCATGGCACGCCAATCCGGACGCTCCGCGCAGGGGAAAACGCCTTTTACCCATCGGTCCGCGTGGTGGCGGGCGACTTCGATAACGATGGTCAGTCCAACGAGTTCGCGGTCATCCACACCTTCGGCGGGGGCTATCGCCTTGAGATCTTCCGTGCTTCGGGGGCTTCGGGGAAAAGGCCGGATTATGAAAACATGAAACCGATATACTCCGAGAACATCGGGTTGCGGTGGAGCAAGTACCACGAGGGTTGTGATATCGTGGCAGGGGACTTCAATGGCGACGGGAAGACGGAGCTCGCTGCGGTCTACAGCGTCGGAAAAGAGAAGGATAAAAATTGGTATTATTACCCGGCCGTCAAGACGTATTCGTGGAACGGAAAAGGCTTCAGCGGAATCGAAACGACGATGATCAATGACGAACAGATGTTGGGCGGTACCAAGGGTCAGTCATCCTTATACGGCATCAGAGCCGAGGCCGGCGACCTGGATGGCGACGGGAAGGACGAGCTCGTCCTCTTGTACATGTGGAGCAAAACGTCCGGATACATTCAAGTTGCGGTGTGGGGGACGGACAGGAATCTGAAACCGGCGCAGAAATTTTGGCAAAAGACAGGTCTGGCCTTGGCCGCAAAGGGTAAGGACGAGGAAATCAGGGGGGAGTGCAGCTTTTTGCACCGCAGCGTGTCGCTTGCGCTCGTGCCTCTGGAGAGGGAGACTACCGAGCAAGGGGGCTCGCGCCGGAAGGTGTTCATCTCGGTCTCTCAGGGCGACGATACAAAGAAGCAGGAGGCGACGTTGGGGAGCAGTACCCCTTACTTTGCTGGCGACAGGACGTGGTATATGTCGTCCGTGTTCTCCGGTGGCAAACTTACGGGCTTTTCCGAGTACGCTAAAAAATACGCGGAAGGCGGCGCAGGGCGTGCCACGGCGCTCCTGCCCGGTGATTTCTACAATGAATCCATCCTTTTGGGCGAGCCGACGCATCTGAAGTTTGAGGCGGAGCGCTGCTACGTTGCGGAGATCCAGACCCCGCCCTATCACGTGGACTACGTCCAGCTCCCGTTTGAGGTCAACAAAGTCATGCCGGATAAAAAGTCCGTGCAGAACCTGTCCTGGACGGGCTCAAGCGTTAAGTACGTGAAGAGCGAGACTTTGGGCAGCGGGAAAGACATATCGTTCGGTATGACCAATGCAGCGGAGTGGGGGGTTAAGGCAGGCCCAAACGTAAAGCGATACAAACTGGCAAAGGGCAAACTCCCGGGAGACTACAATGGCATGGTGAAAAAGGCCCAGGATAATGTCAGTACTAACCTGGACAAGGTCTCGACAACGATCGAGACCTCCACAAACGGATCGGACAACCTTATCCTGTATACTGCCCACCGGCACGTGTGGCGCTACCCGATTCTCAGCGAGACGCCTCCGGAGCTGGAGTCACCGCTAGGTGAGGGAGAGGAGCTTAACGGAGACAAGTTCATCACCTTCTCGCTCTGTGACTCTCCGGAGCTCGTCCACGGTAATGGCGGCCCAAGCGCACAGTTCGACGACTATCAGCCCATCCATGAGGAGGGCAACCTCTTCTCGTATCCGACGAAGGTCGTGAACACTCCGCACCACAAGGAACTGCAAAAGGAGCTGTCAGGCGTTCATAGGTCGAAAACCGGCAGCTATTCGAAACTGACGCTCGCCTTCTCTAAGCTTTCAACTGATAAGAAGACCAACACCAGTGTGTCGAAGAAGCAGTGGAACGGCACGATCCCCCCTACGCTCGGTTTGCCGTCGATTATCAAAACGGGGCTCTGGGGTACGACCGAGTATTCCAACGAGCTGACGAACACCGAGACGTTCACCAAGACGTACGAGTTGGACGAGAAGTTTACCGTGGAGCTCCAGGAGCCAAAGCTCGGGTTTAGCCCAGGCTACATCGCTCATTTCATCGAGGCCAAGTGCTACGCTGACGTCGCAGGAGTGATGAAGGTGGCCTTTGGGGTGGACCTCTACGACCCCCAGCAAAACGCGTGGGTCTGGAGGACAAAGCGGGACAAAGATAACCTGTACGCAAACAAGCCCGACCCGGCGCTTGTGCTTCCGGCGCGTTATGACCGCAGCATCGAATACACACCGGTGCCCCTGATGGTCTGGGGCGCTAATAAGGATTGGATCTCGGCGACGCAGTTGCGCGGAATCAGGTTCTGGGACAAGGATGATCTGAGATGGACAAAGGCGGGTCTGGTTCGCGGCAGAGGGTACGAGATCCAGATCCCGCTCTACAACGCCAGTTTTGTGGATGCCGGCGACGTCGCAGTCGAGATGCGCCTGCGCAAGGAGCACGAGAAGACGGACCTGCGGACGCTGGATAAGACGACCGTCCGGCTCAGAGGATGGACGCAGGGTACGGAGGATAATAAGGCGACCGCCACGTTCGTCTGGGAAATCCCGAGCGACTTTGCCCCCGGAAACTACGACCTGCACTTCGTGGTGGACCCGAAGAACAGCATCGACGAGCTCCATGAGGAATGGGATTATGAGAAGGACCCGGGCGGCAATAACGTGGGCCGCTACCCTATTGCCGTGCTGGCTGAGGAGCCGAAACCCGTCATGAGGGCTGCGAGCGCGGGGCTGTCCGTCCGATCGTTCCGGGCTGCCGCGACGGAGGGCGACTTCAGGATGACCTTCCACCCGCTCCGAGAGGACGACGAGCGTTCAAACCTGACGCTTCAGGACTTCCGGACGGAGCTTAAGAATCAGACCGAGGACTTCCGCGCCTACGCCACGCTCAGGTACAGCGGGACCGAGACTCTGACAAACATGTATGTGACGGTGACCCGAGTTCGGGACGACGGCAGCCGAAGCCGTGTCGCGTCGCGGATCGTCCCGGCGCTCTTCCCGAACACCGAGCGCAGCTTCTCGTTCCTGCTCTCCCCCGCCAGGATGCGCGAGGGACGTCTTGAGGTCAACCTCACCGGCGACAACGTGAACCTCCAGTGGCCGCAGAAGGCTGACCCGACGAACCCCCCTGCGCCCGGCGGTGATACGAGCGGCGGAGGATGCAACGCAGGCATAGGTGCGATAGCGCTGTTTGCGCTCCTCGGTGCGGTCGCCCTTCGACGGAAGAAGGAGTCATAAGCCAAGCAGTCTGGGAGACTGAGTCTGAAACAGCACCCCCCGGCCATCAGGCCGGGGGTTTTCTTATATCATGAACCGCGAACCAACGACACGAAAAAAAAACAATGAACCACGGAAAACACGGAAGGGCACGGAAAAGGAAAAGACATACAAACTTTCGCTATTTTCGTGGTTAAAGAGCTTTTAATCTTTTGGCGGATGGTTTTTCAGCTGTTGCATGAACAACAGCAGTGTTATGAGGACGTTGGGGACTTTGGTACGGCCCTCAGGCGTGTCCCCACTTTTTGAAGCCTTCTCCGACCACTTCGGAGACGTCGGAGAAAATGACGAAGGCCGACGGGTCCAGGACCGCGATGAAGCGCTTGAGTTCCACCGCCTGGGGCCGGGGCAAAACGACCAGCACCATGGGAAACTGACGCCCCTCATAAGCGCCCGTGGCCGGCAGAAGGGTCGCAGACCGGTCCAGAGTCTCTGTGACGAACCGGATGATTTCCTCATGCCGCTTGCTGATGGCGAGCACCTGGGTACGGCGGTCAAAGGACCTCACGACGTTGTCAATGACCGTGGTCTCGATGTAGAGTACCAGACCGCCCATCAGGACCTGATCCAGACTGACGATGAGGAGCGAGCCGAACAGGATGACGCTGTTCAGGTAAAAGGACATACTGCCCACATCCACGCCCCAGCGCTTGCGTGCAGCCATGACAAGGACGTCCGTCCCGCCTGACGAGGCGCCCACCCGAAAGAGCAAACCAAACCCTAACCCTCCGACGAGCCCACATAAGAGGGCAGCCAGCATGGAGTTCCCGATTACAGGATACTGGAATCGCTCGAAGATGGGGACCATGACGCTGGTCAGGACGGAAGAGACCAGGGTCCAGAAGGCGAACCGCGCCGAGAGGAACCTCCAGCCCCAGAGCAGGAGGAGCGCATTCCCCAGGGTGATGACCCAGACGGGCGAGAGCCCCCAGGCGTAGTGAGTGATGAGCGCCAGGCCGGTTACCCCGGCCCCCGCAAACTGGTAGGGCAGAGTGAGGGCTACCAGGGCGAAACATACGATTGCGGTGCCCACAGTGACGCTGAAGAGGGTCTCCGCCTCGTCTCGAATCCACCGAAGGCCTACCTTGCCCCAGAACAAAAACGCTTTTTTCAGTCCCGTCATACCTTTCCCTCTATCCCCTTCGTCTTTTGTTCGTTGCCCTTCGTAAAACTCCGTCTGATAACTCCGGATGTTCCTTATAATAACAGGATTGCCTTATAATGAAGAGAAAACCTGGGGGCCTGCGCCTCGATCTGAGGGGCATGTAGGCTTTCGAAAAGGAGGGGCTCTTATGCTGCAACCGTTCAGACTGAAAGCTGTCTGTAAGGATTATCTCTGGGGCGGTCGGCGCCTCCGAGACCTTTGGGGCAAGGGGAGCGGCCTTGACGTCGTGGCCGAGAGCTGGGAGCTGTCGGCCCATCCTGCCGGGGACGGGACTATCGCGGACGGCCCCAGATTAGGCCAGCCCTTCTCTGCCTTTGTGTCGGACCATCCGGAAGCGGTGTCGGACCGACAGAAGCGGGACGATCCCTTCCCCTTGCTGGTGAAACTCATCGATGCCGCTAAACCTCTCTCCATCCAGGTGCACCCGGACGATGATTACGCCGCCCGGGTTGAGGGCGGCTCGGGCAAGACGGAGCTTTGGTACGTCATCGATTGCGATCCCGGAGCGTTTCTCTACCTTGGCTTTGAGCGTCAGACCCCGCGCGAGGAGATGGAGCGGCGCATGAGGGACGGGACGCTTGTCGAGATCCTGCACCGGGAGCAAGTGCAGCCCGGCGAATGCTTTTTTATCCCCGCCGGGACGGTACACGCGATTGGCGCGGGCATCCTGATAGCTGAGGTGCAGCAGAACTCCGACCTCACCTACCGAGTGGACGACTACGGTCGTCGGGATTTTTCCGGACGCCTGAGGGAGCTCCATCTGGATAAGGCCATAGACGTGTCGCGCCCGGTCCCGGCGGACCGGGAGGCGCCGGGCGCGCGCGGGGCCGTCTCCGTGCCGGGCGGGACGCTTCAGGTCCTGGCAGAGACCCCCTTCTTCCGGGTCGGGCTGCTGGAGCTCTCAGGCGTTTGGCGGTGCGTTGCTGACGAGACCAGCTTCCTCTCCCTCCTCTGTCTGGGCGGGGCCGCAGAGTTTGTGTCAGACTCAGGGGTCTCCAGCCTGAAGGCCCTGCGTGGCTCCTCGATCTTCGTGCCTGCGACGACCGGGCCCTTCTCCCTCTCCGGGCAGGGGAAATTCCTTATCTCGTCGCTGGGGAGATAACTCAAACCTCACAGAATTAACCGCGAAAACGCGAAAATCACGAAAGCATGCATGGCCTGCTTTTCGTTTTTTTGTTCTTTCTGTGTTTTCCGTGTTTTTTTCGTGTCTTTCGCGTGGTTCGCGGTTTATGATCAGCCTTTAGGAGGTTTTTTCATGCCCCTTTATCAACAACTGCCCTGTTCCCGCATGAAGGACGCCATGGCGCCCGGAGGGATTCGCGAGATAGCGACGCGCGCCCAGGAGCTGGAGGCTCTGGGCCGGAACATCGTCCATCTGGAGATAGGACGGCCTGACTACGATTCCCCGCTCTCTGCCAAAAAGGCAGCCTTTGAGGCTCTGTCACAGGGCCGGGTGCATTACACGGAGAATGCAGGGGTCCCGGAGCTGCGGCACGCCATCGCCGGGGACCGGAAACGGACCTACGGCCAGGACGTGGACGGGGACTCCGAGGTGATCGTCACGGCCGGTGCCACGGAGGCGCTGACCACGAGCTTCCTGACCCTGCTAGAGCCGGGCGACGAGGTCCTGATCCCGACTCCGTTCTTCCCCGCCTATTCCGTTCAGGTGGCCCTGGCCGGGGGCGTGGTCCGGGAGGTCCCCTGCCACTTCGAGGAGGGGTTTCAACTCAACCCGGAGCGACTGAAGGCGGCGGTGACGCCTCGGACAAAGATGATCCTTGTCAACAGCCCCAACAACCCGACCGGGGTCGTCCTGAGCCGCTCCGAGCTTCAGGCCGTGGCAGATCTGGCGCAGCGTCACGACCTGTGGGTGATCAGTGACGAATGTTATGAAAAATTTCTCTACGGCGGAAAGCCGCTCTCCCTCTCCTGCCTGGAGGGGATGCGCGACCGGACCATTGTCGTCAGCGCGGCGTCCAAGACCTTTTCTATGACGGGCTGGCGGGTGGGCTGGCTGATCCTGCCCTCACGCCTGAAGCCCTATGCCAACAAATGCCATCAGCACCTGACCACCTGCGTCACCTCCTTTGCCCAGTACGGGGTGGCAGAGGCGCTGAGGTCTGCGGAGACCGACGTCCGCCGGATGATCGAAGGCTATCGGGAGCGGCGCGACGTTTTTTTGGAGGCGCTGTCCCGTGTCGAGGGGTTTGAGATTTACCCGCCTGCCGGAGCGTTTTACGTCTTCGCCTCCGTGGAGCGGCTCACCTCCCGGCTGAACAGGACGACCCTGGAGCTGGCCTCCTGGCTGCTGGAGGAGGCGGGGGTCGCGACGGTGCCGGGCGACCCGTTCCGAGCCTCGGGCGATTTCCTGCGTCTGGCCTTCTGCCGTCCGGTCGAGGAGCTGAGGACGGCTGCGGCCCGGCTGGAGACGGCGACCCGGGGCCTGCTGGAGAACGGGAGCCTATGAAAAAGAGGCCCTGACCTGGGGCTCTGCGGGCCCTCTGAGGCGGGTCCCTGAGCTGAGGGGAGATCAGGGGCTGTCTGTGACGGAGAAGGAAAAAGGAGAGCCTGGTATGGGCATGACTATGGATAGAGACAGACAGAAGCAGAAAAAAGTATCGCGGGTCCTCTGGGCTGTGCTGCTCCTCAACCTCCTGGTCTCGGCGGTGAAGATAGTCGTCGGGCTCGCGACCCATCTGCAGGCTGTCCTGGCGGATGGGTATCACTCGATCTCGGACGGTTTTTCCAACGTTATAGGGCTTATAGGGATTCGTTTTGCCGGTAAGCCCATAGATGAGGACCACGCCTACGGACACTCCCGTTACGAGACGCTGGCCGGGCTGGGGATCGTGGCGCTGCTGGTCTACCTGGGCATCAGCATCACGGTTCAGAGCCTCCGCAACTTCTCCATCCCTTCGTTTTCTCTGCCCTCGACCGCTGAGCTCGTTGCGTTGGTAGCCACTCTTTGCGTCAACGTGGTGGTGGCCCTCCTGGAGCACCGGGCCGGGGTGGCCTTGAACTCGACCATCCTGAAGTCCGACGCGCATCATACCTTCTCGGACATCTACGTGACCTGCGGCGTCCTGTTCTCGGTGCTGAGCATCCGTTTTTTCAACGCGCCCGTGTGGCTGGACTCGGTGGTCTCACTGGTGGTGGCGCTCTTTATCTTCAAGGCTGCCTATCAGATATTCAGGGACGCGGCGGACGAGCTGACCGACCGCATCGCGGTGGACCCGGATCTGGTGGAGCGGATAGTCCGGAAGGACCAGAGGGTTCGGGGTGTGCATAAGGTACGCTCCCGCCGGTCAGGGGAATTCGTGTTCCTTGACTTCCACGTGCAGTGTGACCCTGCGATGCGACTGGATGAGGTGCACTCTCTGTCGCACCGGCTGGATGCTATGCTCAACGAGGAGCTGGGGAGCCCGGTCAGCAGCGTCATCCATGTGGAACCCTGGCTCGGGGAGGCTCAGGGTTGCGTGGCGGACGAGAACAAGAGAGAGAAAAAAACGGAGAAAAAATGACGGAACGCTGACTGGATCAGTGGTTTTCAGACATTTAAGCCAAAGGAGTCTGCGTGTGCATGTATTTCGATCAAACTAAGGAAGCGGTGCTTGAGTCCCTGGGGACGGACGAACGTAAAGGGTTGAGCCGAGAGGAGGCTGCAGAGCGTCTGAGCCGACATGGTCCCAACAAGTTGAAGGAGGAGCCGCGAAAGAGCCTTCTCGCGATGTTCATCGCTCAGCTCAACGAGCCGCTGGTCCTTATCCTGCTGGTGGCGGCCTTGGTCTCTGCCTTGGTGGGCGAGGTCAGCGATGCCGTCATCATCGGGCTGGTGGTGCTTCTGAACGCTGTCATTGGGGTTTCTCAGGAATCCAAGGCCGAGAAGTCCATGGAGGCCCTGAAAAAGCTTTCAACCCCTCGGGCCTACGTCCTGCGGGGTGGGGAGACGGTGGAGACGGACTCCGAGGAGCTGGTCCCGGGCGATGTCGTTGTGCTGGACGCGGGGCGTTTCATTCCCTGTGACCTGAGGCTCCTTGAGACCGCATCCCTCCGGGTGGACGAGTCGGCCCTCACGGGCGAGTCCGTACCGGTCGAGAAGGACGCGACATTGGTCTGCGAGCCGGATATGCCTCTGGGTGACCGGCGAAACATGGTCTTTTCCTCGACTCTCGTCGTGGCCGGCCGCGGCCGGGGCGTGGTTGTGGGGACGGGCATGGACACGGAAATAGGCCGTATCGCCGGGATGCTGGGGGAGAAGGAGGAGAAGACCCCGCTTCAAAAGAAGTTGGCCGAGACAGGCAAGGTGCTGACCCTCGTCGCTCTGGGTGTGTGTGCCGTGATGTTCGTCGTCGGGGCCCTTCAGGGCCGGCCCCTTTTTGAGATGTTTATGACGGCCATCTCTTTGGCTGTGGCAGCCATCCCTGAGGGGATGCCCGCCATCGTCTCAATCGTGCTGGCTCTGGGCGTGCAGCGGATGGCCCGCAAGAACGCGATCATCCGCAAACTTCCCTCGGTGGAGACCCTCGGGGCCGTCAATGTCATCTGTTCGGATAAGACCGGGACTCTGACCCAGAACAAGATGACGGTCATGAAGTTCTACGTCGACAGAAAAATTATCCCGGCGTCGGAGCTCGACGTCCGAGACTGGACAGGGCTTCTTCTGATGGAAGCCCTGATGCTCTGCAACGACGCGACGTCCGATGGGGAGACGGGTACGGGCGACCCCACGGAGATAGCCCTTATAGACGCCGGGCTCAGGCACGGGCTGGATGCGGAGGCCCTGAACATCGAACACCGCCGCGTGGACGAGCTTCCCTTCGACTCCGATCGCAAGCTCATGAGCACAGTCAACGTCTATGGCGACACCTTTTACGTCATGACCAAGGGCGCGGCGGACGCTCTCCTGGAGCGCTCGACCCACATCATGATCGAGGGGCGGCCCCGGCCCTTGTCCGCAGAACTGCGGCAGGAGGTGCTTGCTGCTGCCGAGGCGATGTCCGACGACGCGCTGCGCGTCCTGGGCGTCGCCTGGAAGAAGCTGGGCTCCGAACCTTTGGAGGAGACGGAGCTGACGTTCCTGGGATTGGTCGCGATGATCGACCCCCCGCGGCTTGTGGTGCGGGACTCCATTGATATCTGTAAGAAGGCCGGGATCGCCACGGTGATGATCACGGGCGACCACCGCCAGACGGCTCTGGCCATAGCCCGGGATCTGGGCATCGCCGAGACGGAGGAGGAGACGGCGACGGGCGCTGAGCTTGACGCGATGGACGAGACCGAGCTGATCCGGAGGTCCGGCTCGCTGCGCGTCTACTCCCGAGTCTCCCCGGAGCACAAGGTGCGCATCGTCAAGGCACTCAAGGTGGCTGGCAACGTGGTCTCCATGACGGGCGACGGAGTCAACGACGCTCCGTCCCTCAAGGCGGCGGACATCGGGGTGGCGATGGGCATCACGGGGACGGACGTCGCCAAGGGCGCGTCCGACATGGTTCTGACAGACGACAACTTCTCGACCATCGTCGCGGCGGTGGAGGAGGGCCGCAACATCTTCGTCAACATCAAAAAATCCATCCTGTTCCTGATCTCCTGCAATCTGGGGGAGATCGCAGCCCTCTTTGCCGCCGTGCTGCTGGGTTGGCCCGCACCCTTGCTGCCCATCCATCTTCTGTGGGTCAATCTGATTACGGACACCTTTCCGGCCCTGTCCCTGGGCGTTGACCCCGGAGACCCGGATGTAATGAACCTTCCCCCCAGGCGTGCGGACGAGAGCCTGTTCCATGGGAGCGTGTGGTTTCTCATACGTAACGGGCTCATCATCGGTCTTTTGACGATCGCTGCCTTTCTCATCGGGCTCATGTACTACTCGCATGTCTACG
>JAAYOR010000038.1 GCA_012520235.1 Fretibacterium sp.
GGGGGCTTTTTTATACGGTAATACTTCAGGGGGACAGAGTTGTGAGTCAGCGCTCTCAGTCGCCGGGGCGCGTTAACCTTATGCTGCTACCTCAGGCTCTTCGGGGCTGCGATCTGAGTGATGTCCCTCTGGTGCTGGCCGGGCTTGTCCCGTGTCATCCTGTTTGCGGAAAGCCTTTTTAAAGGGGGGTGGCAATGTGATTTTCACCTTTTTTCTTAAGGTGTTTGCTGGGGTCTCCCAGCTCATCCTTTTACTTGCGGCCGTTCTCATCTTTGAGGGGCTGGGATGCCGCTTGACAGCTTTCCTTCAAGGGCGGAGAGGGCCTTCCCTTTTTCAGCCGGCATTCGATTTGGCGAAGCTTGCAAACAAGGCTGTGATCGTTCCTGAGGGTGCCAGCCCCTGGTCCTTTCATGCAACACCCAGCCTGGCTCTCAGCTGCGTCCTGATGAGCCTTCTGTACATCCCTATGGGGCGCTTCCCCGCTGTTCTGAGGACTGAGGGCGACGTCATTTTGATCTTTTTTCTCCTGGCAGCGGGTATTTTTGCGTCGGTTTTGGGAGGGCTTTTCAGCGGCAATCCTTTCGCCGTTATTGGAGGTGGGCGGGTGACGGCGACGTTCCTGAGCGGAGCTCTGACCTTGGGAGTCGTCATCACAGCGATGGCTTGGACTGCCTGGCGTCTGGGGCTGCCGGGCATGGCGTTCAGTCTGGAGACCTTCGTCGCTCGCCCTGCTTGGTCGGAGTTGGGGGCGCTTGGAAAGTTTGCCCTTCTCTGTCTGGGATTGGCCTGTGCCGGAGTGATCCCTGTTCTATCGGGCCTGGGGCCTTTTGCGCTCTCGGGCCTGGATATGGAGGGGGCGGAGAGCTGCCTGATTGAGTACGGAGGTTTTGACCTGGCTCTGTTTCGGCTGGCATCAACCCTTCGTTTTTTTGTCCTGACCTGCCTCTTTGTCGTTTTTTTCTTCCCGGCCTCCACCTCTTCTATGTGGGGTTGGTCAGGGTTCGGTGCGGCAGTGGTCGATTTTTTTCTCTTCGGACTCAAGGTTTTTTTCGTGCAGATGACCTTTTACGTTGGTGCGGCTTATTATGAAGGACTTCTTAAGAACGAACAGACGGTACGTTTTTGCCTCCTGCTCCCTCTGCCTCTCTCTATCTCGGGAACCCTACTCCTCTCCTTTGATTTTTTGTTGCGCTGAAAGTTCCTCACCCATGGAGAAGCGGCGCCAAAAATTGCGCAGCCGTTTTGCCATGACCTGTTCATAGCCCAGGTTTCCCGGGTAATAGAAGCGCAGAGGCCTTTCCATGTAGCTTTGAGGCAGCCAGTGACGCGGGTCGTCATGGGGGTAGAGGTACCCGCTTCCATCCGGTTTTAAATGAGAGGGGACGGACTGTAGCTCGCCCTGCTCTATAGCGGCCGTAGCACGGTCGATGGCGAGATAAGCGCTGTTGCTCTTGGGAGCTGAGGCCAGATAGAGGACGGCCTCGGCGAGGATGATGCGCGCCTCCGGAAGTCCCGTCATGTCCGCGGCATAGGTTGCGACTGCAGCCAGCTGAAGGGCTGCAGGGTCAGCGAGCCCGATATCCTCTGCTGCTGAGATGAGAAGGCGTCGGCAGATGAAACGCAATTCTTCTCCACCCGCCAGCAGACGGGCCAGCCAATAGAGCGCGGCGTCAGGATCGGAGCCCCGAATGCTTTTGATCAGAGCGGAGATGATGGAATAGTGGTCATCGCCCTTTTTATCGAATCGAATGGCTGAACTGCCGACTACCTGTTCTAATGACTTTTTCGTCAGGCGCGAGGCGCCTGTTGCAGCGACGAAGGAGGCCATGGCCTCCAGCCGGGTCAGGCTCTGGCGCACGTCGCCCCCTGAGGAGCGGGCCAGCAGCATCAGGACGTCGGCATCCGCCTCCAGCTCCAGGCTCCCGAGCCCCCTCTCTCTGTCTGTCAGGGCACGGCTCAGGAGGGGCAGCAGGTCTTCCGGCGAGATTGGGTGCAGGTCGAAGACGAGCATCCGCGAGAGCAGGGTCTTGTTGATCTCATAGCGTGGGTTCTCTGTCGTCGTCCCGATGAGGATCAGCTCCCCCTTCTCCACGGAGGGGAGCAGGACGTTTTGCTGCGAGGTGTTGAAGTGGTAGAGCTCGTCAATAAAAGCCAGCGCAGAGGTCCCTCCCGCCATGGCTTTGAGGCGCTTGGCTTCCTCAACGAGGTCTCTCAGCTCTGCGACCTTTGCCGTGACCGCGTTGATCTCCAAAAGGCTCCTTCCCATCGTCCTGGCGGCAAGGCGAACCAGGGTTGTCTTGCCAACGCCGGGAGGCCCGTAAAAAATACAGCTGGGCAAGCGGCCTGTTTTGAGGAGCGTTCGGAAAGGGGCGTCAGGCGCCATCAAATGGCTTTGCCCGCAATATTCGTCCAGAGTCTGGGGCCGCATTCGTTCGGCCAGAGGCGTCTCAAAAATCTTCATCGCCAATCTTTATTGCCCTCGCGCGCAATGTCTTCCAGGAACCGGATCAAGTCCTTCTCCGAGGGGTTCGGGACGAGGACGGAGTGTTCTCTTATCGAAGGAGGCAGGTCTTCAGAGGAGTGAACCTTTACCAGAGGCCAGTGAGCGCTCAACAGCTTGTTCAGGATCAGAAGAAGGGGGCGATCGATGCAGCGGGCTGGGAGGCAGAAATATTGCCATTCCTCAAGACTCAGGAGTACAGTGGGATCGACGGCCAAGTTGACGGCTCCCCATTCGGCCAGCTTGAGGGCTGCCTGCAGCGGGCGTTTTGACGGCAGAAGGAAGATGTGCCGGTTGATCTCCTGCAAATATCTCCTGGCTGCCTCCGAACCAAAGTGCTGAGTAATGTTCTGGTATTCCCAGGGGACCAACGGCTCAGGACGCTGCAGAGCGGAGAGGAAATCTCTCAAGGTGTCGTAAGCTGCGTCGGCCAGGTTCTTCCACTCTGCCTTTTGGCGTTCAACGAGCACGCAGCGGACGGAGCCCCGACGGGCTCCCAGAATATCATAGATGAAATCTCCCACCATCATACACTCTTCGAGAGGAACCCCCATCCGTTCCGCGGCGAGGAGGAGGGCCTCAGGCTCCGGCTTGACGGCGGGGTCCTCCCGGCTCAGGACGACAGGAGGAAGGGCAATGCAACAACGCTCTGCGGCCATGAAGATGGAATCCTTGCAGTTGCGGGAGACGACGGCCCAAGGCATCTTCCGTTCGTTGAGCCAGCGGATCAGTTCCAGAGCCCCGTCAATCGGGCGGGCTTTAAGGGCCCCTTCCATCTCGACGCGGGATATCTCTGCCTGAACCTCCTCACGCAGGGGTGAGGGGAGGGCTTCTGCGCTTTCAAGGAGTGGGACAAATTTTCCCTCAAAATATTTGAGGCGAATCGGAGTGAAGTCCAGGCGGGTATCGGCCAAAACCCCATCCCAATCCAAAATAAAGGCTTTCATCTGAGCGGGGTGCCAGAGGGGTGTGCGCGTTTTTCCGATCATGTCAGACTCCTTCCGTAGAGTGTTTCAAGCCATAGGGGAAGACGGGCAACAGGGTTCAGCTTACGATCTTTTGCACTCCCTGCTCTCGAAACCAGAGTTCAAGTCTGTCTGAGATGTCCCCCTGAACAATCACAGCATCTTCTTCAACGTAGGAACCGCTCCCCAGGGCTTTGCGCAGCGTTTTTGCCAGTATTTCAAGCTGCGCTTCACTTGGGGCCGGTTTGCAAAGGACCCGGGTGACCCACTTTCCGCCTCGACCGGCGCGGGTCCTCTGAAGGACGACCTGAGAACAGTGGAGAGGTTTGTCCGAGCCTTTTATTTTATTTATTTCGGGAGGCTGAGTCGGCTTGGGAGGGGAGAAGGCAGGAAGGTTTATTACCCCCAGGAGCTCTCCCATGGACAGGCCGAATTCAGCCTTGTTCAAACTCAGGCCCTCAGAGGCATTCAAATCCCGTTTTACTGTTTTTTTCTTGCCCATATCCTCACTACCTCCGGAGTTTTTCTAAGGAGCTCTTTACATCCCCCCCTTGCGAACCGTTTTAAACCATCAGCGGGGGCTAGCCCCCGCTGATGGTTTAGGAAGAGGATGTCACCGGAAATTATTTTTTCAGTTTAATCATGTCCTGTTTGCCGCCACGTTGGTAGAGAACCATTACAGAACTTCCGCGATCAAGTCTTTGCTCTATGTAATCCTGCACATTGTCAATGCTTGAAGCGTCTTTGCCATTGATCTCCATAATTTCGTCATTAGCTTGAAACCCGCTTTTTTCTGCCAAGCTGTCAGCTAAAACCTTTTCAATA
>JAAYOR010000007.1 GCA_012520235.1 Fretibacterium sp.
AGAAGTATCCCCATATCAAGAGCGCTAAGAACATCTTGCATCCTAAATACAATGTCCTGGTGGGCTCGGAGATTCTCTCCCGTTATATGACTGCCTCTGAAAACAATTTGCGCGGAGGGCTTCTAAGGTACAGTGCGGGCAATAAAAAGCTGGTAGACAGGGTTGTTGCCGTTCGGAATAAACTGGAAACCTCTTATCTTTCATACCTGAGATCCCTTTAGGGAAATCGGGGCCTCTTCCTCAAACGAAGTTACACTTCTCCCGTACCTGTCATCACAACAAAAGCATGAGAACCTGAAAGGCTGCCGAGCTGCCACACCAAGTGATATCGCGGCGCTCTGTTCTCCTGCTTTTGGGGCTGTGAAAAGACGAGGATAATGGTTGGATATTGCTTGATGCGCCACCCGACAGGGATGTAGATGAGTTTTGGGGCGGTAGCGCGCTGAAGGTTCCCAAATCTCCTGCCGAGTGGCTCTTTGCAGGTGAGTCGCTCAGCAGGAGGGTTTTCTTTGCTATAGCAGGCCCATATAATGCTGCACGATGAGGGAGACTATAGCTAGGTTGACCCAGCAGACCAATCCCAGGAGGATGGGTTTCAAGCCGTTTGCAAGCAGTTTGCCCAAGTGAGTGTTGAGCCCGATGGCTGACATGGCTACGATAATGCAAAACTTACCCAGAGCAGCCAAAAAAGCTGAGAGCACAGGGGGAACGAGCCCGATAGAGTTGAGGATTGCCGCAGCGACAAAGCCGAGGACGAACCAGGGGAACGACCTCAGGACGTTTTGACGCATGGGGCCCTTTCCTTGAGACTTACTGGCAACCCAGAGGGACAAGACAAAGGCTATAGGGACAATCATCAATGTACGCGTCAGCTTGACGATTGTCGCAAGCTTACCGGCAGCGTCACTGAAGGCATAGCCTGCAGCTAACACAGAAGATGTATCGTTCACAGCTGTCCCTGTCCAGATGCCAAATCCCTGGTCCGTCATGTTAAAAAAACGCCCCAGCCCGGGAAAGATGAAGACAGCAACGACGTTGAAAAGGAAGATGGTAGAAATAGAGTGGGCTATCTCTTTGTCGCTTGCTTTGAGAATGGGGGCAGTTGCTGCGATGGCGGAGCCGCCGCAGATGGATGTTCCTACTCCTATGAGGGTGGCTGTCGTGGGGTCAATCTTCAAGAGCTTTGCCATGAGCCAGGCGGTGATAAAAGCCGTAGTAAGCGTGAAGAGCATGACGACAAGAGAGTCACTGCCTACTGTCAGGACATTTTTCATGTCCATTTCAAAACCAAGCAGGATAACGGAGAGCTGTAAAATTTTCTTGGAGGCGAATCGCGTCCCCTCCTTTAAAACCGGAAAATCTTTAAAGAGCGCAATAAACATCCCGAAGAGGATGCCAAAAACAGCGCCGCCGATGATGGGGAGCTGCTTGCCACAGTACCAGGCAAGGAGGGCGATTAAAAAGCAAACGCAAAGACCGGGAAGGATGACTTTTAACTTTGCCACAGATAATGCTCCTTTCTCTGCTTTTATAATTCTTGCTTAGGTGGCGGATTACGTGTGAATTTTTTATCTGCCCCCTTTCAGGACGCTTGTTGAGTCACTCTGCAATTTGTAAAATCTCCTCGTTCTGCACTTCCCTGAAGCCTGGCCCCGCAGCAAACAGGTGCGCCACGAACAGAAAATCTATCGCACACCCTCGCCTTAATAATCTTTGCACGCCCCCTTTATTGTACTCCTGGTAGTAACCGCTGCAGGATAGGATTTGAGGCTGTCCTCGGAGATGAGCTCCCGTGTCTTTTCCGTGGGCTCGAACTCGATTTTGAGGAGTGGCTATGGCATAATGGCTTCGTGCCTCGCCATTGGTAAACCCAGGGAGCCCTCAGGCAAAAGGTAGTGAAAAGTCCCTGAGAATGATAGACCAGGTATAACCGGACATGAAACTTAGCGTATCATTTGGGTTGCACTTGTGCAGGGCTGCCATCAACGCACGCCGTTTCGGCGCCCGGAAAATTCTGGGAGAAAGGACGATAAGGCGGCAAAAATGAACCCTCTTATTAGTGTCATC
>JAAYOR010000039.1 GCA_012520235.1 Fretibacterium sp.
CCGCGCCAGGGCTTCGGGCGCGATCAGCCCCAGCTGGAGCAGACGGACGAGGAACGTTCCTGTTCCCGTGAAGGGGTCCAGAATGTGCACGTCAGGGGAGCTCAGGCCCTCGGGGCACGCCAGCTCGGATCGCAGGGCCCAGTCTGCGCTCCGCAGAATGAAGTCCACCACCTCGATGGGAGTGTAAACGATCCCCAGACGCTCTGCCGTACGGGGAAAGGCGCTCTTAAAAAAGGTCTCGTAAAGATCTTTAATGACCTTCTGGCGACCGGCGTCGTTGTTGATGACTGCAATACGTCCTTTGACGCTCTCGTAGAAGTTGGCCAATGCCTCCGTCTCGCTCTCCAGGCCGCAGGACTCCAAGGCTTTCATCATCTGCTCCATCGCCTGAGAGACGGGGTTCTGTTCCGAAAAACGGTAGAAGCCGAAAATAGCGTCAAAGATTGGCTTGGTAATGAGGTGCTGAGCCAACATATCCAAAGCGTCTTCGTGCGAGACGTTGTTATTGATGTTCTCCCTCAGGCCGGCCAGGAACGTTTCAAAAGCGTTCTTGACGGCAAAATCTTCCTGTTCCAAGAGGCTTTTAAGTCGGGTTGTATGAGCATCCGCGACCGCCGCCATGTCTCGCGCCCATTGGTCCCAATACTGGCGGTCGCCGCAACGTTTGACGATACCGGCGTAAACACCCTCCTGCCATGCCTCGGGAGGAAAGGGAATATCAATGCCTCCGTCAACCGGCTCTGGGAGACCAATAACGTCCACGATCACCTTATCGGAGCCTTCGTTGAGGTCAAGGGAATTGACCTCGGCGTTAAACTGATCGTCGTGTGCCCGAAGCGCCTGCAGGACCTCCCAGACCACCTTGAAATTATTATTGCGGTCCAAGGCGTCCTCTGGAGCTACATTGCTGGGAATCATCACCGGGATGATCACATAACCGAACTTTTTTCCTGGGGACTTTCTCATAACGCGCCCTACGCTCTGAACCACATCCACCTTGGATTTGCGGGGATTCAGAAATAAAATCGCGTCAAGGGCCGGTATATCCACGCCCTCGGAAAGGCAACGAGCATTGGAAAGAATACGACACTGAGGCACGTTTTCTCTCTCATTGGCCCGTATCTCCTCCGGGGCGGATTTAAGCCATTCCAGCAGAGCATTTCTCTTACAGATGTTGTCCGTGCCGTCTACATGGCGAACCTCACAGTTCAAGGAGCTTTTAGCTTCAGGCCCGGCCTGTCTTTTAAATTCCTCTATGACCCTGGGAAAATTATCCCGAAATTGCTTTGAGTTTTTTATAGAGCTACTGAACGCCACCGCTGTCCGCATGGGTTCTGGATCCAAACCTCTGTCCGTGAGATTTGTCATGGAGAGCTCCTTGGCAAGACCTTTCCAGCATCCGACTATCTTCACCGCATCATCAAGCTTCAGTTCCCCCTCTGCCATGATCTGCGTCACTGCATCGCTGACGTAGCGTTGATCCACGATCAAAACCATGACCTTGTAATCCGACAGCAGGTCTAGCCGAACCGCCTCACTGAAGGAGAGACGATGAAACTCCGGCCCATAGAGAGAAGGGTCGTTCATATCACATAGAACCGCCCCAACCTCCTGAGCTCGCGTAGTAGCACTCGCACTGAAGATACGCGGCGTCGCCGTCATATAGAGGCGCTTCGCACCACGGATAAATTTATTCTGATGGACTCGAACAAAATTGGATTCATCTGTTCCCGTCAAGGTGACGCCAGTCGTTCGATGGGCCTCGTCACAGATAATGAGGTCAAAATCAGGGAAACCCATCTCCTGAGCTTTCGTGAGGACGGCGATGGACTGATAGGTTGAGAAGACGACAGTCATTGAGGAAGAGACCGTTTCAGCAAAGGAAGGCAAGCGCCAAATCCTCAAGAGGTCCGCCGCGTTGGTCGTGGGAGGTGTAGCAAGGTCCGTCGGCTTCATATCCTCATCTGTCCTCTGCCGTCGGCCCACCGTCGTGTCCGAACAAACAGCAAACGACGTTAAAGGGATGCTTGAATCGGCGTTCCAGGCCAGAAGGGTCTGATTCAAAAGCGAGATGGACGGGACAAGAAAAAGTACCGTTTTTCCAGCTCCCGCAAGCTGCTCCGCTATCTTCAGGGCAGTGAAAGTCTTACCGGTACCACAGGCCATGATGAGCTTGCCACGATCATGTCTCTGAAAGCCCTCCATAACAGCTTTAAGGGCTCTTTCCTGATCGGGCCTCAGCGTTTTGGCAGGGCGATAGGCCACCGTGCCGATATGCTCTAGATCAAACGCTCCCCAATCAAGACGGCTTGCGTCCAAGTCTTCCAGTGTAAGGCGAGTACAGGGAATCTGCTGATTCCTAATGGCATTTTCGGCGTTGCTGGACCAGTCATCGGCAACGGAAACGATAAGACGTTCCGTAAAGCCCTCCTGACCGCTTAAGGCCAAAAAGGAGTCGATATCCGCCTTTTGAACAGAATGCCCTGGCTCAAAGAACTTGCACTGGATCGCACAGAGTCCACCGTCTCTTACGGACGCGACCAGGTCAATGCCGGTATCCGGACGTCCTCCCCTTCCAGGCCAGTCCGACCACATCCAGACCTCGGAAAAGCGTTGACGATACAAGGGATCGTGCTTGAAAAACCAAAGGCACAACAACTCAAACCAATTTCCCTTCAGACGGTTAGCTCCTGTTTCGACCGTTAGTTCTTGCCCGTCCGCGTAAATGTTGTGGTATTGATACAGCACATCCTGAATCGTCGCCATGCAATCTTCCTCCTCAGGGACCTGAAACAGCTCAAAAGACATGATAGCAAAAACTGTGCCAAGACGCCTATCAACACCTCCGAATCAGATGCCATGAACGAGACTTGTGAGGTAGGTCATTTTTACGTGTCGCCCATGGGTCAATTCTTACTGTCGCTTGACAATGGCAATAGCTCAGATTTGTTGGCAAGGTGTGGAGCCTGTTCTTGCTCAACCAACTCCACTAAATTTTTCATTGCCTTCCCAATAGGCTTTGTCCTTTGCCGCTGGGGCTTGTAGTCCCCCAGGCTGCTGGCCGGGATCGCCCAGGTATTCCCAACTTTCTGCGCTCGTGGTAGCGTACCATCCCTGCACAGATTCAAGACATGGCGACGAGAGACGCCGAGGACCTTCGCGGCCTCTGCTGCCGAATAAAGTTTTTCCATTTGCTTCCCCCCAAGGATGTGATATAATCCAAGTAGGGAGCGAACCTTCCTTTTGTAGGGTTGGAAACTGTTTGGTTTCCTGTTGTACCACCCACATAATCTTCCCTTTTTGGGGTTGGAAACGTGTTTTGTTTCCTGCTGCAAGCTCCCTAAGCGCTTCGCCTGGCATCGGTGCCGCTAATCTTCCTTCTGTAGGGTTGGAAACTGTTTGGTTTTGCATAAGGCACTGAGCCACAAGTTTAGGCAGGGGATGTTCTAGGCATCCCCTGCTTTTGTTTTTTTAGGGGAGAGGAACGCGCTCTAGCCTCTCCTCTTCAGGGATATCCCGCAGCAGGAAACCCTCTTCATCCCAGAAAAACTCTTTCCCATTGGGATTCCGGAGGTACGTCGGCATCCCGGTATGCCGATCCCATGAGCGCACCAGTCCTGAGGGGTAGGATTCGTGGATGAGCATCCCATCAGGGGTGAAGTCTTGGTTGTGCCCGTCCGCAGATGTGCGGTAACGGACGTTCCCATTTTCCCAGTAGGTGAAGTCTTCCCCATCGGGGAGAATCTTCTGGTGTAGATTCCCGTTGACGTATGAGACCTGGGTTCCATCCTCGAAGGTAAAGTGTGACATTCCTTTAGCCTTACCCATTTTTACTCCTCCTTGTTTTTATTGTGGAGGCAGGGTAAGATGAACCTGCCTCCTTTTGGTTGATGCCATGGAGCGCTTTGTTTCGATGGGGCCGGGCTGCATCCCGGCCTCGGTTTTTTTCTTATGGTGGGGCATCAGAACTGTGGATATATGGTGTATCTCCATTTCGGGGACACGAACACGCATCCGTGGGTTTTTTCAACGCAGATGCACTCGTCTCCGTCTGCATCCCATCCCCAACAACCAACAACAAAAAATCCTTCTGAATCTTTTTCCCCTAAAAAAGCTCTTGGCTCCTTATCTTCGGGGGAGAGCTCTACAAGAACTCTCTCCGCCATGTCCACCGCTTCATCCCCGTGAATTTCCCTGGTCAAGGGGGTAAGACTCCCATCCACTTCTAAAACCTTGAACATTGTTTTTTCCTCCTTTTGGTCGGGGCTGCATCCCCTTTGCCTTGTTTCTGAGTATATTATAATTTCTATATCTGGAAATAAATCAGTATAAATACCTACTTTATAAGGTTTTAAAAGCTCCTTAATGAGCAGGTTCGCTTTTCTACCTCTTGAACTTTAGTTAAAATAGTCTTAAATGTTGATGGATGAGACC
>JAAYOR010000040.1 GCA_012520235.1 Fretibacterium sp.
ACGTGTAGATCTCAGTGACCACACCTATGAAGACGCCCACAAGCACCCCTGAAGAGACGGAGAGGAAGACGTGCATCGACTTGCTCCAGAAGAAGAGAATGCTGAGGACGAAAGTTCCTGCAAGCATCAGGAGCCCGGCCACATAGGTGCCAATGCGAAGCGCGTAGGCGGCGTCACCGCCCTCAATGCGGTCCAGGATCTTGCCCATCATGGGCAGGCGCCGGGCATAGGTCAGGAATTGCACGGCGAAGGGTCCCTTGGTGGTGATCATCATGCAGCCGCAGATTGAGGCGAGGATGCCCCATGCGGAGAGGAGCAGGGGGAAGCCTGCGCCTCGAAGTCCGAGGGCGGCTCCTCCCGTAAAGGCGAATGTGACACCGACAGCCATAGCCGCGATGATCGCGTTGACATAGGATTCAAAGAGGTCCGCACCCATTCCCGCAACGTCGCCGACGTTGTCGCCCACGTTGTCCGCGATGACTGCGGGGTTACGGTGATCATCCTCTGGGATCCCGGCCTCGACCTTTCCGACGAGGTCCGCGCCCACGTCGGCCGCCTTGGTGTAGATGCCGCCTCCGACACGGGCAAAGAGTGCGATGCTGCTGGCGCCCATGCCAAAGGCAGTCAAAGTTTCTACGCTGACAAAAAGATACGCCACGGCGAGACCCATCAGCCCCAGGCCGACCACAACCATTCCTACGATGCTGCCGCCGGAGAAAGCCATGTCCAGAGCGGAGGAGGCGTCCTTGGTTGCTGCCTGGGTTGTACGGCCGTTAGTCTGGGTTGCGACGTACATCCCTACATAACCGGCTCCTGCGCTGCAGCACGCGCCCAAAATGAAAGCAAAGGCGGAGCCGAAGCCCAGGAAGATCCCCAAAAAGGCTGCTACGACCAGGACAAAGGGGGCAAGCCAGGAGTACTCCTTCTTAAGGAACGCCATTGCTCCGTTGTGAATGATGCCGGAGAGCTCGGCCACGCGTTCATCAGAGATAGAGACCTCCTCTATTTTCTGATAAACGGACCACGCATACCACCCTGCTAAAAGCCCAAAAGCAAGCGTCAGAAAAACGAATATCAGCCACACGATACAGACCTCCCAGTGGGATAATTTGGTTAGATTATAACTTAAAAATCTCTCACCATGTTACCAAGTTGCGCTTAAAGTTGATAAGGGGAGTAAAAATCTTAAGGCAAACGCTGTTCTTCCTGATAGGCGTTCCAGGCCTCGCGGTAGCTGTCCAGGAAGAAGACGAAAAGGCTCAGGACCAGAGGCCCCAGGAATATCCCCAAAAAGCCCCAGGCAGCCAGCCCTCCGAAGGCGCCCAGAAAGGTGAGGAGAGTACTCATTTTTGCCTTCCCTGAGATAAAATAGGGTTTTAAAAAGTTGTCGACCGTACTGACGACGCCTAATCCCCAGAGAAGGAGGATGAGGCCCCCTTTGATGTCCCCGCTTATGAAGAGATAGATAGCGCCGGGACCCCACACCGTAGGAGTACCCACGAAGGGGATCATGGCGAGCAGGGCCATGAGGGCGCCGGCCAGAAAGGGGCTGGCAAGCCCTACGAACCACCAACCGAGTGCTCCAAGGAGACCCTGCACTCCTGCTGTGACGATGACTCCAAAGACGACAGCCCGCAGGACAACGTTGGCGCGTTCAATGAACTCTTGCCGTTCTTCGCTCATGAAGGGAAGGATGTCTCCGAAGTACTTCAGGATCAGGTGTCCGTCCCTCAGGACGAAGAAGAACACGATAAAGATGATGAGCTGATGGTAGAGCAGGGTGGCGCTGCTGCCCAGAAAACTGTGAGCGAGGCGGACCAGATTGGAGACTCCCCAGGTAGTGGCTTGTTGTACCCATTCCTTCATGAAGGGGTAGCGGGAGAAGAGGGGCAGCAATTCCTGAGCGAGAGTTTCCGGGAGGAGCTTTTCCAGAGAGATGCCCTTGGTGGCGTCGAACCCTCCCATCAGGTCATTCACCCGTCCGAAGAGGCCCAGCACCTCTCGTGAGATGACATAACCGGCTGCAAGGGAGGGCAGAACGACCAGGGCAATGACTAGCAGGGTCATCAGAGAGGCTGCAAGAGTCCGACGGTGGTCGCCCAGTTTGCGGAGTAGGAATTGGTAGGTCGGATAAGAGATGAAGGCAAACAACATGGCCCAGACAATGGGGCGAAACAGTGAGGCAAGGGTGATGTAGGCCAGCCAGGCCAGGAGCAGAAACAGAAACACGAAGGGCAGTATCCAGCCCTTTATCCGCTGCACGACGCCGGAGTTTTTGAAGTCATCCATTGCCGACACCTCCTGAATGTCTTCAAGAATCATGATGGTGCTCTTTATTTTAAACGAAAATTCTATTTCAGGTTCGGCAAAAACTTCAAGGTTCTTCTTTTATTATAATAAATGACTCTAAATAACTCTTTGTGATTCGAAGAAGTCCGAGTCGATGGAGTTCTTATTGAGAATTGAGGAGGCTTTTGAAACATGGAGTTCTTAAGACACATCCCCATGGGCGGCACTTTGTTCAACGCGGCAGCGATCGTTGCGGGAGGCCTTTGCGGGCTCCTCATCGGGCGCTTCATCCCCGAACGCGTTCATCGCGCCATATTTCAATGTTTTGGGCTGTTCTGTTTTTATCTCGGGATAGACATGGCCTTAAGGACAAAAGGGCTCCTGGTCTGCCTGATGAGCCTGACTGTGGGAGTCATCATCGGGGAGCTGCTGGACCTGGATTCCCGCCTTGCCTCCGTCGGGGATTTTCTGAAGGCAAAAACAGGCAGGGGGAGACATGAGACCTTTACGGAAGGTTTTGTCTCCTCGACGCTGCTTTATTGCATCGGTTCCATGGCGATCCTCGGCTCCATTGAAAACGGGATCAACAACAATCCGGATATTCTCGTCGCCAAGGGGGTGATGGACGGAACCTCTTCCATCCTTCTGGCGGCATCTTTGGGAGTCGGAGTCCTGTTCTCCTCTTTGCCCCTTATGCTCTATCAAGGGGTGATCACGCTGGCGGCAGGGCAGGCCCAGATCTTTATCACTCCGACCATGATGGACAATCTCTCCGGAGTCGGCGGCATCATGATCCTCGCCATCGGGTTTAATCTGCTGAAGATCGTGGAGATCAAGACGTGCAATTACCTGCCTGCGGTCCTGCTGGTAGTCCTCTTGAGCGCTCTTTTCTGAGCGCTCTCCAGAAGAGGGCGCTTCAATCCCAATAGTTTTTTACACGTAGGATTTTGCGGCTCTGTCGGTGAGTCGGGGCGTTTTGAACGTGAAAAAGAGTTTTGCCCCTTTACGCTCCGCGGAAGATTATACTGCTCCCAGTTATTGAGACACATGGAAGAGTTTTTATCCGAATACTATAATGAGGGCTATGAGCAGACAGAAGAAGCATTACTCAGCAGAGTTTAAAGCGCATGTGGTTATGGAGCTCCTGGGCGGTGACAAGACACTCAACGAGCTTTCCGCTCACTACCAGATCGCTCCGGCAACAATAAGTGGCTGGCACAAGACCTTCCAGGAGCGTGCCGAGCTCATCTTCAAGCAGGGACCCTCGGCAGAAGACAAGAAAATCGCCCGTCAGACAGCGGAGATTGAGGCCCTCCAAAAGAAAGTCGGCCAGCTCACCATTGAGTGTGACTGGTTGAAAAAAAAATCTGACGAAGTCTTTGGACCAAACGGCGCGCACCGCCTTCGTTTCCCGGACTGAGGAAAAGATCAGCATCAAGCGCCAGTGCGAACTGGTGGAGGTCAACCGCAGCAGCATCTACCGTCGCGACGCAAAGGAGGAGGAGAGTCTGTCGCACGGCGAGAGTGAGACCAATCTGTATCTGATGAGGTTGTTGGACGAACTGCATTTGGCGCACCCTGCCTGGGGATATCGCAAGCTCACGCAGTACCTCCGACAGAACGTGTTGCCGCAAATTAACACCAAGAGGGTGCGCCGCCTGTTGCGTAAAGCTGGCATTACCGCGCTTTATCCGAAGCCCAACCTCAGCAAGCTGCTTCATGCAAAGTATGTGCGCCCGTACCTGCTGAGGAACTTAACAATTGACCACGTGGATCAGGTCTGGGGGGTTGATATCACTTATCTTCCGTTAAGGAAAGGTTTTTTATATCTGTTTATCATCATCGACTGGTACAGCCGTTGCATTGTGGATTACGAGGTTAGTTTCAGCCTTGATAAGAGTTTTGTCATGCGTTGTCTTAAGCGAGCGCTGGCGCGTCATCGGCCTGAGATCATCAACTCCGACCAAGGGGGCCATTTCACCAACGAGGAGTACTTGAAGCTACTGAAGGTTTGCGATGTCCGCGTCTCCATGGACGGTAGGGGCCGCGCGCTGGACAATGTGCGGACGGAGCGGTTCTTCCGGAGTCTGAAGTACGAGGACATCTACATCACGGACTATGAGGGCGCAAAGGCGCTGCGGCTCGGTGTCAGCGCGTATATAGAGAACTACAACACCGTTCGCCCGCACCAAGCACTTGGCGGCCTGACGCCAGCGCAGGTTTACGGTAGGCAGAAGGTTGAAGACGTAGCTTAAGCATTTGTCAGACAATTATGGGAAAGGAGGTATTCGGATCTTTTTTCATTTTGTGTCTTGACAGAGGGGCGCAGTGTA
>JAAYOR010000041.1 GCA_012520235.1 Fretibacterium sp.
ACGAGGTGGAGCGTGGTCAGGTTTTGGCGAAGCCCGGTAGTGTGACGCCTCACACGAAGTTCAAGAGCGAGGTTTACGTTTTGAAGAAGGAAGAGGGCGGTCGTCACACGCCGTTTTTTGCGGGTTATAAGCCTCAGTTTTACTTCCGCACAACGGACGTGACGGGTAGCATCAAGCTTCCAGAGGGTGTTGAGATGGTGATGCCCGGCGACAACGCGACGTTTGAGGTTGAGCTTATCGTTCCCATCGCGATGGAGGAGGGGCTTCGCTTTGCGGTTCGTGAGGGTGGACACACGGTGGGCGCCGGTGTCGTCACCCAGATAATGAAATAACAGAGGTCTGACAAGTGTCCAAGAGAATTCGAATCCGTTTGAAAGCGTTTGACCACAGGGTTCTTGATATGTCGGCATCTCAGATAGCCGATACTGCGGGGGCCAGTGGGGCCAGGGTTTCCGGCCCCATCCCTCTTCCCACGGAGATCAACAAGATAACAGTCCTGAAGTCCCCTCACAAGGATAAGGATGCCAGGGAGCAGTTTGAGATGAGAACCCACAAGCGTCTTATTGACATCATAGATCCAACGCAAAAGACCATGGAAGCGTTGATGCAGTTGAATCTTCCCTCTGGAGTTGACATCCAGATCAAACTTTAAGTTGCTTTTTAAGTTTGTGGAATAACGGGAAGCGCTGAACTGGAAGGAGAGAAAAGCATGGCTATGGGGATATTAGGGAGGAAGGTCGGCATGACTCAGGTTTATGATGCCGAAGGACAGGCTATCCCTGTTACGATCATCACGGCAGGGCCCTGTTCTGTGATTGCCGTCCGGACCCCCGAACAGAACGGGTATTCCGCCGTTCTTCTCGGCTATGGGGCGGTCAAACCGCACAAGCTGTCCAAACCCCTTAAGGGTCTTTTTGATAAGCACAAGCTTGAGCCCAAGCGGACACTCAGGGAGTTCCGCCTGGGGAACTCTGAGGGTTACGAGCTGGGGCAGGAGATCAAGGTGGACCTGTTCGAGGCAGGAGAGAAGGTTGATGTTTCCGGAATCAGTAAGGGGAAGGGTTTTGCCGGAGTTATGAAACGTTATCACTTCGGGGGGCAGCAGTTCAGCCACGGCACGTCCATCACACATCGTCACGGAGGCTCCAGCGGTGCCGTTTCCTATCCGGGACGGGTTTTTCCCGGGAAGAAAATGCCGGGCCAGATGGGCAATGAAAAAGTGACGGTTAAAAATCTGACGGTCGTGGCAGTTGACCTGGAGAACAACCTCCTTCTTGTCAAAGGGGCTGTGCCGGGCGCTAGAAACAGCTTGGTCACCCTCTACAAAAAGAAGTAGAGTGCGGGAGGAGGGGTATGATTATGCCTGCAGTGAAGATTGTGGATTTCAATAATGGCTTGGGCGTGGGGGAGCTGACTCTCTCTGAGGTCGTGTTTGGAGCGCCTCTGCATATGCCCGCCATGCATCAGGTGGTGGTTGCGCAGCTGGCGAATTGCCGTCAGGGTACGCATTCCACCAAGACGAGGGGTGAGGTGCGCGGCGGTGGTAAAAAACCGTGGAGGCAGAAGCGCACCGGCCGGGCGCGCCATGGAAGCACTCGCTCGCCCATCTGGGTGAATGGTGGAGTGGCTCATGGGCCCAAGCCGAGGGATTATCGCCAGAAGGTCAATAAAAAGGTTCGGCGAATGGCTCTCTTGAGTGCGCTTTCCATGAAGGTACGTGAAGAGCTTCTGACCGTCGTCCAGGGGATGGAGATGGATGCTCCATCTACAAAAACGATGAGGAATTTCCTGGAGACCATTGGAGCCCAAAAAGCTCTGGTGCTCTATCATAACAAGGGTGAGAACGTCATGCTTTCCGTGCGCAACATACCTGGAGCCCGTTTTCTTAACGTCGCCAGCATCAATGTGTACGATCTTCTCAACGCCAAGACGCTGCTTGCGACTCCTGAGGCGATTGCGCGACTTGAGGAGGTGTATGCAGGATGAACCTGATAGCTCACGACATCATTATCAGGCCGATTGTGACGGAAAAGAGCAGCTCTTTGATGGAGTACAACAAATACACTTTTGAAGTACACAAGAGTGCCAATAAAATTCAGATACGCCAGGCCGTTGAAGAGATATTCAAGGTCAAGGTGTTGAGCGTCAACACGCTCAACGTGAAGGGAAAACCCAAGCGCATGGGTGCCTCGCGGGGAAAAACCCGCTCCTGGAAGAAGGCGATTGTGGCACTGCCCGAAGGGCAACGCATTGAGTTCTTCGAGGGTGCTTCCATTTAGAAAGGGGTAGTTTAAATATGTCCATCAGAAAGTTCAAGCCATATACCCCTGGTCGCCGCCAAATGACCATCCAGGGGCGTGAGGATATCACCGCAGATAAGCCGGAGCGCTCTCTGACTACCCCCCTGCGCAAGAGCGGCGGGCGCAATAACACGGGTCGAATTACGATGCGTCATATTGGTGGCGGTCATCGCCGTACCTATCGCATCATTGATTTCCGCCGTAACAAGGTCGGTGTGCCGGGTAAGGTTGCCACCATCGAGTACGACCCTAACCGGAATGCCCGGATTGCGCTCATCCATTATCTGGACGGGGAAAAGCGTTATATCCTTTACCCCAAAGGTCTCAAGGTGGGTGACGTGATTCTCTCCGGTTCTGAGGCGGACATCACCCCCGGTAACGCTCTGAAGCTGAAAGATATCCCGGTGGGTACGGTCATCCATAACCTTGAGCTGGAACCGGGGCGGGGAGGGAAGCTGGTTCGTTCAGCTGGGACGTCAGCTCAGTTGATGGCGAAGGAGGGCAAGTATGCCTTCATTCGTATGCCCAGCGGAGAACTGCGCTTGATTCTTCTGGAGTGTATGGCCACAGTGGGCCAGGTTGGCAATGAGGATTACGAAAATATCTCTTTGGGCAAGGCGGGGAAGACGCGCTGGAGTGGGCGTCGTTCCAAGGTTCGCGGCGTTGTGATGAACCCTGTGGATCACCCCTTGGGCGGAGGCGAAGGTAAGAGCAAGAGTAACAAGCATCCCGTATCTCCGTGGGGCACGCCGGCGAAGGGGTATCGCACTCGCAAGCGTAAACCTTCCGACAGGCTGATCGTGCGCCGCCGTCATAAGAAGTAGACGTGAGGAGGGATTTAGAGAATGGCTCGTTCTGCCAAAAAAGGGCCCTACATTGAGCAGAGGCTTCTGGCAAGGATAGAAGATATGAACATATCGGGGAACAAAAAGGTCTTAAAGACCTGGTCGCGCCGTTCGACCGTTGTTCCCCAGATGATCGGGCACACCATTGCCGTCCACAACGGGCGGATGCACCTTCCGGTGTACATCAGTGAGAACATGGTGGGGCACAAGTTGGGAGAATTTGCGCCCACAAGAAAATTTGGGAAGCATCCGGGGCAGGAACGCTCCACTAAAGGAAGAAGGTAGGGGAGCTCAAGATGGAAAAACCTGTGGCAAAGGCTATAGCCCGCCAGGTGAGGATATCCCCGACCAAGGTGAGGCAGATTCTTACTTTGATCCGGGGCAAAGACGCTGGCGAGGCGATGACTATTCTGCGCTTCAGCCCTCAAAAGGCTGCGCGTATCGTCTATAAGGTCCTGCAGAGCGCCGTGGCGAACGCGGAGCATAATTATGGGATGGATACGGACAAACTGCATGTGTTTACGGCATATGCGGATCAGGGCCCCTCAATGAAGCGTTTTCGCCCCGTCTCCATGGGCAGAGCCCATCCCTATGTACATCGTACATCCCATGTGACTGTTGTGGTCGCGGAACGTTAGGAGGGTTTATTTCGTGGGGCAGAAGGTTCATCCCGTAGGATACAGGCTTGGAGTTGCGACGGAGTGGGAGTCCAAATGGTACGCTAATCGCAAGGATTATGCGGAAAAGCTGCACGAGGATATCAAACTCCGAGAGTGGATTTTGAAAAGGTGGGAAGGCGCCAACATTTCCCGTGTTGAAATAGAGCGCATCGGTCATGTGATTCGTTTTACTGTCTGGACGGCTCGCCCCGGCGTGGTCATTGGTCGTGGAGGCTCGGAGATCCAGGCTGTTAAGGACGAGCTCCAGGCGATGACGGGCGCTAAGGTGATGATCAACGTTCAGGAGATCAAAAACCCTGATGTGGTCGCTCAGCTGGTTGCAGAGAACATCGCTTCCGCACTTGAGCGCCGCGTCTCTTTTCGAAGGGCTATGAAGCAGGCCATCTTCCGTGCTACAAAAGCCGGGGCACTGGGCATCAAGACGCAGGTCTCCGGTCGCCTTGGCGGAGCGGAGATAGCTCGTACCGAATGGTACAACGAGGGACGTCTTCCTTTGTCCACGATCAAGGCAGATATTGACTATGGTTTTGCGGAGGCTCTGACGATGTATGGAATTATCGGTTGCAAGACCTGGATCTACCGTGATCGTGAAAATGAGCGCCCCATTGCGCCGCGCCAGGGGCGTCGTGAAAGGGCAAGGAGGTAATCATCATTATGCTTATGCCCAGCAGAGTCAAGTACCGTAAGTCGCACCGTTCTCCTCTCCGCGGCATCTCCAAAGGAGGGACGACCGTTGCTTTTGGAGATTGGGGCATTCAGGCCCTGGAGAACGCCTGGATAACGGCGCGTCAGATTGAGGCGACGCGCGTTGCCATCTCCAGAAAGATGAGAAAAGGCGGAAAGATATGGATCCGCATCTTCCCGGACAGACCCTACACGAAGAAGCCTCTTGAAACACGGATGGGGAAGGGAAAGGGCGCGCCCGACTTCTGGGTGGCTGCAGTGAAGCGGGGCCGCATACTCTTCGAGCTGGCAGGTGTCCCAAGGGACGTGGCGGAACAGGCTTTTCGCACCGCTGCCCACAAGTTGCCTATCAAGGTCAAGATTGTGGCGAGAGAAGGCATAGGTGGTGGAGAATAATGGATGCGACGAAACTTCGAGAACTTGACCTGGAGGAACTTCAGGAGAAGTACCGCCAGTATAAGGAGGAACTTTTCAATCTTCGTTTTCAAAACGCGGTCGGGCAGCTCAAGAACACGAGCCGCATCCGTGATGTCCGAAAAATTATCGCCAGAGTGCTGACCATTGTGGATGAGAAGTCTCGAACGATGGAAAGCTCTGCCGCCAGGAGGTAGTGTCTCCAATGGAAGCCAATATGGAAGCGCGGCTTGCTCACCGTAAGGTTCGGGTAGGCATTGTGGTCAGCAACAAAATGGATAAGACGGTTGTCGTCAGAGTGACGCGCCTTTCAGAGCACCCTCTTTATGGGAAGCGCATTGCCAGGGCCAAGAAGTACATCGCCCATGACGCGGAGAACACCTGTCGCATCGGCGACCAGGTTCGCATTCGGGAAACGCGTCCCCTGAGCAAGACCAAACGCTGGGAGCTCATCGAGGTCATGCGGCGTGCCCCCGTCTTTGATTCTGATACGCCCGGGGAGGAGTAACTCATGATTCGGCTGACAACAGTCTTGAACGTTGCCGATAACTCTGGAGCCAGGAAGCTGTTCTGCATCCAGGTGATGGGTGGCGGCAATCGAAAGTGGGGTTCGATTGGCGATGTCATTGTCGCTTCGGTCCGTGAGGCCATTCCCAACAGCAATATTGCCAAGGGTTCCGTGGTCAAGGCAGTGATCGTCCGTACTAAGAAGGAAGTTCGGCGCAAGGACGGTTCTTACGTTCGTTTTGACGATAACGCTGCTGTGATCATCGACAACAACGGAGAGCCTAAGGGAACTCGTATTTTCGGTCCAGTCGGAAGGGAGCTTCGCGCCAAGAAGTACATGCGCATCCTTTCCCTTGCACCGGAAGTTGTTTAGGAGGCCTGTTGCAAATGTCCGTCAGATTGAAGAAGAATGACCGGGTTTTAGTTATATCCGGCAAGGATAAAGGCAAAGAGGGCAAAATCATGCGCCGCATCCCAGAGCGCGGCCTGCTTGTGGTCGAAGGGGTTAACATGGTCTCCCGGCACATGAAGCCGAGCCAGAAAAACCCCCAGGCCGGCATCGTCCAGCAGGAAGCGCCTATTTATGCCGCCAAGGTGATGCTGGTTTGCCCCCAGTGCGGGAAGGCTACCCGTGTGGGCGCCTCCTTCCTGGAGAGCGGTAAAAAGGTCCGAGTCTGCAAGAAGTGCAGCGAGATCATCGACAGGTCTTAGGGGGGTAGCGAGATGACGCCGCGTATGTTGGAAAAATACAAGACGGAAGTTTGCCCCGCTCTGACCAAGGAGTTTGCTTACAAGAACGTCATGCAGCTGCCACGGATCAGAAAAGTGGTGGTAAACATTGGAGTGGGCGACGCCAAGCTGGACATCAAGTTTATGGATGCGGCCATTGCTGAGCTCAGAGCAATAACGGGCCAGCAGCCTCTCCTGAAGCGTGCCAAGAGGTCTATTGCCGGTTTCAAGGTTCGCGAGGGGATGCCCGTGGGCTGCTCGGTGACCCTGAGGGGCAGGCGCATGTGGGAGTTTCTGGACCGCTTGATCTCCCTGGCTCTGCCTAGCATCAAGGACTTTCAGGGGGTTTCGCGCCGTGGTTTCGATGGCCGCGGGAACTACAACCTTGGTCTGAGGGAACAGCTTATCTTCCCTGAGATCAGCTACGATAAGGTGCTCCGTTCCCGAGGGATGAACGTTTCCATTGTGACGGATGCGTCGACCGATGAGGAGGCCTATGCGCTTCTCAAGGGCTTAGGAATGCCCTTTAACCGTTAAGACAGGGGGATTTGCAAAGAGATGGCAAGGAAGGCTATGGTTTATAAGGCGAAACAGCCCCCAAAGTTTAAAGTTCGGCAGTACAATCGCTGTCCGTTGTGTGGGAGAGTGCACGCCTATATAAGAATGTTCGATATGTGCCGCTGCTGCTTTCGCAAGCTTGCCCGAGAGGGCAAAATACCTGGCGTAGTCAAGTCCAGCTGGTAGGCGAGGGGGCGACAGAATGTATGTCAACGACCCAATCGCGGATATGCTCACGAGAGTGCGCAACGCGAATATGATTTACAGTGAAAGCGTGGATATCCCTGCCAGCAAGACTAAGCTGGCCATTGCCAAGATCCTCAAAGAAGAGGGTTACATCAAGAACTTCAAGACAATAACGGATCCTAAGAAGCCCTATGCTTCCATCCGGATATTCTTGGCCTATGGCCCCGAGCGGGAGCGTGTTATTCAGGGTTTGCGCCGAATAAGCAAGCCGGGGCGTAGAATTTATGTCGGCAAAGATAAGCTTCCTGTTGTAATGGGAGGCCTGGGGCTGGCTGTGCTGTCCACCTCTCAGGGACTCAAAAGCGGAGCCGAAGCCGCAAGGCTGGGGCTTGGCGGAGAAGTCCTTTGCTACGTCTGGTAAGGAGGGGCTGAGAATGTCTCGCATAGGACGCAAAGCGGTCGCTCTGCCAAAAGGGACGACCATCACAGTCAAAGATAGCAAGGTCATCGTCAAAGGAGCCAAGGGTGAATTGGACACTCCCTTGATGCCGGGGATTAACGTGGACGTTCAGCCCGATAAGGTGCTGGTGACTCGGACGAATGATGAAAAACAAACCTGCGCCTGGCATGGGATGACGAGAGCGCTCATCGCCAACATGGTGACCGGGGTGACAGAGGGCTTTCAGAAGACGATGGAGATAGTCGGAGTGGGTTGGAGAGCACAGCTGCAGGGCAAAAAACTGGTCATGAACCTGGGCTATTCCCATCCTGTGGAGTTCACACCCCCTGAGGGGGTAGAA
>JAAYOR010000042.1 GCA_012520235.1 Fretibacterium sp.
TCCAGACCGAGCTTTATCCCATCCTGACGCCTCAGGCTATCGACCCGAGCCGCCCCTTCCCCATGATCTCCAACGAGAGCCTAAACATCCTGGTCGAGCTGCTCTCTCCGAGGGGCGAGACCCGCTTTGTCCGCCTGAAGATCCCCAATAACCTCGGTCGTTTCCTCTTCATCCCGCGCAGCAAGGAGGCCAAAAACTATGCCTCCCTGGGCTTCTCCTCCAACGTCGACGACAACGATATCCTCTTTCTGGAGGAGGTGATCACCCGCAATCTGGACTCCCTGTTTCCCGGCTACCAGGTCGTCGCCTCCACCTACTTTCGCATCACCCGAAACACGGACTTCGAGATAGAGGCCGATGAGGCTGACGACCTGCTTGAGGTGATCCGCGGCCTTGTGGACCAGCGACGCTTTGGAGAGGTGGTCCGCCTTGAGATCTCACAGTCGGCCCCCCGCTCCCTCCTTGATTTCCTCGTCAAGCATCTTCAGGTGGTCCCCTTCCAGATTTACAAGATCCGGGGCCCTCTGGCCGGGGCCCAGCTGATGGAGCTCTACCACATTGAGCGCCCCGACCTGAAGGATAAGCCTTACACGCCTCGTATGCCTTCTCCCTTCAGCGAGGGCAAGGCCAACGTCTATTCCATGCTGAGGCGCAGCGATCTGATAGTCTACCATCCTTACGACAGTTTCTCGCCCGTGCTGGATTTCCTGCGCCGCTCAGCGGAGGACCCCGGAGTGGTGGCCATCAAGCAGACGCTCTATCGGACAGGCAGCGAGTCACCTATCGTGGACGCTCTCATTGACGCCCGCCGCAACGGAAAGCAGGTGACGGCTGTGGTGGAGCTCAAGGCACGCTTTGATGAGGAGCGCAACATCAAGTGGGCCGACACCTTTGAGGAGGAGGGCGTGCACGTCGTCTACGGTCTGCCGGGAATGAAGATCCACGCCAAGATGTGCCTTGTCGTCCGGCAGGAGGAGTCCGGGATCCGCCGCTACGTCCACCTGGGCACCGGCAACTATAACCCCGCCACCGCCAAGGTGTACTCCGACTTAGGCCTCTTCACCTGCAACCCGGAGATCTGTTCTGACGTTACCGACCTTTTCAACACCATGACCGGCTTCACAGACCGCAGCGAGTACCGGCGCCTTCTGGTCTCGCCCGTCACCACAAGAAGCGGGCTCATTGAGCGCATTGAGCGGGAAACAGACCTCCATCAGGAGCACGGAGGCGGGATCATAAAGTTCAAGCTGAACCATCTGGTGGACAAGGCCTGCATCCAGGCGCTCTACAGAGCCTCTCAGGCAGGGGTGAAGGTGGAGCTCCAGGTTCGCGGCATCTGCTGCCTGGTTCCGGGAGTGCCCGGGGTCAGCGAGAACATCACCGTCTCCTCCATTGTCGGGCGGTTCCTTGAGCATCCGCGGATCTTCTACTTCGGGGCCGGCGGGGAGGGCGAGATGTTCATCGGCAGCTCGGACCTGATGCCCCGGAACCTGGACCGACGCATTGAGGTGCTGGTCCCGATCCTGGACCCGGCCCTGAGAAGGAATATCCTGGAGGACATCCTGGATGTGCACCTGAAGGACAACGTCCAGCTGCGCCGCCTGGAGAGCGACGGAACCTATCGGCGCCTCTCCCCTGCCCCTGGAGAACCTGTCATCAACTCCCAGCAGGTGATGATGAGTCGTCAGTTCGGCTGGAACCCGCTACTAACCCCGGACGTCGGGGAAAGTGAGGACAACAGCGCTCTCAAACACCAACGACCAAAAAAGCACCCCGGGGGGAAATCCAGGACCAAGTCCTGAGCTCTGATCCCTTGAGGCAAAAGCCGGACCTCTCTCCTCTTGCGGAGGGTCCGGCTTTTTCGTCTCAAAGGAAACCACAAACAGACACGAATGCACACAAAAAAGGAACCGCGAACCACGCAAATGGCGCGAAATCTGATAGGCTTGAGTTACAAAGTCCCGCCCTTAAGGGGGCGGGACTTTTGCATTTCCGCAATTCATTTTTGCACTTTTCCTGTTTTTAAGGCTGTGATCATCGGCTCTCTTTTCGGCCCCTCCTGGTCGTAATCGAACTTGGCCATGATCGCGTCGATTTCCACCACACCACCCATCATATCTTGAGCCGAAGTGGCCACATTCTCGCTGGAGGCGGCTGTCGCTGCTGTGGCTGTCTGAATTTTTTCTAAAGAACCACCAATCTCCCGAGTTGCGGCGGTCACTCGATTGACGGAGTTGGCCATCTCAATGCTGGAGGCTGCCTGTTCTTCAGCTGCGGCTGCAATGGTCTCCATGCGAGAAGTCAGTTCGTTCACCTCATGCTGGCTCTTTTGGAGCGCTTCCTGAGCCTTGCCTGCCTTGTCAATGGTCTTCAGGAGAGTGTTACCCATCGCCTCAATGATCGAGTTGGCGGAAGCGGAGTCGGCCTGTAACGCCGCAATCAGTTTTTGAACCTCCTGAGCCGCATTGGCAGAGTCCTCCGCCAGCTTGCGCACTTCCTCAGCGACGACGGCGAAACCGCGCCCCGCCTCGCCGGCTCGAGCCGCTTCAATGGCCGCGTTCAAAGCCAAGAGGTTCGTCTGGTCCGCAATAGCCGTGATAGTGGAGACAAAAGATGCGATGGCCCCCACAGATTCATTGACCTGCAAAATGGAGTGACCGCTCTCCCGAGACTGCTCACCGACCTCACGAATTCCGACTACGACAGAATCGACTTCCGAAAATGCCTGGTTAGTGAGGTTCGAGGTTTGAGAGGCAATTCCGGCACCTTCCTCTGCAGCCTTTGCTGTCGCCGAGGCGGCGGAAGCCACCTCTCCCACTCCTGAATTGGCGGTCTCTAAGGCTGCAATATTGTCTCTTGAAAGGGTCGCGACCTCGTCCATTGACGCCTTAACTTCCTGTAAGGAGGCGACGGATTCTTCGGAGATGGCTTGAAGATTTTCTGCTGTGAAGGCGAAACCTCGAGCCTGGACGTCAAGGTGCTTCAGTATTTCTGTGACGCTATTTTTGAGTTCCACATAGCTGTGGCTCATCTCACCGATCTCGTCTCTATATTTGAGGAGCCAGGTTCGGGAATGATCGGTGGTGAAGTTAAGTTCCCCGGCTCGCCTGATGAGCTGAGTCAGAGCTGAGATCGGCCTCACAATCTGAGTGCCGATAAGAGCAATGATGACCGAAAGCAGGAGCAATCCGGACACCGCTGCGATAATGATATTACGCGTCATTTTTCTGGTATCTGCCAGGATAAAGTCCTCCGGGGTGGTGGCGAAAATAGCCATAAAGTCCTCCGAATCCAGCTCAAGCTTGACCTGCGAGACCACCCGAACACACCTCGCACCGCTTTTGGTTGTCACAGTATCGCTGTAGTCCCTACCCTCATGGAGCGCCTTTATGAAGGCCTCAGCTCCGACCTGCCCCTTGAGCGCTTCCTCCACACTGAGTCCAATCAGCTTGGGGTCGTCGTTGTGAACGACCGTTCCGTGGCTTGTGACCATGGAGTAACGGGTCTGCGTGCCGATGGAGAGCAAGTATTCCTGGATGGAACGATAATCAAAGTCAAGTCCAATCACACCCATAACCTTGCCGTCCAAAAAAAGGGGTATGGAGAGGGTGGAAACGAAAGCCGTCTTGCCGTTAGAATAAGTGACGGACTTGGGGCTGGTGATGAAAGGTTTGCCCGTCTTGAAGGGAGTCGTGTAGGCCCCCTCCATCTGGGGCAGGTCAAGGGTCTCCGCCATCAGATCTTGCGTCTGCTTAGCCGTTCCTTCCTCGTTCAGAAAATGGAGGGTGAACTGACCGTTCTGACTGTAGGGATAGACACCCCGGTAGTAGTCGTCGCGCTCATCGAAGGCATTGGGTTCGTAGGCTATCCAGAGAGCCAGGATATCGTTCGTGCGGGTGACGCTCGTTCTCATGATGCCTATCATGGTCTCGCGAACTTCCGGCAGGGTCTTGTCCATATCAGCCGCTATGTCCGCAATGGTTTTCAGAAGGTTGATTGTGGATTGGATGGTAGATTGAAGTCGCTCCTGGGCCCCATGAACGGACGTGAAGGTCATGTTTAAGGCGTCCTGCGAGGCTTTTGCTGATGAAGTCTGAGCTACGTAGGTGATGATACCCGTGAACACCAAAAAAACCACCAAAAGGATACTGAGAATGATTTTGCCTCTTAATTTAAGCCCTCTGGAACGGCGCTTTTTTGCTGGATTCTCGCTCATGGAAAAACCTCCTCCCAAAATATATGATCATACTCCCCACTATTATTATAATGTACGGTGTCGTAATTTGCCTGCCTTATTAAAATCTCAAAAGAACTGTTTTTAGAACACGGTTTTTAAGCACGGATTTTTGCTATACTACGAGCATCAAAAATATGTGCCAAAATGGAGTCAAAAAAAGGGTGCCCGTATATGGATTGTCAGGCGACATCTGCGTACTGTTGACTTGCATCTTGTGCGTTAAATGTAGCGACATTCGGGGTCTGACAGCCCCGAACAAAGTAGCCGGTCGCCTGCTACTCAAAGTGTGACAATTTTCGTTGAGTTTTGCCCTCGCTTCCCTTATAATGAGGTCTCAGGTCCCATACCCTTCTCGCTTGCAGGTGAGGCAGGGCAAGGTAAAAACTTGCTTCAAGTCCGCTGCGCAGGGTTATCAGGGCTGGCGCAACTTATTTGACCTGGTTCGGATTTTTACTGTGACCAGGCTTAGGTTTGCTTCGCTTTAACTCTTGAAAATCTTGAAAGGGACGTTTAGGAAGATGATCAAGCTTGTCCTGGCGGACGACCACAAACTTTTCAGGGATGGACTCAAAAAATTGCTGGAGCTGGAGTCGGACATCAAGGTAGTGGGCGAGGCAAGCGACGGTGAGGAGGCGCTCGTTCTCGTTCGGGAGCATCACCCTGACCTGCTCGTGTTCGACATCAACATGCCCCGTATGGACGGAGTCCAGCTGGTTCGCGAGCTGAATGACCAGAAAATTCCGGTGCCCGCTGTAGCGGTCAGCGCCTATGACGATGAGGACTGCCTGGCGACCCTGTCTGCAGAAGGGGTGCTGGGGTTTGTCCTGAAGACCTCCAGCAGATCCGAGCTGATAGCGGCAGTCCGGGCGGCCATCCAGGGAAGCTCCTACGTTGACCCCCGCGTCGCGGGTAAACTGATGACGAGCTTCTCCAGGCGCAAGAACGAGAGCGACCTCCTCAAAGAGCTTACCCCAAGGGAGAAGGAGATCCTTTACTGGCTGGCTCAGGGCTACAGCAACCTTGAGATAGCCAACCAAACGGTCCTCTCCGAGAAGACGGTGAAAAACCACGTCTCTCATGCCCTCAAGAAGCTGGAGCTCCGGGATCGGACTCAGGCCGCCATCCTGGCCTGGAGAATAGGTTTTGCCCAAATAAGCCCGGAGACGATGGCGAACGTCGTGGATGAGAACGCGGACTTCCCCTCTCCCGGAGAGCACCGAGGGGACAGACCTCTCGGCAGCTGAGAGACGCCCCCCTTGATGACTTTGACTTTGAAAGGACTCCCCACCCTCGACTTATAAGGGACAGCCCCCGGCTTCCGGGGGCCGTTTTTTTGTGAGAGTCTGTGCCTTGTCGGACTCAAGATCCTGTGCCCTTAAGGGGCGTTCTCTCAGGGATTTTTTGGTGTATGATAACTGGAAATCACGGGCGCCGCGCGCGGCAGACGCACGAACGCCGGAGGCGTTTTTCAGCCTTGAACATCACTGAGGAGGTTTTTCCATGCAGCACCGTACAGGGGCCGAACTCCGGGAGCTGTTCATCCGCTTTTGGCAGGAAAAGGGCAGCCATCACTACCCCAGCTTTTCACTGATCCCCGATGACCCGTCCCTGCTCTTCACCATTGCAGGAATGGTTCCCTTCAAGCCTTATTACCTGGGCATCCGTCAGCCGGAGCACCCCCAAGCCGTCACCAGCCAGAAGTGCGTCCGCACCAACGACATTGAGAACGTGGGGCGCACCGCGCGCCACCACACGTTTTTTGAGATGCTCGGCAACTTCGCTTGGGGAGAGTATTTCAAAAAAGAGGCCATAGCCTGGGCCTGGGAATTTCTAACCGAATGGGTGGGGATGGAGCCGGATAAGTTCTACGCCACCATCTACACGGACGACGAGGAGGCCCGGGAGTCCTGGGTCCGAGAGGCGGGCCTCCCGGAAGAGCGCATCCTCCGGTTCGGGCAGGACAACAACTATTGGTTCATGGGCGAGACCGGCCCCTGCGGCCCCTGCTCGGAGCTCTACTACGACAGGGGAGCAAGCTATGGCTGTAGTTCCCCCGCCTGCGGGCCGGGCTGTGACTGCGACCGCTACATGGAGATCTGGAACCTTGTGTTCACCCAGTTCGACCGGCAAAAAGACGGCTCTCTCACCCCTCTGCCCCGCAAGAACATTGATACGGGCATGGGGCTCGAACGGCTCACCTCCATCGTGCAGGGCGTCGACACGGATTACGAGACCGACCTGTTTCGTCCGCTGATAGACCACACCTGCCGCAGGGCCGGCATCACCTACGGCTCTGACGCGAAGACCGACATGCCTGTGCGCGTCATCGCGGACCACATCCGATCTGTGGCCTTCATGCTGGCTGACGGCGTCCTGCCCGCCAACGACGGGCCCGGCTATGTGCTGCGTCGCCTGTTGCGCCGGGCTGTGCGCTACGGCCGTCTGTTGGGTTTTGAAGGCCCGTTCCTGTGTGAGTACCTGCCAATCCTCATCGACATCATGAAGGACCCCTACCGGGAGCTCTGCGAACAGCGCCTGACCATCGAGCAGATAATCGGGGTGGAGGAGGAGCGCTTTCAGCGGACCCTGCAGCAGGGCACGGAGCTCTTCGAGGCGGAGACCGCAAATCTGGCTCGGACAAAGACCGCTGTATTTCCCGGAGAGGCGGCCTTCATCCTCTACGACACCTACGGCTTCCCGATGGAGCTGACCCTTGAGATGGCGGCAGAACAGGGGCTGACCGTCGATCAGGAGGGGTTCCGCAAGGCCATGGAGGAGCAGCGGGAGCGCGCCCGGGCCTCCAGCAAGCAGAAGAAGAGCTCCCTCGCCGGCGACGTCTACACCGAGCTGGAGTCCGAACAGGGCCCCACCCGCTTCTCGGGCTACACCACCTGCACGGACACAGGCCAGGTAAAGGCACTCCTGACCGCCGACGGGCCCGTCCAGAGGGTCGAGGCCCTTGACGGCCCGGTCGAGCTGGAGGTGATCCTGGACGTCACGCCCTTCTATGCCGAGCGCGGCGGAGAGGTGGGCGATCAGGGCGAGCTTCACTCGGGCACGGACACTGCCGTGATGGAGGTGACGAACACGGTCCCTCACGGAGGGCTCATCGTCCACAAGGTGCTCCTGCAAAAGGGAGCGGTCTCCCTGGGCGACAGGGTCCAGGCTATAGTCAACGACGGGAGGCGCTGCGCCATCCGCCGCAACCACACGGCCACCCACCTGCTGCACGAGGCGCTGGGGCGGGTCCTGGGCGGGCACGTCCGCCAGGCGGGCTCCCTGGTCACCGATCAGTTCCTGCGCTTTGACTTCACCCACCACGAGGCCATGACGCCCGAACAGCTTCGGGGTACGGAGCGTCTGGTCAACCAGCGCATCCTGGCCAACCAGCCCCTCTCCATCCGGGAGTGCGACCGGGAGGAGGCGCGTGAGATGGGCGCCAAGGCCCTGTTCGACGAGAAATACGGCTCCACGGTGCGGGTGGTCTCCATCCCGGACTTCTCCACCGAGCTCTGCGGCGGGCTTCACGTGTCCGCCACGGGCGAGATAGGCTGCTTCAAGATACTGCGCGAGGAGAGCATCGGGTCCGGCACGCGCCGCATCCTGGCCGTGACGGGCCTCAACACCCTGAAGCTGCTGCAGCGTTCCTACGACCTGATGTTTCAGGTGGCCGGCATTCTGGCCACCGACGAGGAAAACCTGCCAACCCGGGCCCAGGAGCTGCTTGACGAGCTGCATCGGGTCAAACGTCAGGCTCAGGAGACAGCCCTCCGAGAGTTCACAAAGAACGTGGAGAGCCTCTTCACTCACAAGGATGTGGACGGCGTGACCCTGCAGACAGGGCGTTTTTCCGGCCTGGAGCCGGACGCCCTCCGCGAGATAGGGGACCGGGCCAAAGCCAAGGCGTCACCCACCGTGGTGGTCATGGCTGACGTTACGGAGGACAACTGCCGGCTCGTGGTCATGGCTGATGACGCCGCGGTGGAGCGTGGCGCAAAGGCAGGGGATCTGGTCAGGGCCGCAGCCTCCCTCATGGGAGGCAAGGGAGGCGGACGCGCCAACACCGCTCAGGGCGGTGGCGGAGACGTAGCCCGCCTGGACGACGCGATAGCGGCTATTGAGACGCTCCTGGCCTCTCAGGTGAACCAGGGGTGAGCCAGGACCCTCCAAAGGGACGAATCCTGGCTCTTGACATCGGGTCCGTTCGGGTGGGTGCAGCGATAACGGACCCGACAGGGGTCATCGCTCAGGCCCTTGCCGTCTGGCCCGTCGAGGGGGACAACAGGGGGGGCAGGGGTTGGCGCTTTCATTTTGAGGAATGCCTGAAGCGCTACGACCCCGTTCTGGTCCTGTTGGGGCTGCCCCGTCGTACAGACGGGACCCTTGGCCCTGAGGCGGAGCGGATAAGCTCCCTAGTGGAGAAGCTCAGGGCCCGGCACCCGGACCGGACCTTTGAACTCTGGGACGAGCGCTTCACCACCACTCTTGCTCAGAGGGCGCTTCTGGAGGCCGACGTCTCGCGCAAAAAACGCAGGGAGCACGTGGACAAAGTCGCAGCGACCCTCATTCTGCAGAGCTGGCTGGAGAGCGCAGCAGCAAAAGCCTTCCGAGCCCCTTCAAGAGGACGAGACATAGAAGCAACCACCTTCCGGGAGTAGGACTGAAGGCGCTGCGAGAACCCTCAGGCAGCTGCACCAAAAGGCAAAGCGGACGGGCGCCTCCAGGCCCGTCCGCTTTGTTTTACCCTGAGAGAGCTGAGAAAAAAACTCTGTCATTCGGCCCCAAGGGCTGCCATAGTGATGTAGTTATAGGGCTTGTTGAAGTGAGGCAAAAAGAAGATGTCCAGGAGCTTCAAGCGGTCAATGGTGACCTTCTCCTGAATGGCCAGGGAGAACATGTGGATGCCCATGCTCACGTCATAGCGCGAGGCCATCTGAGCGCCAAGAACCACTCGGCTCTTCGCGTCATAGACGATGCGGATCTTCACCTCGGGATTGTCCACCTCCATGAAATCAGCCTTCTGCTTGTCCGTGAAGTCCGTCGCCCTGGCGTCAAACCCCAGCTTGCGAGCTTTCTCCAGCGTCACTCCGGTGGAGACCATGTTCAGACCGTAGATGGAGATGCCGTTCGAGCCCTGAACCCCAATAGTCTCCAGCGGCGTCCCGCAGACGTTGTGGGCCGCCACGATGCCGGAACGCACAGCGTTGGTGGCCAGAGCGATGTAGTTGACGTCGTTCAGCACGTTGTCATAGACCACCGCACAGTCGCCGATGGCGTAGACGTCCGGTACGCTTGTCCTCTGATGCCGGTCTACCCTGTACGCACCGTTGCGGAACGTCTCCAGCCTGTCTTTGCCCAGGGCAGTGTTGGGGCGAAAACCGATGGCCATCACCACCATATCGGCCTTGTAGACGTTTTTGTCCGTGACTACGGAGGCCACCCGTCCGCCCTCGCCCTTGAGCTCCGTCACTCTTTCCCCGTAGGCCAGACGGATGCCGTGCCGGGTCAGGTTGTCGCTCATCAGGTCCGTGAACTCGCGGTCGTAGTAGTTGCACAGGCAGCTGTCCACGATGTCGATCATCGTGACCTCCTTGCCATGCCGTTGGAAAGCCTCAGCCAGCTCCACTCCAATGTAGCCGGCACCCACCACCACCACGTTCCGGATCTCCGGCTCTTTCAGCTTGTCAATGACCGCCTGAGCGTCCTGGAACAGCTTCACTCTCTGGACGTTCTTCAGGTCCATGCCGGGGATATCCGGGATAATGGGTAGCGAGCCGGTGGCGAGAATCAACTTGTCGTAGCTGTCCTCAAATTCTCCACCGTCAGTTGTGCGAATCCTGAGTTTCTTCTCGTCAAAGTCAACAGCCTGAACCTCCGCCTGCATGTGCACTTTGGCCCCAGCCTTCTCCAGAGAGCCCTGGCTGGCGTAGAAAAGCCCTTCGCTCCCCCGGATCTGGTTGCCGATCCAGAGCGCCATCCCGCAGCCTAGGAAACTGATGTTCGAGTTGCGATCGTAGACCACCACTTCGTTGCCCTTGTAATTGCCCAGGATCGTGTTGATTGCGGCAGTCCCGGCATGGTTGGAGCCCACTACGACTATTCTGCTCATAAAACTACCTCCTCCTTTGTGGTGCAGATTTAAAAAGCCTCTGCAATTATAACATTTTACAAGGATATTGATAGAGGATATTAATACTGATAGGGGATATTAGCAGAGATGACGGAGCCGGAGGGTCTTCCCTCCGGCTCAATCTTATCTTCTATTATTTCAAAGCCAAACCGGGGTCCTCCCCACGATCACTCGTCCTTCTCGTCCCTCTCCTCCAGGGCGATGAAGAACGTGCGGCCGCCCCGCTCCACCAGCAGGACCACGGCTTTCGACTTCCGGGCAAGCGCCTGGTTCAGTTGTTCCAGGTTCGCCACCTTTCGCCCGTTGACCTGGAGCAGCAGGTCCCCGCTTCTCAGCCCCGCCGCGTCCGCGGAAGAGCCAGGGGCCACGCGAACCACGACCAGCCCGTCTCTATTGCTGTCAAGCCTGAAACGCTGTCTCAGGTCTTGCGTCAACTCCGCCACCGAGAGTCCCACCTTCTCCAGCGCCTTGCCGACCGGCTCCTGCCCGGCGTCGGACCTCCTCATCGGGCCGTCCGCGTCCTCGGGGCGCTCGTTCAGCTTGGCGGTGAGGGAGATCTCCCGCCCCTCACGCACAAGGGTCAGCTTCACAGTAGAGCCCGGCGCCTTCTCCCGGATCTTGTTCACGAACCAGAGCGTGTCCTTGACCTCGGAGCCGTCCACCTTGATGATCACGTCCCCTGTCTGGATTCCCGCCTTCTCGGCTGCGGAGCCGGAGAAGACGTCCCCTACGATGACGCCGGTCTCGCTCTCCACCTCATACGCGCCGGCCAACTCGGGCGTCAGGTTCTGGACGGAGATCCCCAGCCAGCCGCGTTTGACCTTGCCGTAGGCGACCAGGTCGTCCATTATCTGTTTGGCCATGTTCACCGGCACGGCAAAGCCCAGGCCCTGAGCAAAGGGTAGAATAGCCGTGTTGATGCCCACGACCTTGCCCTCCATATTCAGCAGCGGCCCGCCGCTGTTGCCCGGGTTGATGGCTGCGTCCGTCTGGATGAACCCATCAAAGTTCACGTTCTGAGCGTGGATGCTCCGGTTCTTCGCCGAGACGACCCCCACAGTCACCGTATGCTCCAGACCATAGGGGTTGCCGATGGCCACCACCCACTCGCCCACCTCCGTCTCGTCGGAGTCTCCAAGCTCCAGAACCGGCAGGTCGCCCTTAGGCGTTATTTTGATCACTGCCAGGTCAAAGGTCGGGTCCTTGCCCAGCACCTTGGCGGGGTAGCTCTTGCCGTCCGCCAGGGTGACGGATATCTTGTCCACGCCCTCAATGACGTGGTTGTTCGTCAGGATCTGCCCGTCCTTGGAGACGATGAAGCCGGATCCGCGCCCCTTCATCGGCACCGTGCGGTTGTAATCTCTGAAGATATCGCCAAAGAACTCCCTGAAGAAGGGATCGTCACCAAAGGGGAATGGGGAGCGCTGTTTTACCTTCGTCTCAACATCAATGTTTACCACAGCCGGAGAGGCGCTCTTGACGATGGAGACCACCGGGTTTTTCTCCCCCACACCGCTGGGAGCTGCCAGGGCCATTTGCGTTCCCAGCAGCGGCGCTCCGCCCAGGATCAGGACTCCCGCCAGGAGGAGGGCTCCGCCTCTTTTCAATACGTTGCGTTTCATACAAACACCTCCGAAAGTTACCATCTGCTTCCTCTGTCAAATCAAACCGTCCGGAAGGCCATCCTTCCGGTTAGCAGCCTTTATGACCGTCCGGCCTATGCCAGGCGCCCGGCATAGGCCGGACGGTCCGCTACTGATATTGTTATTTTAAGCGGCTACCCGGGGAGATTCATGCCGGATTCTACCGAAGGTCGGATACGAAAAAAACAGGGTTATCTCCTGCTATACTGTAGGACGCACGTCGGACGGAGGGTCAAAAACAAAAAAACCGCCCTTTTTTGGAGGGCAGCCTAAAACTAAAGCTCAACCGAACTTGTCCTGAGTCAGAGAGTCCTCAGAGGTTCGGGGGGCTTGTTTTCCTTACTCTCTTCGATACTCGCTTCGATTTTTTTGAACTTTCTGGAGAAGGTGCGCATCGAACGATAGAACCAGAACAGCTCAAACGGTAGCGCTATCAGAAGAACTGTGGAAGAGAAGCCGAGCCCGTAGCGCTCTGGGTTGAACCGCAGCCTCCCCACCCCAAAGCGCAGGGCTGTGTAAAGGATCAGCCCCAAAGGCGCTATCAGCGCGCCGTCAGCCAAACGCCCGCGGCGCACCGTGAAGCGCTCCACGGTCCAAAGAACCGCCAGGATCAACAGCGCGCCACCCGAATAGTAAAGCTGCGTAGGGTGCCGGAAAACCCCGGCCGGGTCAAAGGGGAAGTGCAGGCCCAACGGGGAGCTGGTGGGGATCCCCACGCAACAGCCATTGAGGAAGCAACCCCAGCGCCCCAGAGCGATGGCAAGGAAGGCCGGCAGAACCACGACATCGCAGAGCCGGCCAAAGGAGAGGTTTTTGTTTTGGGCCCTCCGAGTGAGGAAGAGCGCCGCAAAAAAAGCCCCGGTGACGGCCCCCACCTCGGAGAGCCCTCCATGGCTGAGGTCGAGCAAAAGGGAGGGCTGCTCCACGTACGCCCGGAAGTTCCAGATGTACTCGAAGCTCCGCGCTCCTGCCAGCATGGCCAGAAACGACCAGCCGATAACCCGGCGCGCCGCGCCGTCGTCCACCCCGTAAAGGGAAAAGCGTCGGATGGTCCAGACCATGGCCAAAGCGAGGGCGAGGAACCAAAGGGTGGAATACGCCTCCAGGCGCAAGGGGCCAAGCTCAAGAAGGATAGGGAACATCGTTTCAGCGTCGGCGTCGGCGCGGTTGCCGGGGCCTGGAGGGGCGGCTCTGCTGGAGGCGGTCTTCGCTGAACTTCGGCATGACCACCACCTTGCGGTCCGGGCTCTCCCCCACCGACTGAGTCTGGACGTCCTCACGGTCCTTGAGCGTCATATGGATGACCCAGCGCTCCCAGCTGAGCATAGGTTCAAGCCGCACCGGGGCGGACTGCTCCGCCACTCGGCGCGCCGTCGCTTCGGCCAGGCGCTCCAGGCTCCGGGTCCGGCGCTCCCGGTAGCCGTTACTATCCAGACGCACGCGAGGCTCCGTCCCCGGCTTCCTCAGGGCCAGGTTCAGCAGGTATTCCATCGACTTCAGCCCGTCGCCGAAACGCCCCACCAGGATCTCCGAGTCCGTCCCTGTGATGTCGATCATGTTCTCGTCCTCTTCTGAGAAACCCGCCTCCGCGTCAAGGTCCATCAGCCTCAGCAGCTCCGCCACAAAGCGACGGCCTCTCAGGAGCAGGGGGCGTTTTTTGGGGGATATCCGTACCCTCAGCTTTTTGCCGAAGAGGCCGAAGAAGCTCCTCTCCTCCCCAAGCACCTCCGCATCCAGCTCCTCCTGAAGCAGGTTCCACTCTGCCGCAGCCTTGCTCAGGGCCTCCTCGACAGAGGCAACCTCAACGAAAAGCTCGTCCGCCCGAATTGTCCTCTCGTTCTCCGACATGGTCCCTTACCCCTGGTCGCCTTGGGAGACGGGCTTGCGAGGCTTCTCCTGGAAAAGCTGCGGCTTCTGCTGCATCTCCTTGTTGGTCCGTCTCAGGACATGGAGTTGGTGCACCACACCCATCAGAGAGGAGACTCCCCAGTAGAGCAGCACTCCTCCCGGCAGAGAGAGGCAGATAAAGGTCAGGAAGAGGGGCATAAACCAGTTCATCATGGACATTTGAGGGTTGCCGGACGAGGAGACTCGCTGCTGGTACCAGGTGAGGAAGGCGATGATCAGGAGCAGAATCGTGTTTGGCAGCCAGACCCCGAGGTTCGCAAAGAGCATCTTCGGGTTGGTCATGGCAGAAAAGACCACCACCACAAAGCCGAGCTGCTCCTTGGGCAGAGGCACCCCGGCCTCGTTCACCAGGTTGATGGCCTTGGCGATGGTCGTCAGGACAGAGCCGTCCAACTGCACCCAAAAGAAGGTAGCGCCAGCAAAACCGTGTCGGGAGAGCACGCCGTACAGCAGGATAAAGATAGGGAGCTGGATCAGAAGCGGCAGGCAGCCCGAGGCCGGGTTGACCTTGTTCTCCTTGTAAAGGGCCATCACCTCACGGTTCAGAGTCTCCTTGTCGTCTTGATATTTCTCCTGAAGCACCTTCAGCATCGGCTGGAGTTTCTGCATCCTCTGCATGCTGACCATCTGTTTCTGCGTCAGAGGATGCATAGCAATGCGCACCAGGACGGTCAGCAGGATGATAGAAAGTCCCCACGAGTTCGTGAGGTTGTAAAAGCTCTGCATGAGCCACATCAACAGATTACCGGCCTGTTCCCACAAATAGCTCAAAAAAGGTCACCATCCCTGTTATGTAGAGGAAAGCCCCGAAGCGGCAGCCTCCTGTTTTTCAGCCATTTTCATGCCTGGGCCTGCCCGTGCCCCAAAGGAGAGCGCACACCCTCCCCCTCTTTCGGCACAACGTCCCTTGGCTGGCGGCGCGGCGGCAGGTCGCAGCCACCCTCACACCAGGGGCCGCACCTCAAGAGACGCCACAGCGTGAGCAGAGCCCCCCTAAAAAAACCCCACTCTCTGAACACAAAGAGCGCGTAGTGCGAGCAGGTGGGGTAAAAGCGACAGGAGCGCCCCAGAAAAGGTGAGAGGAAGATCTGGTAGCAACGGATGAGGAGGATAGCGCACCAGACGGCCGGGTTCCGGCCCCAGGACGCGCGATCAGATGAGGTGCGCTCAAGGTCGTCCATGTGCATTCTCCCAGGCCGCTCGAGGCAAAGTGGGAGGGGCCGGGGACGACCAGTCCGGCCCCTCCCAGTTCTCCGCCAGAAGCCCTTTTCTCTCCATAAGCCGGGCCATATCATGGTACACGTCAACCGCCGAGGCATTAAGAGCCCTGTCCTTGAGGGAGAACACCAGGGAGACCCCCGGGGTTACCCAAGGGAGCAGCCTGCGAAAAGCCTCGCGCAGAACACGACGCCCCCGATTGCGGACGTGGGCCTTGCCCTGCCTCTTGCCGACGGCATACCCGACAAGCAGATCCTCTCCATGTCTCAAAAACAATAACCGCACCAGCTCTCCTTGAACACGAAGACCAGTGCGGAAGATGAGGTCGAACTGCCACCTTTTCTTTAGCGTTACACCATAGTCAGGCACTTGCGGCCCTTGCGCCTTCTATTACGAAGTATCCTGCGCCCCGCCGGGGAAGAGGAGCGGGCCAGAAAGCCTATCTTCCTCTTGCGGGGAATCCGATGGGGCTGAAAGGTTCTTTTGCTCACAAACAACGCCTCCTTGCTTTTGAATCTTTCTGTAAAAGCGCGCCAAGCCTCTACTTCGGGACCCAATGTAGAACCAAGCCGGCCAAAGCCTGGACCCCAGAACCCAGCTGGACCTCAGAATCGAAAGTCCGATAGGAGACCTGAATGAAAAATGGCCACCCGAATCATACCCTGGGCCCGAAGGCACGCTTTAAACGTCACTGGAGCTTCGGACAACAGGCGTAAGTATAACACAGGCCCTCCCCAGAGTACAAGAGCAACGGCACGCAAA
>JAAYOR010000043.1 GCA_012520235.1 Fretibacterium sp.
ATAAAAAGCGTTTGCAGGATACGTTGAAGGGAGAGATAAATAAAGGGCAAAAAACAGGATATAATTTACGGGATGTGGAATTGAAAGAAAATGGCACGGATAAAAAACGGAAGATATAGATGCGCTTCCTGTGTGTATTTTATCCGAATTTTTGAAGCAGCTCGCTTTTCTCTCTCTCAGGCAGAGGGAAGGTTGGATGTTTTGACGGTTTATGATTTTTAGAGGTATGGGCTCTTGCTCTCGGTTCGGGAAAATGCTAAAATCCCCTTTGTTGTTTTTACATAAGGAAACTTTTCGGGGCGTAGCGCAGCCTGGTTAGCGCGCTTGGTTCGGGACCAAGAGGTCGGAGGTTCAAATCCTCTCGCCCCGACCACTGAAGGCAAAAGGTCTGGGTTGCTCCCGGGCCTTTTTATTTTTATTTGCAGCTCCACTCAGATGAGGCGTTCTACGTGCCCTTATGGGAGTAAAAGGGGGGAAACCTTCATGAATGATCGCAGCCTGCAGCCACCGCCGGATGGGCGAAACCGGAATGCTTTTCTGCCTCTTCTTCGAGAGGATATGGAGCGTAGGGGCTGGGAAGAGCTGGATTTTTTATTTGTCAGCGGGGATGCTTACGTGGATCACCCCTCTTTTGCCGCTGCACTTCTCTGTCGCCTGTTGGAGGCTCACGGATACCGCATAGGCCTGATTCCTCAGCCAGATTGGAGGGCAGAGGAGGACTTTAAGAGGCTGGGACGCCCCCGGCTGGGAGTCCTGGTTGGAGCCGGAAATCTGGACTCCATGTTGAACAAGCTGACAGCGGGAAAAAAAGCACGTGCTTTTGACGCCTACAGTCCTGGAGGTGAGAGCGGACTGCGGCCGGATCGGGCTACGATCGTCTACTGCCAGATGGTGCGTCGAGTTTGGGGGGATATCCCTCTGATCGTCGGGGGGATCGAGGCCAGCTTGAGGCGTCTCGCACACTATGACTACTGGTCGGATTCGCTCCGGCGTTCCGTCCTGATTGACTCTCAGGCAGATCTGCTCATCTATGGCATGGGAGAGCTTCAGCTTCTGGAAATAGCAAAACGCTTGAAAGGGGGGGAACCTGTAGCAGCTTTAAGAGATGTGCGTGGGACCTGTTATCCTGCCCCCCACGAGGAGGTCCCGGAAGGTTGTGTCAAACTCCCCTCCTGGGAAAAGGTGAACGGGGATGTCAGCGCTTTTGCCGAAGCCTATAAACTTTCTTCCCTGGAGCAGGACCCCTTCCACGGGCGGCCCTTGAGCCAGCACCATGAGAAAAAGACCGTGGTCTGCCTGCCGCCCGCTCTGCCCTTGACGGAGGCCCAGATGGATGCGGTGTATGATTTGCCCTATGTCAGAGACTGGCACCCGGACTATGACAAAAGGGGCGGAGTTCCCGCTCTCTCCGAAGTGAAGTTCAGCATCACCAGCCACAGGGGCTGTTTTGGAAGTTGTGCCTTTTGCGCCATCCACGCTCATCAGGGGAGAATCATTCAGGCGCGGAGCCATGACTCTATCTTGAGGGAAGTGCGCCTTTTGACGAGCTTACCGGATTTCAAAGGGTACATTCACGATGTTGGAGGCCCAACGGCAAACTTCAGGCGTGAAGCCTGCCGGCACCAAAGGGAGAGAGGTTCCTGCAGAGGGCGGGAATGCCTGTTTCCCAAGCCCTGCAGGGAGTTGGAGGTTTCTCATGAGGATTATCTGGATTTGCTTCGCAAGTGCCGTTCCGTGCCGGGGGTGAAAAAAGTTTTTGTCCGCTCAGGACTGCGCTACGATTACCTTTTAGCAGATAAAAAGGGCGGGGAGACGTTTTTGGAAGAGCTCTGCCTCCACCATGTGAGCGGTCAGCTTAAAGTGGCCCCCGAACACGCGGCCCCGTCCGTTCTCTATCGAATGCGGAAGGGTAGCATCGGGCAGTATAGGAGGTTCATGAAGCTCTATGAGGCGATGAACCGACGGCTGGGCAAGAAACAGTATCTTGTTCCTTATTTCATGACGTCGCATCCCGGCTGTGGCCTCAAGGAAGCCGTGGAGCTGGCGGAGTTTGCTGCAGAGCTCTCCTTTTGCCCTGAGCAAGCTCAGGACTTTATCCCTACGCCGGGAAGCCTTTCAACCTGCATGTACTATACGGGGCTTGACCCTTTTTCAGGGGAGGCGGTCTTTATTCCCCGCTCTGCCGGTGAGCGTAGGCTCCAGCGCGCGCTCCTGCAACATCGGATGCCTCAGAACAGGAATCTGGTGTTAAAGGCCCTGAGCCAAGCGAACAGAGAGGACCTCGTCAAGGTTCTTCTGAAGGGGAACGGGGAGGCGTCAGGCGGCAAAGGAAGGCGAAAAAAGTCGGTCCCACCTCGACGGAGAGAACGGAAAGGAAGATCATAAGGCAGCCGATAGCTATCCTTCTTGTAAACGGTTCGTGCAGGAGGAGAACGCCGAAGAGAAGGCCAAAAACGGCCTCCAGGCTCATGATGAGAGAGCAGTGAGTGGGTGGCGTGTATTTTTGTGCGTAGACTTGTATGGAAAAGCAGAGAAATGTGCTGAAAAATATAGTGTAGAGGACTTCCCATAGTCCGTAAGTGCCCCGCCAGACGAGGGGCCCATTCACGACCCAACCCATGAAGCCTGAGAGCGTGCCTGCCACAACGAGCTGGAGGAAGTTCAAAACGATAGGGTCTCCGTCAGCCGCATAATGGCTGATGGCGATTATCTGAAGCGCAAAAAAAAGGGCGGAACTCACGGTCAGGATGTCTCCCAGGTTGGGTTTGCCGGAGAGGTCCAGGGCCAGCAGCCTCATCCCCGCAAAGCATAGGAGAGAGGCAAAGAGCGTGAGAGTGCCGGGAAACTTTCTGGTCCCAATCCAGATGAGGAGGGGAACCATGATGACGTAGCTGGCGGTCAGGAAGGCCTGTTTGCCCGCTGTCGTGTAGTTCAGCCCCAGAGTCTGGAGGCCCATGGCCACAAAGAGCAAGAGTCCGATGATCGCACCGCCCTTCACATCTTGGCGGGAGGCCTGAGCGAGACGCTTAAAGAAGAAAAACACCATTAAGGCAGCCCCGCCACAGAAGCGCAGAAAAAGTAACCACCAAGTGGGGTAGGCGTCAAGCCCCTCCTTCATGGCGACAAAGCCTATGCCCCAGAGGAAAGCGCATGTTAACAGAAGGAGATCGGCGACCCAAACGCGTGAGCGCTCGTCCATGCGTTCCAGCAAGGGCAGTTTCTCCCTTGACTCGTCTTGTATACTGACGGTGTCGGTTGTTGGTGCAGGGTTTTGCATGTCCGTGTCCCGTTGCTCCCATCATAAAATAAAAATCCTCTGGGCCTGATTGTAACACGGAAGAACAGGAAGATCCTGCCATGAAGTGGCCAAATCGTCAGGCAGCGTTGGCGTGGACTTGCACAAAGCGGATAAGATAGTGTATTGTCTGGCAGGGAAGGTTTGTGGTTCATAGGTAAAAATGTGAGTTATAATTTAAGAGCAGGTCTTCGTCCCTCTTTGAAAGATGAAGCGCCATGGCAGGGAAACCCTCCTATGAACGCTTGAACGCTGGCCTCCTTGAGGCTGTAAGGACTCCTGTCTTATGGAGACCCTATGAGAAGCTCCTTTGGAAGGCCAGTGGAAGGGAGACTGTTTTCTGGAGGCAGCCTGTCGCGCCTCCGCTTGCTGGCGGGAACGCTGTGTGAAGGCGAAATCCTGACGCATTGAACAAAAAAACAGCCGGGCTCAAAGTTTTGAGCTCTGGTTGCCTAAGGTGACGACTTATCATGGAAAACGTTGTGCGCTCGGAGGTCTTTGAAAATCGCATCCGTCGCCAAATCAGATTGGAAGAAATACCCAACTACATGCAGAGCGGAGCCCGCCTTTCCGACGACATCATTGGGACGGCTGGCAGTGTGCTTTTGCCTCGAAACACTCGGATAGCTGCCTTGGCCTCCTCCTGGCCTAAGGCCAAAGAAGTTCTGAGTCAGGATGGCATCACTTCTCTTCCCATTATAATTGAGGAAACCTTTGCTCTTCAAGAGCTGGAGAGTGCCTTGAAAGCTGTGGAGAAGAATTTGATTCCTCTGGATGCATCTCTGGCCAAGGAGACAACACAACAGGTTGATGACACTTACGATCGAATCCTTAAGGGAAAATGTTCAAAAAACGACATCGTGGGTCTGACGGATCAGGGGCGCACCTTAGCGCGCCAAATTGCCGGAGCCCCTCAGGTGATGTTCTGTCTGGGGCAGGTGAGGAACTGGGACGAGTATACGGGCGTGCATTCCCTGAACGTTGCGCTATTATCCAGTTTTTTAGCTGAAAAGATGTGCCCGGATCAGCCTGAGTTGGCGGAACTTATGGCTGTGGGCGGAATTTTGCACGACCTCGGAAAAGCCCGAGTGCCCCAGGAGATCCTCAACAAGCCAGGAAGACTAGATCCTGACGAATTTAAAATAATGCAAAAACATTCTGAGTATGGGGTGGAGCTGGCTTATTCCTACGGAGTGACGGATCGGCGAATTCTTGAGATCATCAAGGGCCATCACGAGCGCTTTGCTGGAGGAGGCTATCCCGGGGGCATCGAAGGTGCCTCAATCTCTTTAGAGGCGCGTATTGCCTCTGTTGCTGATGTGTTTGATGCCCTCACAGCAAAGAGAGTTTACAAGGAGCCCATGACGGGCAGAGCTGCCCTCTCCCTTATGATGACCGAAATGTCCTCAGCTTTTGACCCTCAGGTGATGAGAGTTCTGCTTTTGTCGATGGGACTCTATCCACCGGGGTCCATGGTGGAGCTTTCAGACGGGAGCGCAGGGGTCGTTGTCGGAATTAAGGGGCAGGACCTTCTGCGGCCTGACGTGATGTTGCATTATGACTCCCAGGGTCATAGGCTGAAGGAGTTGCAGCCTTTGGCTCTCTCTCAGAGTGAGGATATCTACATTGTGAAGGCCGCGGAGGACGTGGGCAAGATTGCTTTTTGACCTCCACTCCGACTCAAAAATAAAAAAACCGTGCGCGCAGCAGTTGTGAATTGTGCGCAGGTGTTTTTTGTCTTGAAATAGTAATTAATTTAATTGGGGGTGTTGCCGTTGGTTGACAAGAAGAGGTTTAAGGTGGGGGTCAACAACGTCTGGTGCAAGGGATGTTCTCTTTGCATCAACGTTTGCCCCAAGTCCGTGCTCCAGTTGAGCGACCGTCAGAAGGCAGAGGTAGTGCGGGAAAGCGACTGCATCGGATGCCGGCAGTGCGAGAATATCTGTCCCGATCTGGCAATCACGGTGAAGGAGGACGAAGCAAATGGCTGACGTGGCGTTCTGGCAGGGGAACACGGCATTGGCTCATGGGGCGCTGATGGCGGGGTGTAATTTTTTTGGGGGGTATCCCATCACTCCCTCTACGGAGATCGCTGAGGTCATGGCTGAGGAGCTGCCCAAAAGGAACGGGCATTTCATCCAGATGGAGGACGAAATAGCGGGAATCGCCTCAGTCATCGGAGCGTCTATAGCCGGAGCGAAGGCACTGACTGCTACCTCCGGGCCGGGGTTCTCACTGAAACAAGAGAATCTGGGACTTGCCTACATAGCGGAGATCCCCATCGTTGTCGTGGATGTCATGCGCGGTGGCCCCTCTACCGGCCTTCCCACGAAGGCGGCTCAGCAGGACGTCATGCAGGCCCGCTGGGGCACTCACGGGGATCATGCCACAATTTGCTATGCCCCTTCCTCTGTGCAGGAGTGCTATGACCTTGCAATTAAGGCTTTTAATATGGCCGAGCGTTTTCGCCAGCCTGTCCTGATCCTCAGTGACGAAGTGGTTGGTCACATGAGGGAGAAGATTGTCATGAGGGACCCGGCGTCCGTCCGTCTGATGGACCGCGTCAAGCCCTCAGTTGCTCCGGAAAAGTTTACACCGTATGAGCCCAATCCTCTCACAGGAGTGCCGCCCATGGCCTCCTTTGGGGATGGCTATAGGTGGCACGTCACAGGCTTGACGTCCAACGATTGGGGATTTCCCACCGGCAATCCTCCGGAGATCGAGAAGAAGATGTTGCGTTTGATGAGCAAAGTGGGGCGGGCTCGTGATGAGATTGTAGAGTATGAAACCGAGTACATGGACGGGGCGAGCGTCGTCGTCGTCGCTTATGGAAGCGTGGGGCGTTCTGCTATGCGAGCTGTAAGGGATGCCCGCAAAAAAGGGATAGCGGCAGGATTCTTCCGGCCCATCACTCTCTGGCCCTTTCCCGATGTTGAGCTGAGTAAAATGGCGCTGGGAGCCAAGACGATCATCGTTCCCGAGCTGAACTGCGGGCAGATGGTCCTTGAGGTAGAGCGCGTGATGAAGGGGCGGAGTAAGGTTCAAGGGCTCTCCCTTGTAAACGGAGAGCTTTTCAAACCCTCCGAAATTCTGAACAAAATCGAGGAGGTGGCCTGAAATGCCTGGCGCAGAGGTTCTCAGTTGGGTTCGAGCAAGGTTCATGCCGCATATCTGGTGCCCCGGGTGTGGTCACGGTATCATCATGCACGCGATCATCCGGGCCCTTATAGCCTTGAAGAAGGAGAAAAGCCAGACGGTGCTGGCGTCCGGGATCGGTTGTTCCAGCCGTATGGCCGGATACATTGATGCCTGCACTCTGCACTCCACACATGGTCGTTCTCTTGCCTTCGCTACGGGCATCAAGCTCCATAAGCCGGAGCTGACGGTCGTGGATGTGATGGGAGACGGGGACTGTACAGCCATAGGCGGTAACCACTTCATCCACGCCTGCCGTCGCAACATCGATATTACAGCCATTGTCATGAACAACAATATCTACGGCATGACCGGCGGGCAAGCCAGCCCGACGACGCCCATGGGCGCCTGGGCCACAACGACTCCCTACGGAGCTGTAGACCCTGCATTTGACATATGTAAACTGGCAGAGGGGGCTGGTGCCTCTTACGTGGCACGCACGACTATTGCCAATCCCAGGCAGGCTGAGACTTTCATCTCCAATGGCATTAAGAAAAAGGGTTTTGCCGTCATTGAGGTCCTGACCCACTGCCACACGCAGTTTGGCCGTAAGAATGACCGTCGTCTGCCTTTCGATAACTACACCTTCTTTAAGGACGCATCTGTGCCTCTGGCCAAGGCTCAGACGATGACCCCTGAGGAGCTTCAGGGCAAGATCGTCTGCGGCGAATTCGTGAACCGGGACATCCCTGAATACACGGAGCAGTACGAAAAACTGGTCATCGAAAAGGCGAGGGGGTAAGAAGATGGAGACCGAAAGATTTGAAATCAGAATAGCAGGCTCCGGGGGACAGGGGGTTATCCTTGCCACGGAGCTCATCGGGCGGGCTATCACTTATTATGAGCCCAAGTTCTACGTTGTTCAGTCTCAGGCGTATGGGCCGGAGGCCCGCGGTGGAAAATCAAAGGCAGAGGTCGTCATCTCCTCTGAGCCGATTGATTATCCCAAGGTTATAGCCCCAAAGCTGCAGGTGATCCTGACTCAGGCTGCGGCAGATGAGTTTGCGCATGACACCCTCCCTGGCGGACGCATCGTCTATGACGATTTCTTTGTTTCTCAGATCCCGGGTGCCTCTCTTGACTGTGGAGGCGGCAGCGTCGAGGGAAGTGTGGGACGCATTGATGCCCGAGTTTACTCCCTGCCGATTGTCACTACAGCTCGGGATGTCCTGGGGCGCGAGATAGTGACTAACATGGTGGCCCTGGGCTGTGTGGGGCGTGTGCTGGAGCTTGAAAACATTGCCTCTCCGGACTCTCTGCGTAAGGTCATTGAGGCGCACTTCCCGGTTCAGAAGATTGCCGAGCTCAACCTCAAGGCCTTTGATGAAGGCTACCGGATATTCAAGGCGAGCCCGCTGAGTCATCAGTAAGGCAAGCGTCTTGCCTGTCCCGGGCCTGGAGCGCAAAAACGCAAAGCAGGAGCGGCGTTGAGGGGTGACCCTTGACGCCGCCTCTTTTATTGCAGGCAAAGGCGCCCCTTGCGGGAACCATATGCCTGTGGAGTTGAGAACAGAGCGTCAGACGGAATTTTCGCCGCTCTTTCTCAGAAGCACAAGTAAGCGGAAAACAGCTCAAAAACGTGCGTGCCAACCGCCCTTTTTCTCAGTAGTGGGCGGTTTTTGGGTGGGAAAGAAGTGGAGATATTTCCAGCGGGGATAATCCCTTAAAGAAATAACAATAACAATAATCGTTATTGACAACTACCCCTGGTTCTGCTAGACTGTCCGTGCTGGGAGGAAGAGCTCCGGACACGACAGGCCCGGCGGATGAAGGAGGTGATTTTGAGGATGCCGGAGATGGGAAAAAAGCTACGTTATTCTCGCCAAAGGGAGCTCATTTACTCTTACCTTCTGTCAACACAGGAACATCCCTCAGCGGAGATGGTTTATGAGCGTCTCCGAGATGAAATTGCCAACATCAGCCTGGGGACGGTTTATCGAAACCTCAGACTGCTGGAGAGAATGGGCAAGGTTCGACGCGTTGGTGCTTTCCAAAATACGGAGCGCTATGACGCGCGATGTGATAACCACGCTCACTTTTTGTGTGAGCGGTGTGGGCGGATGCAGGATCTATCAACGGTGGACATCCAGTCTGCCATGCGAGTCTGCAAGGTCGAGGCAGAGGACAGGGTGACCTGGGTGGCCCTTACCTTTGGGGGACTCTGCAGGGACTGTCTGAGATCAGCTGAGTCTGACGAATAATAAAATCAAACAGAAAAGGAGCTAGAACCATGTCATTGATCAACAAAGAGATTGCAGATTTTTCCGTTCAGGCCTTCCATAAGGGCGAGTTCAAGACCGTTAAAAAGGCGGACGTGCTGGGCAAGTGGAGCGTGTTTTTCTTCTATCCTGCAGACTTCACTTTTGTTTGTCCCACCGAGCTGGAGGACCTTGCCAACAAGTACTCCGAGTTCAAAGCCGCAAATTGCGAGATCTACTCGGTTTCCTGTGACTCTCACTTTGTCCATAAGGCCTGGCACGATGCTTCCGAGCGCATCAAGAAGATAGAATATGTGATGCTTGCAGATCCCACACAGGCTCTCTCCAGAGATTTTGAGGTCCTCATCGAGTCCGCTGGGATGGCCGAGCGCGGAACCTTCATCGTTAACCCCGAGGGTAAGATCGTCGCTTACGAAGTGAACTCGGGCAACGTGGGGCGCAACGCCGATGAGCTGCTCCGCAAACTGCAGGCCTGCCAGTTTGTCTCCCAGCATGGGGATCAGGTCTGCCCTGCCAAATGGAAACCCGGCGCGGAGACTTTGAAGCCCAGCCTCGATCTTGTGGGGCAGCTGTAGATTGATGAGCAAAGACGTCAACCTGGAAAAATTTTATGACGTTGTGGTGGTTGGCGGGGGCCCTGCGGGGCTCACCGCCGCCATCTATCTGGCGCGGGCTCGTTATAGGGTCCTTGTCATCGAGAAGAATCACTTTGGCGGGCAGATAACCATCACCTCGGAGGTTGTGAACTATCCCGGTGTGCCGAAATGCAGCGGTGAGGAGCTGACCGATAGCATGAGGCAGCAAGCTCAGGGCTTTGGCGCGGAGTTCCTGCTGGCCGAGGTGGAGAGTCTCTCGCTTGAGGGTGACGTCAAGGTGGTGAAGACAAACCGGGGCGAATTTCATTGTTTTGGCGTCTTGCTGGCCACCGGCGCTCAGCCCAGAGCTGTCGGCTTCAAGGGCGAGGAAGAGTTCAAAGGGCGCGGTGTCGCTTATTGTGCCACCTGTGACGGGGAGTTTTTTACCGGTAAGGACATCTTCGTGGTGGGAGGCGGTTTTGCCGCTGCGGAAGA
>JAAYOR010000044.1 GCA_012520235.1 Fretibacterium sp.
AGAACGAGGATGTTCTGAAAGTTGTGGACCGGCTCAACAACCGCCCTCGCAAGTGCCTTGGATTTCGAACCCCAAAAGAAGTCTTTTTGAAATCTCGGTGTTGCTTTTAGCTTGACAATCTAGCCACCCATATCCCCCCCAAAAAATCGTGTGAAGATGCGATGAGCTGGGCACACACTCCACACGTCTTGCAAAAATCCGCCCATTTCCTTCAGCATTCTCAAGGGCTAATCTCGGTATTTGCTAATTATTATCTTTTCCAATATAAAAAACAAGACAAATCAAATCAATTCGCTGGGCGTTTTTGATGTTTCTTGATGTCTTCTTGATGTTTTCTTGATGTTTTTGAAAGCCCCAAACCTCACTAGTACCAGGGAAACGTTGTTGAATCAGTGTTCCCTTAAGATTAGTATCGGGCTCTGAATCTCTCCCCCTGAGGATATATAGGGCCAGCCTGTCGTCTGACATCTGTGCTGTACAGCCGCAAGGCCATAACAAGGCTCCCGGCGGGTCCACCGGGAGCTCGTCCCAAAGCTGTAAACAGTCTCGGAGGTTCTCAGCTTTTTTGCGCAAAAGGCACAAAATCTCACAAAGAATGCTGAGGTCAGGAGACTCGGCCCTGTTGCGCCTGACTTTCCACGGACAGGCCCCTTGAAGGCATAGCGGCCCATCAAAAAAGAGGGGCGCCGGAGTCCCTCTTTTTATCACTCACTCAATGCCCAATGTCCTCACTGCTTCTGCAGAGCAAGTCCCTTGCTCCCCACCTTGAAGCCGGAGAGGGAGTGGATGAGCTGCTCGGCCAGGTGCTCATCCTCATCCTCATCCTCTTCGCCTGTTCGGGCACATCCTCAGATGCCTGAGCCGAGTTCTCCGCCGATGTCCGAATGAGTCCCGTCCAGTTCACCACGTCCATGTTGGGGTGGATCCAGGTCAATGCCAGAGGCTATCTCGCGGGTAGCAGCCGCCTGCTCCTCAGCCACGACAGCGATACTCTGAATCCTGCCGCTGGCATTGTTTATCTGCCGCATCAAGTCGGCCAGAGCACCCTTGGCATCCTCAGTCTTTTGGAGGGTTGTCTCCAGAATACCCTCTGATTCCCTGCCGGCATCCATCGCCTCCCGAGCGTTGATCTGCAGAGTCTCAATGTGGTCCTGCACCTGATGGGCCGCAGCGCCCGACTCCTCGGCCAGCTTACAAACCGCCTTGGCAACCACAGCAAACCCCCGTCCTGCGTCCCCGGCCCGGGCCGCTTCAATGGACGTGTTCGAAGCCAGCAGGTTGATCTGGTTCGCCAGAGACGTGATGATGTCCACGAATTCACCTATCTTCTCGACGGAGCCGACCAGATCGCTCAGCTTTTTCCCGCTCTCCTGAGCCTTCCCATGAAGGGACTCCATGTCCTGGATAGCGCTCTGAACCATGGAGACAGCCCTGTCAGAGGCGTTCGTGGTCTGGACAATAAATTCCGTGATGGAGGAAGACTCCGTGGGGGACTGGGTGGACATCATCGCTCCGGCTGACATCTCTTCCGTGTCCGCGTTGCTTTCCTCAAGCTCTGAAGCATTGGACTTGCAGAGCTCCGCACCCCCTTCCACGGAACTCTGCACTTCGGCCACCGACTCGTTGTCTTGTTTAACGACGCCGGGGAGCGCATTCGCGCTTTCTGAGACCTCGTTTGAAAGGGTGATGACCTTGCGCACCGCACTGCGCTGCGCCGCGATCATCTCAGAAATGGAGTCCGACAGCCTGCCCAACTCGTCGCGTCCCTCGTATTGGAAGTCCTCGCGCACAATGGTGAGGTCCCCTCCTCGGACCCGGTCAGCAAGCAGGACTATCCTCCGCAGCGGGGAGGAAATAAGGCGCACGATGTGGAGCGCCACAGCCATCCCCATCAGCACGGCTATTATGGTCAGAGCTGTCAGGACCCAGACCGCAAAGCGCAGTGCGCGCTCGGAGTCTGAGGCTGCCTCTTTGGTCCACTCCTGAAACTCGACGGACGCTGCTGCCGACTTCGTGATCAACTCCCTTCCAAAAGGCTCCAACTGCGCATAAAGGCCGACAAGTTCCGTGGAATCCTCTATTACGTCAGAGAGCGTCTCAAAGTATTCGGAAATCGCCCTGGCGAGCACCTCAAGGACCTCCCGGACCGATTGACGGCGCGTGTCACCAAGGAGCGCGGTAATGTCTTTCTCTATCTCATCCATCTGAGGATAGAGCTCCTCCAAGGCCTTAACATCCCGATTGGATGTCCCGGCAAAGAAGCGGCGGCATATCTCCGTCACCTGGAAGAGCATATGCTCGCTCAGGCGGATTCGGGAAATCTGTCGCCTCATCTCCTCAGGGTTCGACAGTTCGACCTCGACGTTCTGACATTGAAGATCAATATTCTCCTGATAGTGCTTTTGAAGCAACTGCCTTTTATCGGCCAGGGCAGCGATGTCCCCCTGCTTCTCGGCCGTTTTGGCACTTACATCCTTAAGCCCCTTCATCAGGATCTCTATCGGCTCCTCCATCTCCAACACGCCCTTCAGGAAGACCAGCTCCAGGTTGCTCTGATAAAGCATCTTCGCTGCGGAGAGGTCAGCCTTCAAGGCCTCCAGCTGTTCCTGCCCCTCGCTCAGATGAGAGTCGTCCTCCGTGTAGCGATAACCCCTTATGCTCAGCACGAGAGCTGACGCATTGCGCTCCAGCCTCCCGGTCAGGAGCATCGCGTCGGAGAGTTTACCCAGGAACCGGTTCCCCTCCTGAACAGCCACGATCCTAACCCGACTCAAGACCACGGCCAGAACAAAGAGAAGCAGCACCGAGCCAAACCCCAAAAGCAGCTTCCAAGCTATCCTTATGTTTTTAAACATCCCCCAACCCCCCAAAATCATGCGATGAGAGCTGCCCGCCCTTTTGTGATGCGATGCTATATTTTAAAGTTTGCAGATGCCTGAATAGCGTACCACGCATAAAACAAGGTAATATACACTACACCCCTCTGTCAAGGACGCAGAATGAAAAATGATACTTTTTTTGTAACCACTTAACAAATGTTTGAGAAGATTCCTGACCTTTCACCTATCATAAAGCTGCGCTGCCTGCGCTGCCAGTCTGCCCCACGTTGAAAAGCATTATACCGCCGCCGGGCACGAGCTCCTTCTCGGCGTCATCCGAGGCCCTGCAAGGGGCCATCAAAAAAAGAGGGGCCCAGGCCCCTCTTTTTATCACTCAACCTAATGTCCTCACTGCTTCTCCAAGGCAACTCCCCTGCTCCCCACCTTGAAGCCGGAGAGAGACTGAATGAGCTGCTCGGCCAGGCTGTTCATCTTCTCCGCCTGTTCGGTCACGTCCTCAGACACCTGAGCCGAGTTCTCCGCCGATGTCCGAATGGCTCCCATCCTATGCACCACGTCCAGGTTGGAGCGGGTCACCAGGTCGATACCGGTAGCTATCTCCCGGGTGGCGGCCGCCTGCTCCTCAGCCACGGCCGCGATATTCTGGATCCTGTCGTTGGCGTTGTTTATCTGCTGCATTGAGTCGGCCAGAGCACCCTTGGCATCCTCAGCCTTCTGGAGAGTCGCCTCCAGAATCTCCTCTGACTCCCTGCTGGCGTCCATCGCCTCCTGAGCGTTGAGCTGCAGAACCTTAATGAGGTCATGCACTTGATGGGCCGCAACACCCGATTCCTCAGCCAGCTTGCGAACCGACTCGGCGACCACAGCAAACCCTCGCCCTGCCTCCCCGGCCCGAGCCGCCTCAATGGCCGCGTTCAGAGCCAGCAAGTTGGTCTGGTTGGCTATGGACGTGATGACATCCACGAACTCACCTATCTTCCCAACGGAGCCGACCAGCTCGCTCAGCTTTTTCCCGCTCTCCTGGGCTTTGCCGTGAAGGGACTCCATGTCCCGAATGGAGCTCTGAACCATGGAGACGGCTTTGTTAGAGACGTTCGTGGTCTGGACGATGAATTCCGCACACTCCGAGGAGGACTGGGCAGCCGTCATCGCTGCGGTCGTCATCTCTCCTGTGCCCGCGTTACTCTCCTCAAGTGCTGAAGCATTGGAATCGCATAGCCCCACAACCTCTTCCACGGAACCCTGCACCTCGACCGCCGAATCGTTGCCACGGTTGGCAACGCCAAGGAGCGCATCCGCGCCCTGTGAGACCTCAGTTGAAAGGCTGATGACCTTGCGCACAGCGTTGCGCTGCGCTGCAATCATCTCCGAAATGGAGTCCGACAGGGTGCCCAGCTCGTCATGCCCCTCGTATTGGAATTCCTCGCGCACAATGGTAAGGTCCCCTCCTCGGGCTCGGTCGGCCAGCAGGACTATTCTCCGCAGCGGGGATGTGATCAGACGCGCGATACAGAGCGCCACAGCCGTCCCCATCAGAACTGCTATCACAGTAAGAGTCCTCAGGACCCAGATTGCAAAGTGCAGCGCACGCTCGGATTCTGCAGCAGCCTCTTTGGTCCACTCCTGGGCCTCGACGGACGCCGCCGCCGACTTCGCAACCAACTCCCTTCCAAAGGGCTCCAGCTGCGTGTAGAGGTTGGCGAGTTCCGTGTAGTTCGCCAGCACCTTAGAGAGCACCTCAAAGTACTCATACGTCACCCTGGCAGCGAAATCAAGGACTCCCCGGTCTGACGGACGGCGTGTTTCTTCGAGGAGCGTGGCAATGTTTTTCTGCATCTCATCCATCTGAGAGTAGAGCTCCTCCATGGCCTTGACATCCCGGTGGAACATCCCGGCAAAGTAGCGACGACGTATCTCCGTCATATGAAAGAGCAAATGGTCGCTCAGGCGAACTCGGGCAAGCCGCCGCTCAATCTCGTCGGGATCCAATTGCTCGAGCCTTGATAGCTCGCCCCCCACACTTTTGTATTGAAGGTCAATGTTCTTCTGATAATTATCTTGAAGCGATTGCCCTTTATCGGCCAGAGCGGCGATGTTTCCCCGCTTCTCGGCCGTTTTGGCGCCCACATCTTCAAGTCCCTTCACCAAGGCCTCAAAGGGCTCCTCCATCTCAAGCACGCCCTTCAAGGAGACCAGCTCCGGATTGCTCCGATAAAGCGCTTTCGCTGCGGAGAGGTCAGCCTTCAGGACCTCCAGCTGCTTCCGCCCCTCGTTCAGGTAAGAGTCATCCTCCGTGTGGCGATAACCCCTTATGCTCAGCGCGAGAGTAGATGCATTACGCTCCAGCCTCCCAGTCAGGAGCATCGCGTCGGAGAGTTTACCCAGGAACCGGTTCCCCTCCTGAACCGTCCTTATCCTGGCCTGACTCAAGACCACGGCCAGAATAAAGAGAAACAGCACCGAACCAAACCCCAAAACCAGCTTCCACGCTATCCTTATGTTCTTAAACATCCCACAGCCTCCTAAAATCATGCCAAGATACAATGAGCAGGACAGACACCACGCGTTTTGCTCCGAAAACCCTACCCGTTTCCCTTAGATTCTTCTTGGAGGGACAGCTCCGGGGTATTTTCATCTTGCTCAAACTTCGCAGTAAAAACGGCCTGGTTCTGGTGACCCTCGCAACCTGAAAATATGTAAAGCAGGCAAAAAGGAGTAGCATGAAGGCTTTGGGAGATGAATTTGCAGTCGTAACAACAACACTAACCCTTACCCTTTGGAGAGCCATACTATGAAGACCATCACGAGGAGAACATCCATCCGATGGAAAGTATTGGAGCTTTCTTCAGCCGTTCCAAAGGCCTTTGGGAACCCTGATGGATTTTGTCATAGAGTGGTTCCATCTGAAGTAATGAGGATTTGCAAGATCTTTCTGAGGCTTTCATCAAGACGCTCGCCATCAAGACGCTCCCGAAGTCACTCAGGAAAATATTTATTCATAGAGCCGCACAGAAGACAGTGTTTTTCAGAGAAATGGAGACTCATTGGCCTATTTTCAAGATGTCATAATGCTTACAAAAATAGAATAATGCACACTGCCTCCCTCTGTCAATGACACAGAATGAAAAACATGGGCGCTTTTTTTGTAACTAGTTGACAAATCCTTAAACCGCTACTTTTGCCTGCCGTAAGACTACAGTGCCTCCACTGCCGGTCTGCCCCACGCTGAAAGGCATTATTGTCGCCGCTGGGCGCGACTTCCTTCTCAACATCATCCGAGGCCCTGCCCAGATCAGCGCTGACTGCGTCGCACAGCCAACAAGGTCATAAAAAGCTCCCGGCGGAATCGTCGGAAGCTCGTCTCAAAGCTGTAAGCGATGCTCTCGGAGGCTCTCAGCCATTTTCAGCACAAAAAGCACAAAAAACACAGAAAGCCGCAAAGGAATCAAAAAAAACAAGATCAGGAACAGCAACCCTGAAAGAACAGGAGCAGCTACTCGCACCGGACCACCCGGGCAAGCCCGCCCTTAGAGGTCTCGCGGTACTTGGCGCTCATGTCCTTGCCGGTCTCGTACATGGTGGTAATCACCTCATCCAGAGTGATGACCGGGGGCGTGGTGCGCCTCAGCGCCATGCGCGCGGCGTTGATAGCCTTGACCGCCGCTATAGCGTTGCGCTCAATGCAGGGCACCTGCACCAGTCCGGCCACGGGGTCACAGGTCAGGCCCAGATTGTGCTCCATCGCTATCTCTGCCGCACCACAGACCTGAGCGGGGCTACCTCCTTTCAACTCGGCAAGAGCAGCAGCCGCCATGGAACAGGCCACCCCCACCTCACCCTGGCACCCCACCTCTGCCCCGGAGATGGAGGCATTCATGCGGTAGAGGAGAGCGATGGCTCCGGCCGTCAGGAAATAGCGCTGCCGCAGCTCCGGGGTGAGAGGGGAAATGAACTGCTCGTAATATCGCAGCACCGCAGGGACCACGCCGCAGGCCCCGTTAGTGGGCGCCGTCACCACCCGGCCTCCCGCCGCGTTCTCTTCGCTGACCGCCAGGGCAAAGAGATTCACCCAGTCGACGATTCGCATGGGGTCCCCAGACAGGGGCTCGGAGGCTGAGAGCAGGCGGTGCAGAGGGGCCGCCCGGCGCATCAGCCTGAGGGGACCGGGAAGGATGCCCTCGGTGCTCATCCCACGCTGCATCGACTCGGACATCACCCGCGCCACTTCCTCAAAATGGCTGTCTATCTCCGCGCGGCTGTGCAGGGCCAGCTCATTCTCAAGGACGAGAGTCGAGATGGAGTACCCCATCCTGCGGCACTGCTGCATCAGCTCCTCAGCGGAGGAAAAGGTATACGGAATACCCGACATCTCGCGGCTGTCCTGGCCAAAATGGGCCTCATCCACCACAAAGCCGCCGCCGATGGAATAATAGACGTTCCGATGCTGCCCGCCCCCCTCAAGGAGCGCGCGAAGTTCCATCCCATTCTCGTGGAGAGGGAGGTTCTCGGAGTGGAACTTCATGTCACCCTCAGGGTCAAAGACCACCCCATATTCCTCCGGACCCAAAGGCAGGTGTCTGTCGCGAGCGACAGCCTCCAGAAAGGCAGGGATACCGTCAAGGTCTACGGTTTCGGGGAGGTTGCCCGCCAACCCCAGCAGCACCGCCCTGTCGGTGTGGTGTCCTTTGCCGGTCAGAGCCAGGGAGCCGTACAAGTTCACCTCAAGGCGTTCCACCTTCTCCAGAAGCCCCAGGTCCCTCAGCTCATTCGTGAACTGAAAACCTATCTTCATCGGCCCCACAGTATGAGAGCTGGACGGCCCTATCCCAATCTTGAAAATATCAAACACGCTCTGCATTGTCGCCCTCCTGTCCTGTCCGTATCGAAAGCGGCCCGGGGGCAGAAGAACCGCTTCTTTTGGGCTCCTTAAAGGGACGGCACGCTTCCTCAGACCCACCAGCGGGAAATTTCCACCTAAGCCCCCCGCTCCTCGCAGTGTAAAGAGCGAGGCCTTGCCTTCCTCAGGCAGGCGTCAAAACTTATAGCAGCAGTTTTCACCCACACCAAAAGCCCTCAGGGCGGAGTTCATCAGCTCCTCCTGAGTGCGGATGAGAAAAGCGCCCACCGCCATCTGCAACTTGGCCTGGCTGAGCTCCATTGAGGCCTCAGCTACGTCCGCCACTCCAAAACTGCCCGAGGCAAGGCTCTTAGCCACCGCTCCCGCGCGCGCGACAGAGTCGCGCATCAGTTCGGCCCCACTCGCCCCGATGCTTTCAAAACTGTTGATATTCACGTTCATCCCCTCCAGATTTTCAAGGCAGATTTTTGTCGAAGTTTGCCAGCCTTTGATGTAAGTAGTTCAAAACCCTTCACGGATACACCTGAAGACGTCCGGCTCAAACCCTGACGCCAAGCTATCCGCCCTCTTATGCTTATCCGCATCTATCTTAAAATTCTATCAGAAAACCAGGAGCATAACAATGCCGCCGGGCCAACCTTTTATTACTGGAAGGCCTTTTCGAAACACATCCTGTTTCGCCTTTCAAAAAGCTGAAAAATGAGCTAATATATAGGCAGAAACGACATCTCACACAGGAGGGAAGACTATGCGCATCGTCCAGACGAGTAACATTGTCAACACGGAGGGGTTCCCGCTGCGGCTTGAGCGGGGTTTTACGATAAAGCGCAACAACGTGAACTACCAGCACGTGTTGGAGCCCGTCGTCATCCCCCGCCCCAAGATCGAAGACCTCAACGCGCTCATCATCGTACACGACAAGATGGAAGTTTACGGCTGAGGAAGCACCGGTTAAAATCGGCTCCCTGACGTTGAATATGGGGCTGCACCTCTTGTTTCATCAGGTGCAGCAAGATAAAGGACGTGCCAAGGTTTGAGCCCCGGCACGTCCTTGTTTTTTGTTCTATGTCCCCTCAACGTGGGGACTTGACCGCAAAAAAGCGCTCATAACCCACGATGACCAGGGTCGTCACCAGAGTGAGGACTACCGCCAGCGCGTCCGCCTGAGCGATGTCCGCCGACATATCGGAGACATGAGTGTAGATGATCATCGGCAGGATCTTGACCGCTGTGCCCGTCAGAGCGAAGGCCGTCCCAAAGGCGCCCATGCTCACGGCAAAGAGCAGTGAGGAACCAGACAAAAGTGCCGGGGCTAGCATGGGCAGCAGCACCCGTCTGGCGATGGTTGCCCTGGAAGCTCCCAGGCTCTCGGCTGCCTCAATAAGGCTCCAGTCTGCGTTGCTCCAGGCCACGACCATCGTCAGGATCGTGCGCGGGATCAGGAAGTAAAGGTAAGCAACTACCAGCCCACGCCACGTGAAGAGGAACGCCGAAAATTCCAGCGGGTTGATGTCAAACCACTTCTTCAGGAGCAAGGTAAAGAACCCGCTGGTCCCCAGCAGGACGATGAAGGCAAAGCCCACCACCAGCCCGCTGAGGGTCAGAGGGATGGCGGTGAGGGCCATCAAAAATCCCTTGGCCCTACCGCTCTTATAAACAGCGTAAGAGATAGGGAGCCCGATGAGGACGCCCAGAAACGAGGTCAGGAACGACAGGCTCAGACTGGTTGCCAGTGACTCCCGATAGAGCTTGCGGACGAAGAGGGAGAGATAGTTGTCCAAGGAGAAGGTCCCCTCCACAAAGAAGCTCTCCCAGAGAACCAGGAACAGCGGCCAGAGGAGAAAGACCGCCAGCACCAGAGCAACGGGCAGCAGAAGCAGCCACAGATACCTGCGCTCTTCCAAATTAAACTCAGTCCTCTCCCAGCACCTTGGAGCCCCAGAGCGCCGCAAGCTCGCTCTGCACCTCCGCAGCCTTCACCCAATCCAGGTCGCGCGCCCGCTCGTAGTCCTCATCAGGCAGGAACTTGTCGGCCACGTCCGCTGGGATCTTGAAACCAGGCAGGATCGGACGCACAAAGCCCCGGGCAAAGAGCCCCTGCCCCTCATCAGAGAGAACGTAGTTCAGCCAAAGCTTGCCGGAGTTGGGGTTGGGACCGCCCTTGACGAGGCTCATGGCATAGGGCGAGGTGATCGTCCCTTCGGCCGGGATCACGATGTCGATGGCATCGCCCAACCCTGCAATGTACCGGGCGCGGTAGGCGTTAGCATCATAGGTGATCCAGATGGGGATCTCCCCCTTCACAAACTTGTCAAACTCCGTCGTCTTCTCGATCATGCGCACGTTGCCGCTCTGCTGGAGCTTTGCCAGGTACTCAATGCCCGCAGCCGTATTATCCAGGTCTCCGCCCTGAGCGTGGACACACGCCAGGACGATAGCGTAACCGATGCCAGCCGTGCGCGGGTCCAGGTAAACGATGGACTTGGAGTATTCTGGCTTCAGCAGGTCGGCCCAGCTCCTCGGGGTCTCCTTCACCAGATTTTTGTTGACCACGAAGCAGACAGTCATCTTATGGATGCAGAACCAGGTTCCCTCCGGGTCCTTCAGGATGTCCGGAATTCTCTCAAAGTTGATGGGCTTAAAGGGCTCCGTCACGCCGCGGCGGCCCGCCTCCGCCCCGGAGGGCATGAAGTAGTAAGCTGTGTCGCCCTGAGGGTTGTTGCGCTCCTTGTCCAGACGGACCACCGTCGCGCCGCTGCCGAGGTCGTTGAAAGTTATCTCAATGCCGTATCGGGCTTCAAAACCGTCGAACAGCGCCTGCCAGTTCGCCCAGGTCGGGCCGGTGTCATAGCTGTTCAGGCCCTTCTCCTTCTTAGCCTCCGCCGCAAGAGCCGCCTCGCCCGGATAGAGCTCCGTAGCAGCGGCTGGAACCGCCACTATAAGAGCTGCCAACACAAAAAGCCAAAGGTATTTCTTCATCCTCTTGTCGCTCCTTCTTCTCTTATGATTTTCCTCTTTCCGATTCAACAAAAACTCAAGAAAAAATTCAGCAGAAAGAGAATCCTTATTATCCGTCTTCGCCTCGTCAGAGGCGCGAAGCGAAAAAACCGCCTCCGCTCAGTTAACCCCCTCAGGCACAGTTTCCTTCAGGTCTTGGAGCACGCAGCTATCGGAGGGCTCAAAGTGCAACCGAACCCTCTCCCCCACTTTAAGGCCCGCCCCAGCAACGTTCAGAAGGTCCAGCAACAGAGGTTCGCCCTCAACGTTACAGGAAAACCGCGTGATAGGTCCCAAAAATACCCTCCCCTGGACCAAAGCTTCGATGACGTTCGCCCCAGCCACCCCCTCCGGCGCGAGGAAGAGTCGTTCGGGCCGGATCATCAGGCTGGCCGGTCCGCGCTCCACAGGGGTCTCCAGAATAAACCTGTGCCCCTTCCAGAGGAAGCCGCCCTCCCCGTCGCTCTCCCCCTTCAGGAGATTGCTGACTCCAATGAAATCGGCTGCAAAGAGCGAGCAAGGGTCGCTGTAAAGCTCGATAGGCGTCCCAACCTGCTCCAGAGCCCCCTTGCGCATCAGGGCGACCCGGTCGGATATCGAGAGGGCCTCCTCCTGATCGTGAGTGACGTAGATCATGGTGATGCCGCTGTCCCTCTGGATGCGTTTGATCTCGAAGCGCAGGGAGTTTCGGACCTTGGCGTCAAGCGCCGAGAGCGGCTCATCCAGCAGCAGAACGCGCGGCTCCACAGCCAGAGCCCTGGCCAGGGCGATGCGCTGCTGCTGCCCCCCTGAAAGCTGACGAGGATAGGACTGCGCTCGGTCTGCCATACCCACCATCTCCAGGAGGTCCGAGGTCCGACGCCGAACCTCCGTGGCAGAACGATTCTGAGCCTTCAGACCGAAGGCCACGTTCTCATAGAGGGTCATATTGGGGAAGAGGGCGTAGTTCTGAAAGACAAGCCCCACGCGCCGCTCCCGCACCGGGACGTCGTTGACAGGCTGCTCCCCGAGGCGCACCGTGCCCTCATCCGGCCGGACAAATCCGGCCACAAGACGCAGGAGCGTGGTCTTTCCACAGCCCGACGGCCCGACGATGGAGAGAAATTCCCCTGCGCCCACGGATAAGGATATGTCCCGGACAGCCCAGGCTGAACCGTATCGCTTACCAATGCCCTCCAGGGCAACTCCTACCGATCGCTCAGGGCCCATCATCTCGTCCCCTCCAATTCCTCTAGCGCCAGCTCGACTGCCTCCAGAGGCGTATGGGCCTCCAGCATGGCAGCTGGCTGGTCCTTCTCGTCCCGTATCCGCCAGGTATCCAGCCCGACGACCCGCTTGCCCTGCCGCATCGCGAACCCCAGCTCCGACAGGGTGCCGTAAGCTCCTCCGATGGAGATAACCGCACAGCCCGCCGAGACCACCGCCACGTTCCGTACCTCGCCGAGCCCCGTCGCCAGGGGCAGATCCACGTAGGGGTTGGCCTCGCCCCGGGCGTCCCGAGAACCCGGCAACAGGCCGATGGAGAGCCCACCACCCTCACGCACCCCCAGACAGACCCCCTCCATCACGCCCCCTCGGCCACCACAAACGACGACGCAGCCCCTCTCAGCCAGAAGCCGACCCGTCTCACGGGCCAGCTGATACAGCTCGGGCGTGGCCGTAGAGGTCCCGATGACGCTGACGATGCGTCTTGTCTCTCTTCCTTTGTCGTTCATGGAGCATCTCCTTACAGATTTATATCGCTTATGCTGCTCGAAAAGGAGCGGCCAAAGAGCACGATGCCCGTCAGGGCCATCAGGCTGACGAGGACCAGGAGGGTCGTGGCGGCACAGGCAAAGCCCGTGTTTACGTAAAACGCCTGGTAGAGCACTACGGGAAAAGTCTGAGTTGCGGAGCCCGTCACCATCACAGCGAGCTGAAACTCACCCAGTGACATCGCGAATGTCATCAACGCCCCGGAGAGGAGCCCGGGCAAGAGGTTCGGCACCAGCACTCTCCGGACCATGGTCCCAAACGAGACCCCCAGGGAGAGGCACGCCTCCTCCAGCAGGCTCCAGCGGATCATCTCAATGTTGGACATGAGAGGGCGCATCATGAAAGGAAGGGTATAGACGACGTGCGCTCCCAGCAGGAGTTGCCAGCGCCCGACCAGGGAAAAGCCCGACCAGTTAAAAGCCTGAATAAGCCCCAGGCCCATGACGACAGGGGGGATAGCGATGGGCAGCAACATGCAGAAATCGAAGACGGTCCTCAGCTTGCGGCTGCCGGAGACATGAATGGCGTAAACGGCCGGTATGGAGACGAGGGCATTGAAGAGCACCGTGAGAGCGGCGACCCAGAGGCTCATCAGCATGGCACGGACGTACATCGCCTTGCCAAAGAGCTGTGAATACCAGTCCAAGGTGAAGCCCGTCGGTAAAAGCGTGCCAAACCATTTTTCGCCAAAAGAGCCGAGCAGCATCAGAAAGAGGGGGGCCAGAACAAAAGCGAAGTAGAGGATTATCAGAGACGAGAAAAACGAACGCTTCAGCACGCCGTCATGTCCTCCCGGGTCAAGATTTTAAGCTTCAAAGCCAATCCCTCCATGGGAGCAGAATGTAAGGAAGCAAAGATGTCACAAACTCCTCGGCCTCTGACTTTAAAAAATCTACAAAACGCCGGCTGGGCCAACAGCTTCCAAGCTCTAAAAAGATGGAAGCTCCAATTCATTTCCTCGAACGCTCCGTGCCCGCGTGTCAAGGCCTTCAAGTCTTTATGATTATATCAGAAGCGACCGACGCCAGCCCTACGTCAACCCTACGCTTATTTCTGAGGGGGCGATTTTTAAGGAATTGCCGCGCTGAATTCGGAGGAGCTCTGGTTCTGATGTAGAATAGGCATCGGATACGGAGACGAGATTGTCTTCCTCCGCCCCGGAGCCCCGGAGCTCCTGAGCCCCGGACAAATCGGAGCGAGCCGCTCATCAGCCTTGAGTCGGTATTTGTCGTCACAACGATAAAGAGGTGTACTCATGAAAAAAGTTCCCTATGTCTCAGCCCTTCTGCTCCTGAGCTTGTTCTTTTGTCTTGCCCCCGCGCCTCTCCCGGCAGCCCAGGAGGGGGACGTTCTCGTCGTCCTCAGAGGTTTTTCGGGCACTCACATGACAGCCGCCTCTCTGGAGAGGGGTACAGCTCAGACCCAGGCCACCCTCGCAGCCCAGAGCGTCGGCGGTTCGCTGACCCGGACCTGGAACAACCTCTCCGAGGCCGGAAATTCCATCTTTATGAGAGTTCATTCCTCCACCCAGAGCACGGAACAACTTGTCAAAGCCTTCTCAGAACGGAAGGACGTGCTTGCTGTCTCTCCCAACGACAAAATCTCTGCCCTCTTCACCCCAGACGATCCCTATTTCACCGACGGCTCCCTGTGGGGGCTCAAAGCCATCAAAGCCCCTGAGGCCTGGAATATCTCCACCGGCGCGAACGTCTTCGTGGCTGTGCTTGACTCGGGCGTGCTCACCCAGCATGAGGACCTCGCCTCCAACCTGGACCTGAGCCTGAGCCGCAATTTTTGTGCTCCGACCGAGGGCTCTCCCGTCAACCCTGATGACTACATCGACGCCCACGGCCACGGAACCCACGTGTCCGGCATCATCGGAGCTGTGGGCAACAACGGCCTGGGCGTTATCGGGACAGCCTGGAACGTCCGGCTCATCACCCTCAAGGTCCTGGGAGCGGACGGCAGCGGCCTCATCTCCTATACCCTCGACGCCCTGGACTACCTGGCCCGGCTTTTAAAGGAGCGGCCCGAGCTGAGACTGGCCGCCGTCAACCTTTCGTTGGGCACCTACACCCCAAGGGCCCCAAAAAACGCCAAGAAGGAACCTTATTGGCATGCCCTGAAGGCTCTGGATAACACCAACCGAACCCTAATCGTCGTGGCGGCCGGCAACGAAAGTCTGGAGGTCGGAGTGCCCGCCCCTCACAAGGACACCAGCGCCTTCCCTCCTGCTTTTAACAAGGGCGATTTTTGCTACCCAGCCTCCTTTCCCTGGCTCAACAACATGATAGTGGTCGGCGCTCTGGACGAGAACCGTTCCGCACCCTCCTTCACTAACTGGAGCTCTGACTACGTCTCCCTCTCCGCTCCAGGTGACTCTATCCTGAGTTGCTATTTCCCCGGCACCAAAACCGGGAAGCCCTTCTCTCCCGATTCTAAATACGGGACCATGAAAGGGACCTCCATGGCGGCCCCTTATGTCTCGGGCGCTGCCGCGATCCTGGCCTCCGCATACCCGAAGCTCAGCGCATCCCAGCTCAAGGCAGCTCTGCTACGGGGCGCAGATTCCACGCACAACCCCATCCCGTCCGTGGTCACAAATCCTCAGGGCAAGCATCTCAGTGCCTATGGCTTTCTGGATATCCAGGGCGCACTGAAGTACGCAGAGCAGCCCCTCTCTCCGGAGCCTCTCCCCACGCCGGAGCCCGGACCTTATGACGATCCCTCCTACACCCCCGTCCGTCAGGACTCCAGCTCCGAAGAAGGAAGCTGTGACTCCGGCTTCTCCTCTCCTCTCCTGCTCCTCCCAGGAGTACTGGCCCTCTTCCGGCGGTGGAGAAAAACATCGGAGAAAAGGGAGGAGGCCCGTAAGGTATAATTATTAAAAGGCAACTGGAGAACACAGCCTTCACCCACCAGCGCGGAAAAAGAAAAGACGAAGGACAAAAGAGAGCAACAGAAACGCGAGGATGTATTTGAAAGGGGTCGTTACGACATGGGAAAGACACGGTTCCTGGCGACAGGACTCCTGCTGATTCTCGGCTTTGTCACCGGAGCCTGCGAGGCAGCCCCCCGGCCACTCGGCGAGGTGCTGGTGGTCCTCAGGAACGAGCTGACAAAGCCTCTGACCGCCTCTGTCGTCATGAGTGCTCCGGGGCAGCTCTACGTGGCTCGGGTAGCCCACACAGCAGGGGCACGGGTGGCCCACACCTACGACGCCCTGTCGGAGGCGAGCGGGACCATTTTCGCGCTCTTCACCTCCGACACTCAGACAACCGAACAGTTGCTTGAGAGCCTCAAAAACTGCCCCGAGGTGCTGGCAGCCTCCCCAAACCGCAAGATGCAGGTTCCTCGACCTCTTTCCGCCGAACCCGGGACCGGAGGGGAAGAGACCCGATCAACGGAGATCGGAAAACAGGAGGCCCCATGATGAAGGCACAAAAATATTTGTTCCTTCCCCTGCTCCTCGCCTGTCTTTATGCCTTTCTCCTCTTCGGAGCGGAGGCCGCGACCACAAAAAAACGCAGACCCCTCAAGAACGCGCCTCCACCCCCCGGTTGGCAGTACGAGATGGGCTACGCACTCTGGCGGTTGGAAAAAGGGGTCAAGGCCACGCCTCTGACCTGGAAGCACTATCAGAGGGAGAAAAGGTGGCAGCAGCAGCGGGGAAAGGAAGGCCTCTCGGAAAAGCTCATCTCAAAACCTCTGGACTGGACCCTTGAGGAGCTGGCCTTCTTTTTGAAGGAGCAGAACGGCCTGCGCTTCCACCCAGCCGGGGAAGAGTGAGAAGAAAAGTTCAAAGTTCAAAGTAAAAGAACAGTCCAAAGGACAAAAAACAGTTCAAGGTTCAAAGCGGATATTACATCTTAAGCTTCGCGCAGACTAAAAAAGGCTCATTTCATGACGAAAGAGGGCAAGCTCCATTTCGGCAGCTCGCCCTCTTTGTTTGTTGCGGTTTTGCAACCCCAGCCGTGTGGCTCAGGGATTGCGTCGGCTGATGTCCTCCCTCTGTTGCTCCTTGGAGACCAGAAGTCGGACAAAATAAGTCTCCGACCAGCGCTTGCCGGTGTAAAAAGCCTCAAAGAACACGGCAAGGGCGACAAGAACAAGACAGAGGGCCAGCGTCAACAGAACAATCCTCACCTGTTTGCGCAGGTTGGGCTTTGAGTAGGTCTCATGGATTTCAACGTCACGCGGAACCTCCACGTGAATTCCCTGTTTGGCAAGCTTTTCCCGTTCCCATTTCTCCCACAGGCTCATGGACACATCCCTCCTCTGTCTTTTGTCAGTTCACAAAAGCCCTAACGTCCCTCGTGCGTCAGCGCCTGCCCCTCAGACGTGGAAAAACCCCGGCAAGCGCTATCAGAAGGGCTACGGACGGAAATCCTCCGTCACAGCCTCCCCCGCCCCCACTCGTTGGAGTTTGCCCCTCCGAGGAGGCAGTCGGAGCAGGGGGGGCTGGGGGGGCTGGCGGGATTATCGGCACCGTCGGGTTGGGGCCCGTATCCGCCACGTAGAAGCTCAGGTTCCAAAACCCGTCCGTCTTGCCGTCACCCAGCAGGATGTAGGGGACCTTGTCGTCCCGAAAAACCTCCAGAAACGCGGTTTTACCCTCTCGGCGGCTCTTGGCATCAGCCAGGAGCGCAATGAAGTCCAGATAAAGGACGTCATTGTAGACAAAAGCCCTCACGCAATCCCTCACATCCACACTCCTGCTTGACAAGGATGTCAGGAGGTTCATATCAAGCTCGACCGCCTGCGGGGATCGCACCCAGACCGTCTTGCTCCTCATAAAAGCGGAGAGCGGGTCGTCCGTTTGCTCCAGTTCAGCCCAGAGCTCCTTACCCAACTCCAGCCTAGGGATACGGAGGCGTATCTGAAGCGGCAAGACAGCCACCTTCGCAGGTACTGAGGCAACATCCTCCGAGACAGGCTCATCCGCTGAGACAAGCCCCCCAGGGACAGAAGTGTTGATCTCAAAAGCGTTGATAGCGTCAGCCTTGATGTACGATGTCGAGACCCCTGAGAAACCAAAACCCTGGGACATCACAGGCAGGCCGCTCAAATAGAGCTTGAGCTCCTCCTCAGTGTTCTCCGCATTTTTTGCGATGTCAGCAAAGGTCATGTGGAAGCCCTGGACGGTCCATCCAAACGAGGAGACGGAGCCCAAGCTCGTCATGCCTCCAATGCGCCGGTAGGTAAGGCGCAGGTCGTGCGGCTTCTCCGGACTGGCAAAGGGGTAAAGCTGCAGCATTTCATTAGCGCTGTACTGAGTGTCCAGCTCGCTCTCATAATGGGTGACAAGCCCCGGAGCTATCTGACTCTGTTTGTCCAGGTAAAAGCGGCCTGGCAGAGTCTTGTAGAGGTCGGGCGGCACGTCATAGGTCCAGTAGAGAGGGAGAAGATCCTGGGAGGAAACGGTCCCCAGGTTGTCGTAACGCTGCACCCGATAGCGCGTGCCCGTGCGGTTGGTGACCCGGGTCCGGAGCTTGTAGACGGGTGTTTTTCCGCTGTCGGGGTGGATCATGAAGAACGTCCCAAAATCCTGCGTCAGATTCTCCCCCACGCCCCACCGGAACCGCCTCCGCGTGATGGGGTTGTCCATGTCCGTCACCCAGTCTTTAAGGTCCTCGCTCCAGACGGTCCCGAACACGGTCATGTCAAAATAAAGCTCGTTGCCCGGCTCCGAGGCAAGCCCGTCAAAGACGTTGGCCACAACAAGCGGAATCTTGATGGACTCCCGATAGCCCAGATCCGACTTGTCGTAGCTGGTGGACTGACGGAAGGTCAGGTATCCCAGGGAACTTCCATAGTTCTGCGGGTCCTCCGCCTGGAATCGGAAAGTAAGATCCAGATAGCGATCCGGCGAGATCAGCTCCGAGCCCTTCGGGTAGCTGTGGGTGGAGTAGTCCGGCACGGTCACCTTGATGTCCTCCGTCGCATCAATGGTGAGAAGAGGGGGCATGTATGGGCCGTAGGGGCCCTCGCGCCAAGCCGTCCGCCTGCCGACGTCGTTACCGAACAGGAAGTGCAACTCGCCCCTACCGCTGGGGATCACCAGATACATGGACTCAATAGGGTCAAACCATTCATCTCGGAAATAAGGAGGATAATGATGTCTCGGGTCCTCCAGATAGACGTGATCGAAGCCCGTCACCAGGTCCGCCGAGGTGACGACCGGGACGGATGGAGCCTGGCCTCCCTGAGTCATCTGGAAGGACAGGACCTCCGTGTCCTCGGGATAACGCCAGCGCCACAGCCACCTCTCATACACCGTAGCAAACCACTGAGCCCTGGCAATGCTGTGATCGCTGGTTTGACCACCCCTGATGTCACTGACATCTCTCAGCTGATAGCCGTAATCGTAGTTCCACCACCAAAGAGGCAGCTCTCCTCCGACGGCCCCATGGGCGGGAGAGCCCATCGCCATGATGGAGAAGGCAAACAGAAGGCAGAGGAGGCTTTTCCAACTCGCAAGATTTTTCCTGGAATGCCAGACTTTCGTTCTTATGTTCATGTTTTTCATGCCTGAGACAGCCCTCCGAACCTACATATATAAAGAACGGCAGACGCAAAACGCAGCCCCCGCCCTCAGTCCCTGCAGAATCTCTCTACGGACGGATCCCGCTTTAACTTTGTTCTTATCTTACACCACCGCGCAAGCTTGCGCCAGAGGAAGGATGCGGAGAACGGCAACGGCTGATAGAATATCTGGAAAATCCGGCGAGGGAAGATTTCAGTCAAGCTTCAACTTGAATTCCTGAACTTCTTCCCCCGTCTGGAGTGGACGGAGGAAACGGTATGAATCAAGAGAGGACAAGATACAAACGCGGGGCGCTCCCGGCGATTGCCCGGGGCATCCGAGGGGCTCTTCCCATCGGCTTGGGGTATTTCCCCATCGGCATGGCCTACGGGCTTCTGGCTCAACAAACCGGTCTCAGCGTTTGGGCGGTCGCAGGCTTCTCGCTCTTCGTCTTCGCAGGCGCCTCTCAGATCATGGTTTTGCCCTTGATAGCGGCCGGAGCCAGCATCTGGAGTATCGTCGGCGCCACCTTTATCGTCAACCTGCGCCATCTGCTGATGTCCGCCTCGCTCTCCCCAAGCCTCAGCTCCTGGAGCAGGACCCAGCGAGTGCTTCTGGCCGCTACCCTGACCGACGAGAGCTTTGGGGCGCAATCGGCGCGGGCCGCAGAGGGTTCCTTGGACCCTGACGAAGCGCTGGCGCTGAACGCCACGGCCTACATCGCCTGGACGCTCAGCAGCGTGATAGGCTTCACCCTGGGGCTTTTGATCCGCGACGCCCGGGCCTGGGGGCTGGATTTTGCCCTGCCCGCCATGTTCATCGGGCTGCTGACGCCTCTGTGCCACGCCCGCCCCGCCCTCACCGCCGCCCTCTGCGGCGCAGGCGTCTCAACGGCCCTCTTTCGGGCCGGATTCGGCAGCGGCGCCGTCATCGTCGGGGCCCTGATCGGAGCCACGGCAGGCCTGTTTGTCACAGAGCTCGTCCCAGAAGGAGGAAAGTCTCATGACGCGTGAAATCTTTGAGATCATCGCGGGTATGGCCCTCGTGACCGCTCTGCCCCGCATCCTGCCCGTCCTGTTCCTGGCGGAGCGCGCGATGCCTCCCCGCCTGGAACGCTGGCTCAAGCTGATAGCCCCCGCCATCCTGGCGGCACTCCTGACGCCAGAGCTTCTGCTGGACCGAAGCGGTGAGGCGCCCCGGCTCTTCCTTTCGCTCCAGAACCATCCGCTCCTGGCCGCGCTCCCTACTTTCTTCATCGCCTGGCGGACTCGGAGCCTCTTTGCCACCGTGGCGACCGGCATCATCCTCACTGCAGCCCTGCGCGCACTCCTCGGCTAAGTCCCTCCGATAAGCGTTGGGAGGCGCACCACGCCATTCCAGTTTTTTCCAGTTTTTTCCAGTTTTTTCCAGTCGCCTTTCCTGAATACAAGCCGGACCGCGCAGGAGCACGGTCCGGCTTGTATAGGCTATCAGGCAGGGTCTGCCGTTCGGTCAAAATCCCTTCATGCGCTTGTTGATCTCATCGAACTCCTTGCGGATGGCGTCGTTCTCAAAGGGCTGCAGGTCGGGCATAGAGAGCGCGTGCACGGTATCAAACAGCTCAAGCCCCGAGCGAATGAGGGTTCGCAGATCCCCTGAGCTGCGTACGGTCCTGTAGGTGTTCTCAGCCAAATCCCGGTTCTTCTTCAGGCCCACCAGATTCTCAACCAGACTCTTGCGCTGTGAGTTCAGGAGGTCCATGTAAAGCCCCGCAACTTGCATCGTCAGAGAGTTTGACTCCGCGTTGCGCGCAAAGGAATCGCGCTGCTGCTGGGTGTATGAGGCCTGAGACGCTCGGCCAAGGGCCTCGCGGCGCAGCGTCTCCGCCTCCTTCTGGATGGTCAAGAGCCGGGGTTTGTACTGGTCATCAAGCTTCCGGACTAGCTGCTCCTGCGTGTAGATAAGGATGTCGTTCAGGATCAGGTACATCCCGCTGTAACGTCGGCTGAGCTCCAGACTGTCCCTGTCTCCTCGGGAGAGCTCCGCCAGTTTTTCGACCACAAATCGGACGTTGGCAAACACCACGGCATTCTCCATCAGGTCATCGCCCGTCACGGAGCTGAGGAGGACATCGACCTGCTTCTCACTCAACTCCAGCCCCATATCCTTCAGGGAGCTCGCCACGCTCCCGTTGAGCTCGGCCAGAGCCCGCTCCTTGTCCGCAATCTCTCCGTCCAGCTCCTTCAGACGCTCCTCGATCTTCTGGCGGGTCTTGACCCAAGGCAGACGGGAGGACTCCGGGGCGCCGATGCGCTGGTTTCGCAGCGAGTCCGCCTCCAGCCGCAGGGCCGGAATCTCCGTCCTCAGGTCCAGAGCGCGGCGGCGGAAGTCGTTGGCCTTCCCCTTGGTGAGGATGTCGAGAGCCTGATCCAGGAGCCCGTTGATCTTCTTGCTGTTCGACGCCTTATCGGGTCCAAAGAAAGCCGAGTCCGGCAAGGTCTCCTGTTTGTCCCTCAAGGCAAGCGCATCCAGTAATTTGCCGCTCAGGGCGTCCCAGCCCGAGACCAGGTAGTCCGGCAAAGCTACCTCGGAGGCAGAGGCTGAAGCTGCGGGAAGAGAGCACAAAAACAGGAGCGTCAGGCACAGTGTCAGACCCCACAGGATCGGCCCCCTTCCGGCCAGACCGCGTGAAACTGGAAAAACAGGCATAAGGCGTACACTTCCTTTCTGCATTAAATTCCTGTCTGAACTTGAAAAAAGCCATCTTCAATCAAAAGAGAACAAAGGAAGCCGAGGCATCTCATCAAGGGCTAAGCTGCTTCCGCCTCTTTCCCCCGCATCAGGGCGTGCTGAGCAAGATGCGTCAAAATCCTCGCAGACTTCGCTAAAGCAACGGCCACTATTCTATCTTATTTTAAGGATTTGCCGGGACCGGATAAAGAGCAAAATACGGGATATTGAAAGGAAGGGGCAAAAAGAAGTTCTTTTGCTTCTTTGATTAT